>JACUUN010000236.1 GCA_014859265.1 Coriobacteriia bacterium
GAACGCCCGGAGACGGTGGCGCTAATCAGCGGGGGCCTCGACTCCATGGCGGCGGCTGTGATTGGCGCCGAAGGACCGCGACGTGCATTCGTTGCGCACTGGGATAACCCGACAGTCAAAGGATCACAGGATCGAGTCTGGAATTGGCTGAAGGATGTGCCGGGCATCGACTCGGAGTATCGGCAGGTGCGTATCGCTGAGACCGCCAAGAAGCGCGAGGAATCAACGCGCAGCCGGAGCCTGCTCTTCTTCGCCTTGGCCGTCGCGCTTGCCACCGCGTCAGGTTGCGGCGAGGTGGAAGTGCCTGAGAATGGATTTACTAGCCTCAATCCGTCGCTGGGGAACAACCGCGGCGGTGTCTTATCCACGCGGTCCACGCACCCTTGGACGATTAGGCAAGTCCAGCAAGTCCTCAATGCGCTCGGACTCGAGGTGCACCTCCAGAATCCGTACGAACTGGTGACCAAAGGCGAGTTGGTTGCGTTGGCTAATCGGAACTCTTCATTCTCGGAGGGAGTTCCTTTCACGCTGTCGTGCGGCAAGATGGACGGTCGACTGTATCGAGGCGGGAACCCTAACTACAACTGCGGGCTATGTGTCGCTTGTCTCACACGTCGAGGGTCGCTACTTGCGGCCGGCGTATTGGACGAGACACAGTACTTAATGGACACGGTGAAGGCAGAATCGATGCCGTATCTGACCGAGCGACGAGCAGCCGACGTGCTGGCCGTACGTTCGGCAGCCGAGAAGGATATCGATCAGTTTACGCTTCTGGCACAGGGGCCGTTTCCCGACGAATACGACCTTTCTGAGGCCGCGGAACTCTGTAAACGCGGACTAGCGGAACTGGCAAGGGCTTTGCCGTGATCAGCCTGCCGCTGCTCGACTGCCACGCGCACATTGCTCCCGATGCTACTGCTGATCAGCTGGCACGATTGGCACCCTCTGTTGTGTTCGCGGTCACTCGCTCACCGGAAGAGGCTAGGCGTGTGGTTGGCCGAAGTGATCAGCGCGTGGTTTGGGGTCTAGGCGCTCATCCCGCGCTCGTTGCGAAGGGTGGTGGACTTGACCCGGGAGAGCTTATTGAACTCTTGCCGAGGTTCGCGTTTGTCGGAGAGATTGGACTCGACCGCCGAAGTGGCCGCATGGACCGGCAGGTCGAGTTTCTGCGGTGCGTACTAGAGGCCCTGGGTGGTCATCCCGCAATGGTATCTATCCACAGCAACGGGGCCGTTAACGAGGT
>JACUUN010000014.1 GCA_014859265.1 Coriobacteriia bacterium
GAGGATAATGTGGCCAAGGGCGCCGTAACGCTTGCTTTCGGGATCGTAAAAGCTGAGGGTGCCTACACCGGCGGCGGTATCATGACGACCGTTTCGGCGACACGCGCCGCCTCGGCCAAGAAGTTGCGGGCGAACACGCGCCGGCTTGCCGAGGAGACGCTCTCGCTCGGGACCACCACCATCGAGATCAAGAGCGGGTATGGGCTTACCGTTGCCGACGAGGTGAAGCTGCTCGAGGTGGCGCGCGAGTTCACCCCGGAGACGACCTTCCTCGGCGCGCATGTCGTGCCTGCCGAGTACACGGAGGACCGTGCAGCGTATGTCGCGCTCGTCACGGGAGAGATGCTCGAGGCGTGCGCGCCGTTCGCGCGCTGGGTCGACGTATTCTGCGATACCGGTGCCTTCGACGAGGAAGAGACGCGGACGGTGCTCTCGGCAGGTGTCGCAGCGGGTCTGCTTCCGCGCCTGCACGGCAACCAGTTGGAGCACGGGCCCGGCGTGCGGCTTGCTGTGGAGTTCAGAGCGGCGAGTGTGGACCACTGCACGCACCTCACCGGCGCCGACATCGCTTCACTGCGCGACTCCGGTGTCGTTGTCACGTTGCTGCCGGGCGCCGATTTCTCGACTCGCGGCCCATATCCGGATGCCCGCGCTCTGCTCGACGCAGGCATCACCGTGGCTCTCGCTACCGACTGCAACCCGGGCAGCTCGTACGTGACGTCGATGCCGCTCTGTATCGCGCTGGCCGTACGCGAGATGCTGATGACGCCCGCCGAGGCGCTGTTCGCCGCCACCGCCGGCGGGGCGGCGGCGCTGCGCCGCAGCGACGTCGGCCGTCTGTCGCCGGGCGCTGCCGCCGATTTCGTGGTGCTCGATGCCCCGAACCACGTGCACCTGGCCTACCGGCCTGCAGGGCGCGTGGTCGCGGAGGTGTGGAAGCGCGGCGTCCGCGCCCTCTAAGGCGCATTGTTGAGTCTGTCCGGCGCCGGGACGCTACTCGACGCTAACGGACATCTGGAACTCTTCTATCGGGTCGACGTCGGGCTCGAACGATCGCCAGTACTTGAGCTTGAGCGTGCCCTCACCCGGGGCCACGGCCTCGAACGTCCAGACCTCAGAGCCTCCGGCGCCGAGCGCGTCTGACTCGGAGGTGTACCTGGCCTCGCCGACCTGCTGGAGCTGCCCGGGTACCTCTCCCTCAACTGTCCACAGGTAGCCGGTCGTCGGATTCGCCTCAAGGGTGACGCTGATTTGCTGACCGACCTGCATATCGAGTGTCGATCCCCTGTCCGCCTGCGTCACCTCGAGTGTGCCGGAGGAATCATCAGCGCAGCCGGGGGAAAGGCCGGCCACGAGGACGGCTACCGACATCAGCACGAACAAACGAAAGATGCGTTTCATCTGACATCGCCTTCTTTCGACACGTCGTCACCACGCCATAAGACGTTGCAGTCTACCCGTTCGTTCACGCTCCGGTACCGAGCCGTATCGCCGGTTCCCACGATGTTAGACTGGTCAGCGACGCCCGAACACCGCGATCTGCGCCCTGGTGAACCGTACGGGAGGATGCACGTGACGCCCGCATCGCCCACGAGTCCTCAGCAGCCTTCAGCGATATCCCGGCACGCGACGTGGATCATCGCCGCGGTAGCCTTCGTGGTGCTTGCCGGGCTGGTGGGGCTCATCGCCTGGGCCATCAGCAGCTCCGGCAGCGCCTCTGCCCCGCGACCGGGCTTCGAACGGTATGAGTCCGCATGGGAATCGGCTATGCGCAAGGCGAGCGTCAAGGCGACGTTCCCGGCCGGCCCGGTCGACCTCACGCTGGTTCGCACCTTCGGCAGCCAGTCGTTCGAGGCGACCTTCACCGCCGAGGAGATGGCTGCCCTGATGAGCGTCTACCGCTATGAGACGAGCGTCAGCGGTGAGAGCTTCTCGATTGGCGACGTCAGCGTGGCGTTTCCGGATGAGGACGTGGCCGCCTTGAACGTGACGCTGTTCACGGAGGGTTCTCGCTACAAAGCCAAGGCGGAGGCGCCCTTCGCGTACGACGGCGGGCGCATCACGAGTCCGGGACTCACATCGCTGCGCGTCGAGGGTTTCTCGGTGAGCGGAGCGCGGCGGGACCAGGCGGGTGGCGCTCTGATCGACTACCTGAACCGGTATCTCAGTGCGGCTCCGGGGCTCAGCGTGGACGAGGCGCGAATCACCACTGATGGGCTCGCGGTCAAGGGTTCGGCTCCCATGAGCATCGAGCACCCCGAGCCGCTCGATCTCTAGGCGGCTGAGACAGGGCTCAGGTTCGTGAAAGAGTATCCGGCGTCTCGATTGACCTTGTGAGCTGGCAGGGTATACCAGACCTGAGAGCACCGGCGCATCTACAACACAATTCCGAGGAGTCTTCATGCAGAAGCAGACCATCGTGGTTGCGCTGGGCGGGAATGCGCTGCTCAAGCGGTCGGAACCGATGACTGCGGAGACGCAGCGCAAGAACGTCCGGATCGCGGCGCACGCCCTTGCGCCCATCGCGATGGAGCACAATCTGGTCCTCGCACACGGTAACGGCCCTCAGGTCGGGTTGCTCGCGCTTCAGGCAGCGGCTTACGCGGATGTCGAACCATATCCGCTGGACGTTCTCGGAGCACAGACCGAGGGCATGATCGGCTACGTGATCGAACAGGAGCTCGGCAACCTGCTTCCGTTCGAGAAGCCGCTCGCGACCATTCTCACGATGGTCGAGGTCGACCCGGCCGACGAGGCGTTTTCAAACCCGACGAAGTTCGTCGGGCCAACGTACACCAAGAGGGAGGCCGATCGCCTCTGTAAGAAGAAGGGCTGGGTCTTCAAGAAGGACGGCGGTGCCTGGCGCCGCGTTGTGGCCTCTCCCGAGCCCAAACGCATCTTCGAACTGAACCCCATCAGATGGCTTATCGAGAAGGGTACGGTCGTCATCTGCGCGGGCGGTGGCGGCATCCCCACGGCCTACCTTCCGGATGGCTCGAGGACGCTGGTGGGCGCAGAAGCCGTCATCGACAAGGACCTGGCCAGCGCGCTTCTCGCTGGTGAGCTGGGTGCCGACCTGTTTGTGATGGCGACCGATACCGACGGCGTCTATCTCGAGTGGGGCACCCTCACGCAGCGCCTCCTCGGGCGCGTGACCGCCGATGAGATCGCATCCTATGAGTTTCCGAGCGGCTCTATGGGACCCAAGGTCGAGGCGGCCGTGCGGTTCGTCAGGGCGACAGGGAAACGCGCAGCTATCGGGAGTCTGGACGACATCGAACGTATTGTCGCGGGTGAGGCGGGCACGAGCGTGATCCCGTGATGAGAGAGCGGATCGAGGAGTACCTGCGAGAGCTCGTGTCCTACCCCGACCGGCACGTGGGCAGCTTCGGCAACCGGATGGCCACAGCGATGTTCGCCGAGCGCATGCACTCGTTCGGCTTCGACGTGCGGCGCACTACGTTCGGCTGCATCGAGTGGGAGTACGGTGCGGCGGTCCTGGAGGCGGGAGGGGAGAGTCAAGAGACATTCGTGGGCCCGTACTCGCTTCCCTGCGATGTCGTCGCTCCCCTTGTGGCGGCTTCGTCGGCCGAGGAGCTAGAGACCGAGGCTGTTCGCGGGGCGGTCGTACTCATCCACGGCGAGCTTGCCGCGGGCCAGATCATGCCCAAGAACTTCACCTTCTACAACCCTGAGAGCCACCGCCGGGTCATCCGGGCACTCGAGGAACATGCCCCCGCCGCAGTCGTCGCGGCCACGGGGCGAGACCCCGGAATGGTGGGCAGCCAGTACCCGTTTCCGCTCTTCGAGGACGGCGATCTGGACATCCCGAACGCGTACATGAAGGATGTGGACGGGGCCCGACTGCTGGCCTTACTCGGCGAAGACGTGCATCTCCGACTGGACTCGCGCCGGGTCCCCGCCACCGCCGAGCATGTGGTGGCGACGCTCCCGGGCAGTTGTCCCGGCCGCATCGTGCTCACGGCGCACATCGACAGCCGAAGGGGCTCGCCGGGTGCACTGGACAACGCGAGCGGTGTGGCGACACTCCTCGGCCTGGCGGAGCTGCTCTCGGGGTACCGGGAAGGGCCGAGCATCGAGATAGTGCCGTTCAACGGCGAGGACAACTACGCGAATCCCGGTGAGATGCTCTGGGTGGCCGAGAACGAGGGGCGCTTCGACGACATCATCCTCGGCATCAACGTCGATGACCTGGGGCAGCACGACACCACAAACCACGTCTCGTTCTACGACTGCCCGCCCGATGTCGAAGCGGCGGTCCGAAGGGCTTTGGACGCTCATCCGATGATGTCCGAAGGTCCCCAGTGGTTCCAGAGTGATCACGCGATCCTCGGGCTCTACGGCCGCCCCGCCATCGCGCTGGCCTCAAGCGACATCGCCGGTTTCATGGCCGAGTACGCGCACTCCGAGCGCGACACGCTCGACCTCATGGACCCGGACCTTGTCGTCGGTGCAGCGAGGTTCCTGAACGATGTGGTGGCGGCGATCGCCGAACAGGAGTGAGCGCTCCCATGCCCGAGATGGACGTTGCGGCCCGCGCTCGCGAGATCGTCGCAGGACTTTCTCTCGATGAAAAGGTGCGGCTCGTCTCCGGCCAGGATATGTGGCACCTGCAACCGGTGGCCCGGGCGGGCATCCCCGCTGTCAGAATGGCGGACGGCCCTCACGGCCTGCGCAAGGAAGTCGACATCGCAGTCGATGAGCCGGGGCTGTCGCCGAGCGTTCCGGCGACCTGTCTCCCGCCGGCAGCGACCATCGCATGCTCGTGGGACGTTGAGCTTGCCGAGGCGGTTGGACGTGCGGTGGGGACCGAGGCGCGTGTCCAGGGTGTCTCGGTCGTGCTCGGCCCGGGGCTGAATCTCAAGCGACACCCGTGCTGTGGGCGCAACTTCGAGTACTTCTCGGAGGACCCGCTGCTCTCGGGAAGAATGGCAGCGGCGCTCGTTCGCGGCATCCAATCAGCCGGAGTCGGGGCCTGCCTCAAGCACTTTGCGGTGAACAACCAGGAGACACACCGCATGACCGTCGACACGATCGTCGATGAGCGCACGCTTCGCGAGCTCTACCTCACCGGTTTCGAGATCGCCGTGCGCTATTCCGCGCCGTGGGCGGTGATGTGCGCGTACAACCGGGTCAACGGCGTGTACTGCTCGGACAACAGGCACCTGCTTACCGACATTCTGCGGGAAGAGTGGGGCTTCGATGGTCTCGTCATGAGCGACTGGGGCGCCACGAACGACCGCGTGGCAGCCATCGCCGCCGGACTAGATCTCGAGATGCCGTCGAGTGCCGGGGCTTACGATATCGCGATACGTGACGCGGTCGCGAACGGAAGCCTGGCTGAGACACTGCTCGATGCGGCGGCCGGGCGTGTCGTCGAGCTGGCACTGAGGGCACTGCCGGCTCTGCAAGGTGGCGAGGTCTCCTTCGACCCGGCCGATCACCACGAGCTTGCCCGGCGCGCCGCCGCCGGGAGCACAGTGCTGCTTACGAATGACGGCATCCTCCCGCTCGAGCCGACCGGGCGCACTGCGGTGATCGGCTCCTTCGCGGAGTCTCCCCGCTACCAGGGCGCGGGCAGCTCACGCGTCACGCCCACTCACCTCGACACGCCACTTGGCGCCCTGCGGGAACGGATCGAGGCCTCGGCCTCACTCATCTACGTGCGCGGCTACGACGCGCAGACCGGCGATGCCGACGACGCACTGATTGAGTCGGCGGTCTGTGCCGCCGCCGCAGCTGATGTTGCGCTGCTCTTCGTCGGCTTGCCCGGAATCTGCGAGTCCGAGGGGTTCGACCGCGAGCACCTGCGCCTGCCCGCCGGTCACGAGCGCCTCATCGAAGCCGTGTGCGCCGAGAACCCCCGCACCGTTGTCGTGTTGTCGAACGGCGCCCCGGTCGAGATGGCGTGGGCACACCTGCCCGCGGCTATTCTCGAGGGGTATCTCGGCGGCCAGGCAGGCGGCTTGGCGATAGTTGACGTGCTGTTCGGCGATGAGGACCCGGGCGGGCGGTTGGCAGAGACCTTCCCCGTGCGGCAGACTGACGTGCCTGCAGACGCGAACTTCCCCGGCACGCCCCGTCAGGTGGAGTATCGCGAGGGACTCTACGTCGGTTACCGGTACTTCCAGACCGCACCGGCTCCGGTCAGGTTCCACTTCGGCCACGGACTTTCCTATACGACCTTCGAGTATGGCCAACCTCGTCTCTCCGCGGACTGGATCGCCGACGGGGATGTGGTCGAGGTGCGGGTACCGGTCACGAACACGGGGGGTCGCTCCGGCAGCACTGTCGTGCAGGTCTACGTTCGGGATGTCGCGTCGACGATGCACCGCCCCGCACTCGAGCTCGGAGGTTTCGCGAAGGTCAGGCTCGCTCCAGGCGAGACCATCGAGGCATGCGTGACGCTCGACCGCCGGGCCTTCGCCTTCTACGACGTCGGTTCGGCCGGCTGGCAGATCGAGCGCGGAGAGTTCGAGATACTAATCGGCGCCTCTGTCGCCGACATCCGGGGTCGCGCTACGTTGAGAGTCGAGTCTTCGTTTGCGGCGACACCGGCTGCGAGACCACGAGCTTACGTTGCCGACGATATAGCCTTCGAGGCGATGCTCGGGCACCCGGCGCCCCGGCCGGAACCCACACGGCCCTTCAGCCGCACATCGACCGTCGATGACCTCGGGGCGACTCCGCTCGGCCGTCTGATCCGCCCGCGCCTCCTCGCCTCCGCGCGTCGCCGGGCGGCCGGCATGGACGATCCGTTGACGAGGGCGCTGGTGGAGCGCGCGGTGCTCGAGATGCCCCTGCGCAATCTGGTCACGATGTCCGGGGGGAAGTTCTCGTGGAGTACGGTCGATGCCCTCATCGATGCCCTCAACGGACGGTACGGGTCATCGCTCAGGCGGCTGCTGAGTCGCTAGCCGCCCGGCTGTTCGTTCCCATGAGCCGCTTCACGGGGCCGAAGAGCGAGCCGTCCCGCCACTCGCGATGGACGAAGTAGCCGAGCAGGATTCCGCCGGCGATGTCGATCGAATAGTGCCCGTGCGAGAGCAGCAGGGCAATCCACTGAGTGACCATGAGCCCGAGGGCAAGGCGCTTCATGGCGGGCGCACGCCGGGCGTCGATCACCAGGAAGCAGAGCAGTGCGGCAGCGACGTGGCCCGAGGGGAACATCCCCAGCTGGTCGAGGGGTATGAACCCGAAATGCCCCGGGCCGTCGTACGAGTTCGCAAGGGGTGTGAGGACCATCAATATCGAGCGCACGAGGTACATGATGCCGAACACCGCGACCATGTCGGCGAACTCGTGGCGAGCATGGCGCGCCGCGTAGGCGAACAGCACCACGAATGACCCGATTATCGCGATCTCGGTGGCATACTGCGCGTACTTGACGGACGGCAGTACTTGCAGCAGGAGATCTTGCGGGGTCGGGCGGTCGGGGAAGCGCGCAACTATCAACGCGTTTCCTGCAGCCGATGTGATGCCGCTCACGAGCAGGAGTAGCGACGCGACGAGGAACGCTCGCGGCGTGTTCTCAGGAGCCCCCATCGCTCAGAGCCCGCATTCGTAGATGCGCCAGGTCTTGTAGCGCTCGCCGCCCGCGAACTCGGCGGCACGCAGGACGAGATCGTTCTCTTCAAGCAGCATCGACGCCTCGATAGTCCGGTAGCCGCGCGAAACGGCGTAGCGATACGTCTCGTCGAAGAGTAGCGCATCGATTCCTCGCATGCGATGACCCGGCACGATACCGAAGAACATGAGCCGCAGCCGGGGTATACGCCTTCGCATGCGCAGCAGCCGTGCGGTCCGTACGAGGTCAGAGTCTCCCAGTGCTCCCCATCTCGGGCGCAGTGCCCAGTTGGGATCGGGAAAGGCGCCGATCATCGCGACGAGCTCCCCATTGACCGATGCGAGGCGGACGAGACCGGGATCGATGATCGGCCGCAGCGAGTCGGCCACCGCTTCCGCCTCCTCGGGTGTGAGCGGCAGAAAGCCCCAGTTCTCGGTCCACGCTTGGTTGTAGATCTCGATGACGCGGCCGATCTCGGCGGTGAAGTCGTTGATGTCGACCGTACGCGTTTCGACCCGGTTCCGCTTCCTCACCCCTTCGGCGACGCGACTGAGTCGCTCGGCCGGGACGCGATCCAGATGGATCAGGTAGGCGTGGTAGTCCTTGATCTTCGAGAGGCCCCATCGTTCGAGGTACTCATCGTAGTAAGGAGGGTTGTGTGTGCACTCGACAGTCGGTGGCGTGTCGAATCCATCGATTAGAATGCCCTGGCGCTCGTGGGTCGCATTCGAGTACTGACCCGGTCCGCGCATCGCGGTCATCCCGCGGGCAGTCAGCCATTCCCGGGCGGCGTCGAGCAGAGCCGCCGCCGCCCCGTAGTCCTCCCCCGCCTCGAAGAAGCCGAAGAATCCGATGTCGGCGTACGAAGCCTGATACTCGTTGAAGCGCCGGTTAACCGCCGCAGAGATGCGCCCCACGGCCCGCCCGTCTCGCCGGGCGAGGAAGTGGGTGACCGTCGCGCTGCGATGGTAGGGGTGCGCGGCGGTGAGCAGGCCGTCGAGTCCGAGCAGCCTGCTGCCGAGCAGGTCTCCGTTGAGCGGGGGCGTCCAGTTCCGGTCGCCGCGATAGAGGCTCCAGGGCAGCATGGCGAACTCGCGGATGCGAGGGTCGCCGAGCGGGAACTCCTCGATCGCCAGCGCGCTCATTCCTGCAGCGTAGCAGAGTATTCGCTGTCGTGGTCGCCCAGCCTCGTCTTGTGCATGGAACTGTATAGCGGGTGCATCCAAACCGGAGTAACATCTGGCCTGTGGGTAACGGCGCCGCCTTCTGCGGCGCAACCCCGGCCCGGAGGGAGGTGGCCGAGATGGGACCCTCTCGCTCCTGTACGAGGGGTTCGACGTGCCCGCGTCGGCGACCCCCACACGGCACACCGTGCGCGGTACCACTGCGATGGCCGTCTCCTTCTTCGACACGGGGAAGTCTTTGGAGGAGGGGGGCGAACCCATGAGGGTCAACGTTCTCGTGTTCGCACTCGACGGTGTCGAAGTGAGGATGGCCTCGTGGGCTTTCGAACGCCTCACCGACGGCGAATGGGTGGTGCATCCGGCACTCAGCGTAGACGAGCTCATCGCGATTGCCGAGACGTTCGAACCGCTGGAGTAGGTCGGGGGCGCGTGCTCAGCCTACGCAGAGCGGGGAAGCCCCGGTCCTCGGTATCGTCAACCGGGACGCAGGTTCGCGCAGCCACCAGCGTATTGGTAGTGAACGCATAGCAGTACTGCGAAATACACATCGCGTCTCGTGCTAATCTGCAGGGGAGTGCGCATGCGACGGATGCTCTGACCGAGTCCGAGGAGGTCTTCAATGGCGGAGGAATTCGCATACTACTTCGATAGCATCGTCGACACGATTGGTCATACGCCGGTCGTCCCGCTTCATCGGCTCGGCGAGGGCCTTGAGGCGACCGTCCTGGTGAAGCTGGAGTCCCACAACCCGGGCGGTTCGGTCAAGGACCGCATCGGCCTGTCCATGATTGAGGATGCCGAGGATCGCGGCGTGCTGACGCCCGGCATCTCGGTGATAGTCGAGCCAACGAGTGGCAACACCGGGATTGCGCTCGCGCTCGTGGGCGCCGAGCGCGGCTACCGCGTCATCCTCACGATGCCGGAGTCGATGTCGCTCGAGCGCCGCAAGCTGCTCGCCGCATTCGGGGCAGAACTCATCCTCACCCCGCGCGAGAAGGGCATGAAGGGCGCGGTCGAGGAGGCCGAGCGCGTCGCGGCCGAGACGCCGGACGCCTGGATTGCAGGACAGTTTGACAACCCTGCCAACCCCGCAGTCCACTACGCGACCACCGGACCCGAGGTGCACGGCGCGGTGGGCGACCACACGCTCGGCGCCTTCATCGCGGGCGTGGGCACCGGTGGTACGATCACTGGCGCCGGGCGCTACCTCAAGGAGAACCGGCCCGGCACACTCGCAATCGCTGTCGAGCCTGCCGAGTCGCCGATCATCACGCAGACACTGGCCGGCGAGGCGATCACCCCCGGCCCGCACATCATCCAGGGCATCGGAGCGAACTTCATCCCTGCTGTGCTCGACGTCGATCTGCTCGACGAAGTCATCACCATCGATGCCGACACGGCAATCGCGACCGCCCGCCGGTTGGCTGCCGAGGAAGGCCTGCTCGTGGGCATCTCGACCGGGGCAAACGTTGCGGCGGCACTTCAGGTTGCGGCGCGCCCCGAGCTCGCAGGCACCGTTGTCGTGACCGTCGCTCCCTCGACCGGCGAGCGCTACCTGAGCACGAAGCTCTGGGAGGAGCTCGGCTGAAAGTAAGCCGGCCGTGTGCTGGCTCGATCGCCCCGCCGTCCCTATCCGTCGCATACGATGAGGCCGTATCTTCACGCCGACGCGTCGCGTTAGTACGGATATGAGGTCGAGACCGCGGATGACTGCGATCGACGAGCGGCACATTGACAGGCTTGTGCGGCGGTCCGTACGGGGTGACGCCGAAGCGTTCGGACGCATATTCGACATCTATGTCGACCGCGTCTTCGCCTATGCCTACGCGCGGTTGCGCGACCCGCACGAGGCGGAAGACGTGACGGAAACGGTGTTCCTCAAGGCATTCGCTGCGATACGGACGTATGACCGGCGTGGCGTGCCGTTTGGAGCGTGGCTGTTCCGCATTGCGCGGAACACGACCGTTGACCATGTGAGGCGTACGGGGTGGATACCTCAGCCGGTAGACGATCTCGAAGAGCTTGCGGGTCCCGACCCGATCGTGCTCGACGAGGAGATTGCGACTCGTCTGGACAGCGCAGTGGTCAGGTCAGCGGTGCGAAACCTTACCGAGGACCAGGCAGCTGTCATCGCGTGTCGCTTCTTCTGGGACGTGGACATCCGGCAGACTGCGCAGACCCTGGATCGGACGGAAGGCTCGGTCAAAGCGTTGCAGCACAGGGCACTCCGCGCGCTGGCGAGACTGCTCGAGGAGATGAGTGCCGATGAGTGACGGATACGAAGACCGGTCTGCCGGCTGCGGGACGCCGGTCTGCGATGTCCTGCGTTCGGCTGCCGAGCCGATGTCGCCCGACGCCCGGGAACGAGTGCGTGCCCGTGTGGTGGCTGCGGCCGCTTCGTCGACCTCAGGCGTGCGGATGCGCACCTCGTTGCTGAGGGCGGTCGTCGCTTTCGTCGTGCTTGCGCTTGCAATGACCGGTGTGGCGACCGCCGCCTCCGATTCGCTGCCAGGGGACGTGCTCTACTCTGTCAAGCGTGCGATAGAGCAGGTGCACATCGCTTTGACGTCCTCGAATGAGCGTCAGGCCGATGTGTACTTCGACATCGCGGACGAGCGCATCCGTGAGATTGAGCGATTGATGAACACCAGCGTGTCTGCGCGTGCGATAAACGAAGCGGTCGAAGGATTCCGCGATGCGGCTCGCAGGGCTGTCGATCTTGAGCCCGACGAGATGGCCGCCCAGCGGAGGGCAGATGAGATCCGCAAGCGTGTCGAGGGGGCGCCTGCTGCGGTCAGAGATGCCGTGGAGTCCGAACTTCGACAGCTGGACCCGATACCATCGGGTACGCCCTCTGTGTCTCCGGTTCCGCCCGAGTCGCCTTCGGCACAGCCAGATGGCGGCGATGCCGAGCAGGAAGGACCTTCTGCAACGCCTGCCCCACCTGCGCCTCTCGACTCCTCACGTGATGAGGATGGCAGCGACGGCCAGATCGATGGAATCGGAGATGCCGCGATCGACGGCCTCCGTGATTATCCCGGAAGTCTTTCTCCCTAGAACCGTAACCCAAGAGGAGGCTCGTTCGTTGTAGCCCGTGTAGGACCTGAGAGCGATTGGGAGGTGGCCACATGCTCCGACCGAGAACTGCTGTGATTGCTGCACTAGCGTGTCTGTTGGCGCTTTCATTGCCGCTGGCAGCGCTCGCCGGTGCCATGCCCCCGTCCGACCCGGCCGGATTCGGTATCGATCTCGCCGAACAGGCCGTGCATGGCCAGGTGCCGGTGGAGCCGAGCGCGCCCCCGTCTGTGACGGAGCAGCCAGCCGCTGGTGCCCCCTGGGTGGACACGACCGATCTGGGCGTGACGGAAGAAGATGTCGACGAAAACTCGCGGCCCGAGTGGGCAGGCAAGCCCGAGTGGGCAGGCAAGCCCGAGTGGGCAGGCAAGCCCGAGTGGGCAGGACGGCCGGACCTGACCGAGCAAGTCGAGGGTTCTGAAGAGACGACCGGCATCGCCCGTGCTCACAAGCAGATTCAGCGCAATATCGAGCGGGCAGAGGAGCGTGTCTCAGCCGGTCTTATGAAGCATGTCCCGCCGGGACTGCTCCACGTGCTCGAGAAGTTCATGAGCTGGCTCGGGATCACCCTCGTGCCCGAGAACGGTTCGTAGAGCTCCGCGCGTAGCCCCATGCTGCGCGGAAGACCTTTCGGGGTCTGCATCGCAGAAGGGGGGTGAGACACGCATGAAGAGACTGTTCGCTGTGCTTGTTGGCTCGTGTGCACTTTTGCTGGGCCTCGCAGCTCCTGCATTTGCTGTGATTCCACATCCGTTCCTCGGCATGATGCCGGCTGACGTCGCGGCATGGGTCGGTCCGCTGGTGCACGGACTCTTGCCGTAGACCAAGGGCAGCCAACCGTTTACGAGTCGACCGACAAGGTACGGCCCCGGTCCTTCGTGGGAAGGCCCGGGGCCGTGGCGTACTCTGTCCAGGTCAGAATCAGGCGTCCGAGCTCATCAGTTCCCCCGCTGACGGCCCATCGCTGTTTTCACCGCATTCACGACAGCCTCGACCGTGAGCCCGAGCTCCCGCATGACGGTGTTTCCTGGAGCCGATGCACCGAACCGATCGATGCCCACGGTCACGGGGCCGTCGCCGAGGTAGCTCTTCCAGCCGAGTACCGCCCCTGCCTCCACTGCGACAACAGGAACGCCCTCGGGCAGAACGGCCGCCCGGTACTCCTCGGCTTGAGAAACGAACAGGTCGATACACGGCATGCTGACGACCCGCGCCCGCACGCTCTCGGCGGCAAGCGCATCGCGCGTCTCGAGTGCGAGGTGCACCTCAGAGCCGGAGGCGACAACGATCACGTCTGGCGCGCCGCCCGCTTCGGCAAGCACGTAACCGCCTCTCATGACGCCTGCGTTGACCTGCGGATATGCGGCCGGGTCGAGGATTGGCAGCTTCTGGCGCGAGAGCGCCAGCATGACCGGGCCCGACCGCGTTTCGAGAGCGATGCGCCACGCGGCAGCCGTCTCGTTTGCGTCAGCCGGGCGCAGAACGAGCGACTTCGGGATCGCTCGAAGCGCGAGTAGCTGCTCCACGGGCTGGTGTGTCGGTCCGTCCTCGCCGAGCCCGACGCTGTCGTGCGAGAAGACGTGCACGACGTGGATGCCGCTCAGTGCTGCGAGGCGTATCGGCGGGCGCATGTAGTCGCTGAAGATGAGGAACGTCGAGCCGTACGGCACGAAGCCGCCGTGGCAGGCCATCCCATTGAGCACGGAGCCCATCGCGTGCTCCCGCACTCCGAATCGCAGATTGCGCCCGTTGCGGTCATCCGCACTGAAGTCCGCGTACTCCGTGAGCAGCGTCTTGGTGCTCGGAGCAAGGTCTGCCGAGCCGCCCATAAGCTCCGGGAGTCGCCCGGCAAGAGCGTTCATCACCTTGCCGCCGGCATCACGGGTGGCCATCGCGCCGTCCTTGGCAGTAAACACCGGGATTGCGTCGGCCCAGCTCTCGGGCAGATCGCCGCGCATGCGCCGGTCAAACTCCTCGGCCAGCTCGGGGTGGGCGGCGCGGTATGCCTCGAAGCGCTCCCGCCACTGCCGGTGCCACTCGGCTCCGTGGGTAACCGCCTTGCGGAAGTGGGCCAGGGCCTCGTCGGGGATGTGGAATGCGGGCTCGACTGGCCAGCCGAGCCGCTCCTTGGTGAGCCGGACTTCGTCGGCACCGAGGGGCTCGCCGTGTGCCGAGGCGGAGTCCTGCTTGTTGGGACTCCCGTAGCCGATCTGCGTGCGCACGGCGATGAGCGAGGGTCGGCGTGTCTCGTTGCGGGCACTCTCGATCGCTGCCTCGATGGCTGCGACGTCGGTACCGTCGTGGACGCGCTGAACGTGCCAGCCGTAGGCGGCGAAGCGGGCCACCGTGTCTTCGGTGAACGCGAGGTCGGTTGAGCCCTCGATCGATATGTGGTTGTCATCGTAGAGGGCGATGAGCTTGCCGAGGCCGAGGTGGCCGGCGAGGGATGCCGACTCGGACGCCACACCCTCCATGAGATCGCCGTCGCTGCAGATCGTGTACGTGTGGTGGTCGACGACGGTGTGACCGGGCTTGTTGAAGCGCGCGGCCAGTGCTGCCTCGGCGATCGCCATGCCCACGGTGTTCGAGATGCCCTGACCCAGGGGACCGGTCGTCGCCTCGACGCCCGGAGTGAGACCATACTCTGGGTGGCCTGGTGTCCGGCTGCCCCACTGCCGGAAGTTCTGGAGCTCTTCCATCGGCAGGTCGTATCCGGTCAGGTGGAGCAGCGAGTACAGCATCGCGCAGCCGTGGCCCCCGGAGAGCACGAACCGGTCGCGGTCGGGCCAGTCCGGGTCGGCAGGGTCGAAGCACAAGAAGCGGTCCCAGAGCGTGTAGGCGGCGGGTGCCGCGCCCATCGGCATGCCCGGATGCCCCGAGTTCGCCTTCTGGACCATGTCGACCGCGAGGAACCGGATGGTGTTGATACAAAGGTCGTCAAGGGTTGCGTTCATGATGTTCTCCGTCCGGATGGCAGGGTATATCGTCTGCGTGGAGGTAGTGAGCTTCGCTGACTACATACCCGTAGTACCTCGGATTCGTTGCACGGGCGGGGCCGCGGGGCAAAGGAGGGCCATATGGACGCGAACACAGCATGGACCACGGGGGTGCTCGCGCTGCTCGTCCTCGCGTGGACGGTCTGGCTGACGCGCTCGGTCGTGCTGGGCGGCGCGCGGGACAATCGAGGCCGCGAGCTTGAGGGCGTGCGCCCGGGAGCGGCGGAACGCGAGCCCGATACGGTGACCGCCTATCACTACCGCACGTCGAGCAGGTTCGGCGAGTACGTGCAACTCCGCTTTCACGGGGGCGTCCTTCAGGTCTCTGGCCGACGGCTAGGTGTGGGCGGCTACTGCTTCTTCATCGGCCTGCAGGTCCTGTTGATGGCGCTCGTCCCGGTGGCGCTGGCGGCAGCGGTGCTCGCTGCCGACTGGTGCTGGGTACTCGCAGCGGTCGCGCTCTTCGCGGCCTTCGCATTCGCCTCCTCGGCGATGGCGGGCGGCTTCTGGGAGGGACCTGGCATCGCTGCGTGCCAGGAGCCGGCGACTCTCTCCCGTGTGGAGTTTCCTCTTGAAAGCGTGAGCGACATCAGCATAGGTACCGGTTGGGCGCGCAACCGCCTCGCAATCGTAATATGGCCTTTCGTGAAGTCGATTGACGCGCTTGCCGCGGGCCATGCGGTCTCGTTTGAGGCGCCCGATCCCGTAAGCGGGCGACGCGTCGTGTACGCGATGCACTTCTACACCGCCGAGGAGGCTGCGGAGTTCGTCGAGCGGTTGTGGAGTGAGTGAGCGTGCCCGCGCTTTGATACGCTTGGAATGCGTACCGGCGCAGCATACAGAGCCGACCGGGTCAGCCGGGCGGACCATCAGAGGAACCGGAGGCAGACGTGAACAAAGATCTGCTGGGCGCCGAGATCACACAGGCCATGCGCGACCACGACAAACCCCGCATCTCGATATTGCGTATGGTCAAGAACGAGATCGACACGCGCGAGAAGGAGACGCGGCAGCCCGTGTCCGATGAGGACGTGGCGGCTGCGCTGAAGAAGGTCCTGAAGCAGACCAGTGAGACGCTCGAGGGCTCGATTAAGGCAGGGACGAACGAGGAGCGCACAACTCTGCTCCAGACCCAGGTGGAGATACTCGAGGGCTACCTGCCGGAGCAGGTCACAGGTGACGCGCTCGCTGCCATCATCGACCGCGTGCTTGCCGAGCACGGCTTCAGCGAGAAGCGCGACATGGGCAAGGCGATCGGTCTCGTCGTCTCCGAGACCGGCGGCAACTGCGACAAGGCCGAGGTCGCGCGCATCATCGGCGGCCGGCTCGGCTAGCCGGTGAGCGAGCCGCGGCTTTCGGAGATTCTGCCGGGCATCTGGACCGCCGAGGTGTCGTTGCCGGGCTTCGAGGTCTGCAGCGTGGTACTGCTCGGCGCCACCCGGATGCTCGTCTTCGACACGCTGGTGCGTCCGGGCGACATGCGCCCGTTCGCCGAACTCGCCGGGGATCGCGAGATCGTCACCGTTTACAGCCACGCCGACTGGGATCACATCTGGGGCACTGCCGGGTTGCCCGCGCGCGGGGGAGAGGTCGTAGGGCACGCCTCGTGCCCAAATCGGTTTCGCACCGATGTTCCCGAGACTCTGGCGAAGAAGTGTGCCAAGGAGTCCGGGGCTTGGGACGACGTCGAGCTGGTCGCGCCCCGGTACGGTGGGTGAGTCCGCCTCCGACACGGGGGCGGGCGTTTTGCTAGCGTGTACAGGCGATGGCCTGCCGACGTCCGGATTCCATAGGAGACGACGTGAGACGCTTCGCAGCCCTCTTCCTTCTGCCCCTTGTGGTGGCCGTGTCGCTGTCGGGTTGCACGCTGCCCGGCTTCGTGTCGCTTCCGTCGGACGTCGTCTACCCGAGCATCGAGCCGCTGAGCGATGCCGGACCGATGGCGCCCATGACGCTTGCATGGCAATTCGAAGGCGCCGAGGTCCGGCTCTCGGTTCCGGTCGATGCGGCCGTCTACCGGGGAGCCAAGAATGCCCAGAAATCCGCTCTCTTCTTCCGCGAGATTGAGGAGATGGAGTGGATTCCCGAGTACTACCGGGCCTTCGTGGGCGAGCCTCACCAGGAACCGCTCTACGAGTCGATGCTGCAAGGCCTGCGCGCCCTGCGCGACTCCCTCGGTCTGGGCGAGGACCGCTACGCCGAGCTGATCGTGACTCTTGTGCAGTCGCTCGAGTACCGCACCGATCCCGTCTATCTTGAGCCGAAATTCCCAGTCGAGACCGTGGGCGACGCGAACGGTGACTGCGACGATAAGACCCTGCTGGCTGCGGCGCTTCTGGCGCGCGAGGGGTACGATGTTGCCATCCTTCTCTTCTCGGCCGAGCAGCATGTTTCGCTCGGCATCCGAAGTGACGGCAGCACCTACAGCCGCAGCGGGTACGCCATTGTGGAGACGACGACGCCGATCCTCTTCGGCTGGGTTCCGGACAGCCTCAACGGCGACATCTCGCTCGCGTCCGAGCCGATGGTGATCCGCATCGGCGAGGGTACGCGCTCGTATGGGGCGGGGCGCCAAACCGATGCCATCCGCGATAGATTCGACGAGGCAGTCGTCGAAGCCGAGGAGCTGGGTGAGCGCGCCTCAGAGTCCCAGCGTGATCTCGAGCGCAGGGCCCGGGAGGTCGAGGAAGTTCGGGCACAGATGGATGCGCTGGCTGCTGCAGGTGACGCCGCTGGCTACAACAAGCTCGTCCCGCGCTATAACCGCCTGGTCGAGGAGTACAATGCGGCGGTCGAGGAACACAACGCGCTCGTGGCGCAGCAGAACGAGGCTGTCGCGACCGCTGCGCGCATCACCGAGGGTCAGACCGACCGGTACGGCTTGGCGCGCTTTCTCGGACTGGGCTCGTAGCCTACCCGACTCCGAGAGCTCGCCGCTTCTCCTCGATTACTGCCACATAGCCTTCGAGGAGAACCGGCCGCACGAGGAAGTGCTCAGATGTGAGGCCTGGGAAGCGGGTTACACTGTCGTGCCTACGAGCCGGAGTGCCGGATGGCCCCTACCATCCCGAATGCCGCAAGCATACTGAGCGCCCGCCACGTGAGCCAACGGCTCGGGCGGCCCTTCTCCTCGACATCAGCCAGCATCTTGCCATTGAACGTCGTGCGCAACGTCCAGCGCATCTGCTCATCGCCAGCGCTCTCCACTAGTTCGATCGCGGGCTCGTACTCGGGTCGCCGGGTCTCGCCCACGCCTGCAAGCGCGAGCAGGCACTCGAGCGCGTCGGAGTTGTACGAGAGCGGATACCCGAACCGCAGCCATCCGGGCTTCTCGCGGTAGTGCAGGGGTTCGTGCTCGGCGAGGAAGCGCTCGCGGAACCCGTGGCGGCTGGCAGCGGGCATCGACCAGAGCGCGTCCTGGAACTCCCGTGACTCCGCCGGGAGCGACCGGAAGATCTCCTTTTCACGCAGTGCCGCCACGCACGCATCACGCAGCTCCGCAGCGCCGTCAGGCCAGAGTCCCTGCGGTACCTCGGCCAGGAAGAGCAGCACTTTCGGGGTGAGCATGTGGCAGTAGCCGTTGAGCTGGTAGAGACGTCCCTCCCGGCAGTCGACGACGCCGAGCTGGCGGTGCAGATTGACGCAGTACGCGAGGGCGCCGATCACGCGGTCGTCCTCCGCCCACCCCATGCGAGCGAGCGCGCGTCCGACGTTGGCGGTCAGGCACGTGATCGACCCGGTTGGCCGCATGTTCATGCAGCTCCACGACCCGTCCGGCAGCTGGCGCGAGAACGCGTAGGCAGCGGCCCGTTGCACCCGCTCGTCGTCCCCGTTGGCGTGTAGTTCGCCGAGAAGGTGAATCTGCCAGAGCGAGCCGCCGTACTTCTGGTAGTCGCGTCCGGGCGTCGCCCACGACCCGTCGGAGTGCATGAGGTCGAGGATGCGCACAACGGGTGTGTACTCGTTCCGCTTCGCCCAAAGGCTACCGAGTTCATCCGAGTGCGGCTCGCCGAGGAGATGCATGCGCGTGAGCGCCGCGACAGCCGGACTCTCCCGATCGGTGAGCCACTCGACGGTCTCCTGCGGCACGCGGGTCATGATCGAAGCTGCCACGGCGACACCTCCCCGGAAGGTATGTACCGCCGCGCCGCCTTTGCTACTCGGCCGCCCCGGGCGTGTCGCTCAGTTCCGCGACCGTCTCGGCGATGATTTCCGGACCGGCCATGCGGATCGACGCGCCGTCGAACCGCTCGCCGATAACGGAGACCGTGCGTCCCTCGAGCGGGGCGAGCGTGTTCTGCAGCTCGTTGCCGTTCGTGATCACGGCAATGGTGGCCCCTTCATCTTCCTCGGCTGCGGTGCCGCCGGTGACGGCCCAGAAGCCGCCCTCGAGATCGATCCATTCGAGCGTGCCGATGGCCTGGGCGGTACCGTCATCAAGGTCGTAGAGGCCGGGTGCAAGTCTCAGATCCATACCGGGTGCCTCCCCGGGCCGGGTGGAAGCGCCCTCGTCCGGCTCGGCTGGTGTCGAGCACGCGACGAGCACGAACGCGAGCGAGAGCGCCAGAAGCGCAGACACTGTGCGTACGAGCATGGTTGCCTCCCTGGTCGTTGTCGAGTTCTTACCCCGTATGACGAAGGGGTGAGGCTGGGGGTTCGGGGTTGGTCGAGGTATCCAGGCATCGGTAAGGGGGCGGGGATTCAATCAGTTGACATCTATATGTTGTCCACACCCGAGTCCGCACAGTTCTGGGCTAGCCGCGGCAGTGTGGTACCGGGTAAGCGCTGCAATCATCCGAGCGAAGGATGGTGGGAGTTGTGCACATCGCAGAAAATATGGTTCTTGGGATACAAACCAACAGCTGTGAGGCGATGAAGCTCCTCGAGGGGCTTTGCTGTGGTAGGAGCGAACACCTTATGGGAGCAAGGCCGTATGCCAGGTGCTGAGCGGTTGGATGGTCATAACGAGAGCTGGGCCGCGACGGGCTCCATCTCGAATGGCCGGGGACGATGGCAGCGTCTGGGAAGACGCGGCCAGACGGTCCTCGTGCTGGTTGTGGTCTCTGTCGTGGCAGCGGCCGGTGTGGCGATTGCGTTTCGTCCCGATCCGCCTCCATATGCGAATGCCCCCACCAGCCTGCTTGTGAATGACACGACAAGCGTGACGGCTGGCATCACGACCCAGACGGGCAATCCCCGGGAGATAGTGTCACAGGTAGTTCTCAGCTTTCCAGCTAACACCGACGTGTCCGCCATCGATGAAACATCCGTGAGCTTCACCCACGAGGATGCCGGGACGATCAGCTTCTCCGTCAATCGCGACGTAACCTCGCGCACGGTCACCATCGACATCGATCCCTACACCGTGACGAGCGGCTCCAACCCCCGTGCTGTCTCGGTCACCTTGAGCGATCTGAGAAACGCCTCGGTACCGGGTCAGTACACATACTCTGTGACGTTCGTGAGCAACAGAGATACGGCCTCGCTGACAAGCGATCCGTATGCGCTCGAGCCGAACCAGGTCGCTCTAGGGGTGGGCGTCATTACGCTCAGCGACTACGTCGAGAGTAAGCCGAGCTCCTATGCGGTTCCGATCACGCTGGGCATGAACGGCAGGCTCGCCGCTGATGCTCAGCCGGCTGGGGTCACGACGCCAAACGAGATATACGCCGGTTTCCCGGAACCCTTCGCGCTTCCGACGGCTCCGTCGGCGTCGAGTGTGACGGTGAACGGGTACTCGCTCGACGAGGCTCCGACCGTCTCCGGTCAGACTGTGACGATCAAGATCCCTGCAGGGCTGACCATACCCGGTGGCGACATCGCGACGGTGGTCTTCAACGAGTCGTTTGGCATCATTAATCCCACTGCAGGTACGTACGAGCTTCAAGCGAGTACGAGTGCCGAGGTTCTTCCGGGCACGAGTCAGTCTTTCACGATTACGGGTGTCCCGACGATTCTAACGGTTACCTCGGCAAATCAGCCTGCTGCGGCCACCGTGGGACCCGGACGTTCGCAGGTCGTCGACGGCTTCACGCTTGCTCGCACATCGGGTCCGGCGGGTATCGAAGTGAGCTCAGTGGCCATCGAGAACTCGGGCACAGCCCCCTCGTCAACTGTGTCGGGCGTCTACGTGTACCGGGACGACGGAGACGGCATTTTCGGCGCTGAAGATACCGTTCTCGCGCTGGCGGGCGCGCAGTTCGTTGGCAGTACAGCCGAGGTCTCCTTCTCATCGCCGGAGTCCGTGACCGATGTCGCTCGGCAGTACTGGGTGGTGTACGAGTTTGCCAGCACTGCCTCGCATAGCGCGACCGCGAGTTCACGTGTCGCCGATGTCGCTCACAACGCTGGCGGTCTCGCGAACAACGCAGTCACGGGATCGACGTTCCTCGTAGACACCACCCCGCCCACCGTCACCCTCACCGTCGTCCCGGCCGAGCCCGACGGGCTGGCGGGCTTCTACGTGAGCACGCCGCTTCTCACGGCGAGCACCGACGAGACGGCCACCGTCTTTTACAGCTTCGTGTCGGACGGCGGCCCGTGGACGCTTTGGGCCGACCCCTCCTCGCCCGTCGCGCCGGCCGAGGGCGTCTCGACGCTGCACTACTACGCCGTCGATGCGGCGGGCAACGCCAGCCCGGTCGCCGCGCGCGGGTTCTCCGTCGACACGACGGCGCCTGACGCGCCCGCCGGCGTGAGCGCGACGGCCGCCGGCGCGGCCGCGATCGACGTGAGCTGGGACCCGGTCCCGGACGCCACGAGCGGGCTTTCCCACTACACGCTCTACCGCTCCGACGGCGCCACCGTCACCGTCACCGGCGAGACCTCCCACACCGTCACCGGGCTTGACCCGGATACGGCCTACGGCTTCTACGTCACCGCCGCCGACGCGGCCGGCAACGTCTCCGCGCCAAGCGCCACGGCGAGCGCGACGACGGGCCCGGGCGACACCACCCCGCCCACCGTCACCCTCACCGTCGTCCCGGCCGAGCCCGACGGGCTGGCGGGCTTCTACGTGAGCACGCCGCTTCTCACGGCGAGCACCGACGAGACGGCCACCGTCTTTTACAGCTTCGTGTCGGACGGCGGCCCGTGGACGCTTTGGGCCGACCCCTCCTCGCCCGTCGCGCCGGCCGAGGGCGTCTCGACGCTCCACTACTACGCTGAGGACTCCCGCGGAAATACGACCGGCTTGAACAGTCAGGACTTCAACGTTGACACGGTCAGTCCTGACGCACCTGCAGGCGTGACCGCCGAGGCGTACGGATGGCTCTCGGCGCTCGTAACCTGGAGCGAGGTTGTCGACGCCACGAGCGGCACCGACTATTACGAGGTGCTTGTCGGCGATGAAGTCCGGGCGACGACGGCCGAGATGAGCACGGTCGTCGCAGACCTAGAGTCGGGTGTCGTACACACGATAACGGTGCGGGCAGTCGACAGGGCCGGTTGGGTTTCAGATCTCAGTAGCGCTGTCACGGTCGAGACGGAAGAGCCTCCGAGCTACGCCAGCCCCCCGTTACACGCTGTGGTCATCGCCCCGCGCGCCTCGGAGGTCTTCGTTGCGTGGAGCAGGCCATCCGACACGATCGGTGACGTGACCTACAATATCTACCGGCGCTCCTCGGAGGCTAAGCCGCTCGCCCGCATAGGCTCGGTCGTGGGCATCGGCAATAGGTCGTTCGTAGACATGTCGACGGCATCGTCTGCCTCTTACTCGTATGCAATCGCCGTTGAGGATGACCGGGGCGCAGGCCCGCCGAGCGAGATCTCGACGACCTCGGTAGTGCTCACTCCCGCTCCGCCCGCTCTCCGGGGACTAACATCGGCAGTGACCACATCAGTTCCGGGTGAGGTGCGACTCAGCTGGACCGCGGCGAGCGTTCCCAACGTCGTCGGCTACCTCGTGTTCAGGGCGGAGGCGAGCGGTGGAGCCGTCACAACACTGACGCCAGAGCCGGTGAACGCGCCTTCCTACGTCGACGACACGGTCTCGCCGTACCGGCGCTACTGGTATTCGGTGGTGTCGGTCGACACGAGTGCTGCTGTAGGCCTGCCCTCCCCGGAGGTCTATGTGCGCGCCGTGAAGACACCATCACCCTCCAGCCCGCACTCACTCTTTGCCGAGCCCGGCAGCAACCGATGTCAACTCTGTCATACCATCCACAATGCACCCGGCAGCGCGAACCTCCTCTCGGTAGCCGGCCCGAACGAGCGTGCGCTGTGCGAGACGTGTCATGACGGCACCGGAGCCACGGCGATCACGGCGGACATGGAGGGTCCTCCGGTGACGTTGGACCAGGAGCCTGGTGGCGGCACTTCTCACTCGCTTGGGGAGGGCGGCTCGCTCAGCTGTGCATCGTGCCATGATCCTCACGGCCCCGGCACTTCATCCGATACACGGAGACTCCTGAGGGCTGGTGACGCCACTGGAGGCAATGACTTCTGCTACGCATGCCATGGCGAGGGAAGCGGGCTGGCCCGTGGCGACATGAGACCGTTCGAATCCTCCGGCCACGACTCCGGAATCACTGCGCCATCCGGCGGGAGCGAGACCACCTGTCTTGCCTGCCACGAGTCCCACGGCTCACCGAACGAGAGCTTGCTGAAGTACCGTAGCCTGAACGATTGTCTAAGGTGCCATACTCCGGCAGCTGAGAATGACGACAGCTTTGACATCCTCTCGCTGCTCTTCTACGGCCCCGACAACCGGGTGCGCCATGACGTCCTTCCAGGTGACCAGGAGCAGAACGGCTCACAGATGACGTGCCAGAACTGCCACAACGCCCATGGGACAGCCATTCTCGTTGACCCGTACAATCCGTCGCTAACGGGCACCTGGGCGGGCAGCGCGAGTGACTTCTGCTTCTCGTGTCATGACGGTTCGCTGCCGTCCGCCCAGGACACGCTTCCATGGGCGTTACCGCCTCTTGGTCCGGGCGGGGCCACCACTACCGTCGACATCAAGGCCGCGTATCTCACTACTGACCCTCATGGTGCCGCAGGTTCGGCGGAAGCGACCGGCTCGGCCCGGTTCCTCCGCTCGGAAATGGGCTTCACTGCTGGCAGCGTGCTTGAGTGCGCCACGTGTCATGAGCCGCACGGCGCAGCGAATCATTACGCCCTACGTGGTGACGTGACCTCGGCCGACGGCACATTCACGCAGCGTGGGCTGGTCGTCTATGGTATCGCTGACGAACTCGGGGGCGGCTATGACACACGCTTCTTCTGTGCCGCCTGTCACGACATGCCGGACGATGCGCACCCGGGGCCGGACCCGATCCCCTTCCCGACCGACTGCACGGAGTGTCACACTCATACTGCTGGCAATTAGGTCGCGGCCAGCGCGGGCCGCGACCAGCGCACGATAGAGCCGCTCACCATCGGCGGGAGGAGCCCGCGGTGGTTGTCGATCTTCTCGTTATCGTCGCCGGCAGCAGCGCGGCGCTCTCACTTCTGGGAGGCCCGACACGGGGGGCATCGTTTCTCCCGGCGACTCTGAGTTCGCTTGTCGTGGCACTTGCGGCCGCGGCACTCTCCGAGCTCGTGTTCACTCCTGAAGTGGTGTGCCCTCCAGTCCGCCCGGCGTTCGGCAGCATGTGCACCGCAGATGCAGAAGTCGACGAGTTGCTGCGCCTGATATCGACTGCCGAGGAGGAGGGCAGCTTCCCTCGGCAAAGCTCGTTCAGCGCCTGCACAGCCATGGCGACTTCGCACTCAAGAACATAGCGGAGCCCGTTGAGGTGATCGAGGTGCTCTGGAGTGACGGGCGGCCGCCGTCCCCGCCGAGCCGGTCCTGATAGTCTCGCACGCGCTGAAGCCGCTCGCCTGCCTACCGGAGCGGTTTGAAGACCGCACCCGCCGGACGCCGCGTCAACGGGCTCATCGAGGGTACGAAGGTCACTCGTACGTCAGCGGAGTAGATGAAGCGCCCGGTCTTCGTGGCACTCTCGATGATGGCCGAGAGCCAAGCGGCCGGTGTCTCTCCGAACACGTGCACCACCACGCGGGGTTCGGGTTCGGCGACTGCGTCCCACACGCCCGCGACCCGTCCGTCCACGAGTACCACCGATGACGCGCGGCCGGCCGTATCGAACACGAAGGGGCGGTACGCGTCATCGATAAAGCGGCCCCGCCGCCGGTATCCCATGAGCAGCGAATCGAGGCAGGGTAGCATCGCGATCGAGGGGCTCGGCGGCGCGCCGACCGACGCGAGCTCATCGACGTCTGCGGCGTGCATCAGGAACTCGCCCTCGGTGCCGAGGAGAACCACACTCATGATCTCGTCGCCCAGCGTGTCGAGCGCCCTGCGTGTGCGCTTGCGACCGAGACCGGTCCACCACGCGGCGTCCTCGAAGAGCACGGGCCCGAACGCGCGGACGTGTGCTCGCGTGAGCGTGACGTCGGCGTCATCCTGTCGGACAGAGTCGAGCCTTATGTCAGGTAGGGCGTCGGCAAACGGGATGTAGGTTGCGCGCCGGTCGTGCCAGTCGAACACCGGGCGGTCGCGCAAGAGAATACCCTCGGCGCACATGAGGTTCACGGCAGCAGCCACGTCGAGGTCAAGGTCGACGCGCTCGCGAATAGCGGCTGTCGTTAGAGGGCCGTCTGCGAGCGCGCCGAGTATCGCTTCGCGAGCATTATCGAGCGCGGTGCCGGAGACACCGCGGAAGGTTGCGTAGGTGCGGGCGTAGTTCACGACCGGCCGGTTCGTGGCGGCGAAGACAACGGGCAGCATGTCCGTGCGCACTAGGTAGACCATGCCGCGCATGCAGCGGATCCTCGAGAGCGAGCGCCGCTCGTAGAGCGCCGAGTCAAGTCGTTCGGGGGTCATGCCGCCGAACCTGGCGGCCAGGGCGAGGTACGGTGTCGTCGGCGTCATGAACTGGGCCCCGACGATGTCGCCGACCACCGTCTCGATGCTGGCCGGCTCCCACAGAGCGCCGAGGTGATGTCGGGCGAGTATGCGGGTCACCGCGCGGAGCGAGGGAAAGACGGGAACAGTCGTGGGCACGGGGCACGGGGGCACTTCTTTCCGGCGCGGCGGCAGGGCGGCGCTCCTGCCGCTCTGCGAGCTCGGAAGGGCCTCGACGTCGACCGAGGCGATTTCCTCGGCCAGGTCGGTTACGCGCGACAATGCGACCAGGCAGCGCGCGGTGGCGAACGGCGAGGGCTGTTGCTTCCGCCCGAACGAGAAGTCCTCGAAGCCGCGGCAGACGCGCCTAGGCGTGACCGTGCCGTCACCGTCGAAGTTGTACGCAATCAGACACGCGGCGAGCTCGGCGACGGAGCGGCGGTCCTCCGAACGCGCACGTGGCCCTCTCCATACCTCCGGATACCTTCCGACGGTTTCGAGGGCCCACAGGACGTCGTACCAGAAATTCGGCCACTTCACGCTCTTGAACTGGTATCCGTGACCGAAGCCATACGGCCGCTCGTCCGTGCGTCTGCGCCAGATCTCCAGCGGGGTGCGTGCCGCCTCGGCGATACCTGACGGGCGCTCGTCATGCGGCAGATGAGAGAAGGCCCGCAGCCCCTCGAGGGTGACCTGCGGGCACATATCGGCTCCCCGGCCTGGCATGCGAAAGAAGGCGTGCTGCTCCGGCACGCACTGCCAGGCACGCCCCTGCGGGGTGGCGGCGAGGTCGGCGACCATGCGCCCGAGCGCCCGGCGGACCCCGCGTTCCCCGCCGCGACCGAAACGGAGCAGCACGTCGACGACGACGTTCGTGTCGCACAGAAGCGAGCCGGTCTCCGGTTTCCGGCGACCTCCGTCCGGCCCCGCTGCGTGAAAGCGCCCACGCGCGTCCTGCTGCTCGAGCATGCCATCGAGCAGCTCCTCCACCCGTTCGAAGTCACCGGCACCCACACCCATATCAGCGAGCAGGTTAAGCCGGTTGGGAGGGAATCCGGGGCTGTGGTGGCCGGTTGTGCCCTCGCCGGAGTCCCATGCGGGCAGGTCGTCGACGAGCCGTCTCACCGTTTCGTTATGCAGGAGATTCGAGTGTGCGGCGTTGACATCGGGGTCGCCGGGCGGGCGCGCGAGCACTCCCGTGAGCGTCGCCCACACCGCGTATGGCTCGTCCGAGCCGAGGAGCCAGGGCACGGGGTCGGCGCCGACCAGCTCCGTGAAGTCGAAGTCAGTCATGCTCTCTTATGCCCCGTTCCGAGCGAGCCGGTGCAACCCGTATCTGCGGGCCGATTCGAGGGCGGACGCGTATTCGTCAGCCGTGATACCCCGCGAAAGCTCCGGGAACTCGCGCGCCCGGTGGCACGGCCGGTACTGGGCCATCACGTTGACATAGGTGCCGGGGGAGATCTCCCTCGCGATAAAACGCATCACCTCGTGCGTGCCCGCAAGGTCGTCGGGAAGTACGAGATGCCGTACGAGAAGGCCCCGCCGGGCGACTTTTCGCCTGTCGATCGTGAGGTCGCCGACTTGCCGATGCATCTCCCGTATCGCGGCGAAGGCACGCTTCGGGTAGTCGGCGGCACCCGAGAGGCGCGCCGCCATCCCGGGGTCCGCGTACTTGACGTCGGGCATGTAGACGTCCACGACTCCGTCGAGCAGCGCGAGGGTGTGGAGTGACTCGTATCCGCCCGTGTTCCACACGAGCGGCAGATCGAGTCCGGCCGAGGCGGCGAGACCGAGGGCGGCGAGTATCTGCGGCGCATAGTGAGTGGGACTGACGAGGTTGAGGTTCTCGCAGCCGGTCCGCTGGACGTCGAGGAAGATGTCGGCGAGCTCATCCACTGAGACGTCCTCGCCGTGTCCGAGGTGCGAGAGGTCGGCATTCTGGCAGTACACACAGCGCAGGCTGCACCAGGCGAAGAACACCGTGCCCGAACCGCCCTCTCCCACGAGCGGGGGCTCCTCGCCGAAGTGCGGTCCGGCACTCGCGACGCGCGGCAGAGCACCTGCCCGACAGATTCCTCGTTCCCCGGCTGTGCGATTCACCCCGCACTCATGCGGGCAGACACGGCAAGAGGCAAGCCCGTCGACGGCACGCCTCGCACGGCGTCCGAGCTCACCGCTCGCTGAAAGGTCGGGGTAGCGGAGCATGGTCCGTTGCTGCCTCCGCCCCTTTCTTAAGCGTCCCCGCCATGAGGAAGCCTGCGAGCAGGAGTGCCGACGCTACCATCTCGGCTACATACAGGCCGACGGTCATGCCGGCCCGGGCCATCGATCCGGCGCCCGCTATCACTATCGTCCCCGCTGCAATCAGCACGTTCGCCCACATCCGGTAGGCGTATTCGCGCTTGCGCGCAAAGCGCCATATCGACACGATCGCGCCGCCCAGCAGGAAGATGGTCCCGGTGATGTTGAACGGAAGCGACATCACGCGCGGGAATGACCCGCCCGCGCCGAGCGCCTGGCCCCCCACGACGATGCCGGCCACCAGCTTGTCCTCGAGCAGGTCGACCGTGAAGGTCCCGTAGAAGAAGATGACCAGGCATACGAGCAGGAAGGCAAGGTAGAGCCTCGGCCAGAGGCGGTTGCGCGAGATGAGGTAGAGCGTGCCCAGTCCGAGGAAGCCTACGAGCGAGGCGGCCAGCACGATGTAGATCCGGTATACCCAGGGGACCCACTCGCCGGTGTACTCCGAGTACGCCTCCATGGCGGCGGCCGCACCGTACATGAACAGACCGATCGTCCAGGCGAGCTGGTGGGGTTTGCGACGCTGATACCATTGATTCAGCACCAGACCAGTGAACACGAACCCAAGGATCGCCGTGGCTGCTGGCCACCACCATCCGGACCAGAACTCCTGCGCGCTCATGCGGCCTCCTCCCAATCGTGGTGCGTGGCGCTCTTACGGCTCGCGGACGTCGGCGGACTCCGTCACGAAGTGGCACGCCCAGCACGCCGAGGACGGGTGACCTGTAGGTGCCTCCTGGTCGGGATGCACCGGAGAGATGAAGATGTGCAGTGCGCCCCATGCGACCAGCGCCAGGACGACGATCGCCCCTGCCCAGATGGCCACGCGCTTCATCCGCTCCCTCCCCGGTCGCCACAGCACATGCTAGCACCGTGCACGTCTGGCGGTCTCACTCCTGGGCGAAGAACGCGTCGACCTCGGCCATGCGCGCATCGGTCTCACCGGCGGGCAGGAACGATGCCTCGAACGAGTTGCGGGCGAGCGTGTGCAGGTGTTCCCTGGTAAGACCGAGTTCGTCGATGGCAGCCCGGTAGTTGTCCAAGAGGTAGCCTCCGAAATACGCCGGGTCATCGGAGTTGATGGTCGCCACGATCCCGACGTCGAGCATCACCCGCAGCGGGTGGTCGCGCACGGAGGCGAAACCCCCGAGCTTCACGTTGGAGAGCGGGCAGACCGTCAGGGGCATGCGCTCACTCACGAGGCGGGCCACGAGATCCGGGTCGCTCATCACGCTGACGCCGTGGTCGACCCTGGAGACATGCAGGACGTCGAGGGTGCGGCGCACATGGTCCGCATCTCCTTCCTCGCCTGCATGCGAAACGGTCTGGAACCCCTCCGAGCGCGCCAGGTCGAAGACACCGGCGAACTTCTCGGGCGGGTTGCCGACTTCGGCCGAGTCGAGCCCTACTGCCGTGATCGCGTCCCGGTAGGGGAGCGCGTCTCCGAGGGTCTGGATGGCATCCGTTGCCGGCAGATCGCGCAGGAAACACATGACGAGCCGCCAGCTGATGCCCAGGTCGCGCTCGCCCTCCCGCAACGCTGAGACGATGCCGTCGATGACATCGTCGAAGCGCAGACCCCGCCGTGTGTGCGCCTGCGGGTCGAAGAAGGGCTCGAGATGTCGCACACCATCGGCTGCCGCGCGGTCGAGGTAGGCCGCGGTCAGGTCGTGGAAGTCCTCGGCCGTCCGCAGCACCGCGGAGCCCTCGTAGTAGACGTCGAGGAAGCTCTGCAGGTCGGTGAACTCGTAGGCGCGGCGAACCTCCTCGGCCGAGGAGAAGCGCACCGGCACGCTGTTGCGCTCGGCGAACTCGAGCAGCATCTCGGGTTCGAGGGTCCCTTCGAGGTGCAAGTGGAGTTCCGCCTTGGGCATGCGCCTGGCAAGGCCGGTGAGTGTGGCGACGTCTTGCATTGGGCCTCCCGGGCTCCGGCGTGACGGCGGTGCGTCACGCGTGGACATGCCGTACTGGCGTAGCTCTCACTGGTACATTGTCGATCATGGGAACGTTGATGCGGCCACTGCTGATAGCGCTAGGTACGGTCTCGCTCGGTCTGGGAGTCTTTGGGATGTTCGTTCCCATCCTGCCGACAACACCGTTCCTCCTGCTGTCCGCGTTCTGCTACGGGCGTTCGTCGGAGCGTCTCCACCGCTGGCTCATCAACCACCCCCGACTCGGAGTCTATCTGGTCGGGTTCTTGTACGGCGGAGGCATACCGCGCCGGGCGAAGCGGGCGGCTCTCCTCACGCTCTGGCCGGGCATCGCACTCTCGTCCGCGATTATCGTGTGGAGGGGCGGCAACCCGGTCGTCTACATCGGCGTGCCGCTGCTCATCATCGCCATCGCAACGGTGGTGACCGTCTACATCGTCACGCGTCCCGAGTGCGTCGACTCAGCGGAGGAACCCGACCCGTTCTGCTAGGCTTTCCGTAGGTGCACACCCGTACCGGGGAGGAGTTCGCGTGGAGCAGATCGGGGCATACTCCGAGGTCGGACGTTTGCGGACGGTACTCGTGCACCGGCCGGGCCGGGCGCTCGAGCGGCTCACGCCACACAATCGCGAGGAGTACCTTTTCGACGACCTCGTGTGGGTTGAGCGCGCCCAGCGCGAGCACGACGACTTCGTCGCCGCTCTGTGTGACCGCGGGGTCGAAGTGCTCTACCTCCGCGACCTGTTGGTCGAGGCTCTGGAGGTGTCTGCGGACGCCCGCTACCACATCGTGGCCCGCGCGGTCTCCTCTTACACGGTGGGCCCCTCGCTCGTTCAAGACCTGAGGGAGTACCTCGTTGGTCTGCCTGCCGGGCGGCTTGCCGATGCACTGATCGAGGGGTTGCTCATCGGCGAGATCGATGGGCTCGACCCGGCCGAGCTTGCCCGCTACTCCCTCGGCGCCGTGCTCACCGACGCCGACAGCTTCGTGCTGCCGCCCTTGCCGAACACTATGTTCACGCGTGACTCCAGCGCCTGGCTCTACGGCGGGGTCGTGCTGCCGCCGCTCTTCTGGCACGCACGGAGGATCGAGGTCGTGAATACCTCGACGATCTACCGGTATCATCCACGCTTCGCCGAGGCGGATTTCCGCTTCTGGTATCCGCCGGATGGTGACGCTGAACGGTTTGCCGTCGAAGACCTCGGGCAGGGCGTCTCGCTGGAGGGCGGCGACATCATGCCAATCGGCAACAAGACCGTCCTCGTGGGCATGGGAGAGCGCTCGACCGGGCGGATGGTCGAGCACATCGCCCGGTCGCTGTTCGCCGCGGGCGCCGCCGAGCGGATCATCGCGTGCCGCATGCCCCAGGACCGCGCATACATGCACCTCGACACCGTGCTGACCTTCGTCGACCGTGACGCCATGACGCTCTACCCGCGGGTCATAGAGGCTACGAAGGTCTACAGTGTCCGCCCGGGTGAGCGCCCCGACGCGTTCGATATCACCGAGGAGCCGGGTCTTCTCGAGGCGCTCGCCGATGCGCTCGACGTAGACGCTATGCGAGTCGTGCCGACCGGAGGCGATGCGTTCCAGGCCGCCCGCGAGCAGTGGGACGACGCCAACAACGTCGTGGCGATCGAGCCCGGCGTGGTGGTCGGCTACTCGAAGAACACCCACACCAACGCCGCGCTCAGGGCGGCCGGCATCGAGGTCATCGAGATCGAGGGCTCCGAGCTCGGCAAGGGCCGGGGCGGCTGCCACTGCATGACCTGCCCGATCTCGCGCGACCCGGTCGAGTGAGCCCTGCCGTCGTCCCCGCCTGCCGGCGCAGACCCTACGTCGGCACGAGCGTGTTGGCGAACACCAGCCACGCCAGAAGCGACTTCGCACTCAGACTCAGCAGCACGTACGCAGCCTCACCGAAGAGGTAGTCGCGCCACGGTCCCACCCGCTTGTACTGGAGCACCATGTTGATCGCGAAGCTGCTGAAGAACACGAACATCGACACGAAGATCCAGTAGACGAACGCTGGCGGGTTCGCCTCCGATCCGGGGCTCCAGACATAGAAGCCGATGGCGAGCCAGGGCACGATCCCTGTCAGGCACCCGAAGAGATACGGCATCCAGTTCGGACGGCCCGGTTCCTCGTAGTGTTCCATGAGCAGGCCGAAGAGGATCATCGATGCGTTCACGCCGAAGATGGCCAGCAGCGCGGCGATGTCGAAGATGCCCGGCAACAGCGCGATGAGGACGACCATCAGCGATGAGCTCAGCGAGTACTCGATCCAGCGAGCGTAGTTGCGGTTGCGCTTGAGGTTCCTCACGTACCATGGGTAGACGCCCGGAGAGGCGATCGTGAAGTGGGCGAGCGCGGAGAGGAAGATGAACGCCGCGACCGCAAAGCCGAGCGGGATCTCAAATAGGGTCTCAGGCGGCCCGGGCGGGGTGCCGGGAGGTCCTTGCAGGAAGCCCGCGGTCACCGGCAGGGCGAAGTCGTTCGAGAGGGCGGCGATCGCCACGCCCTGGCCGAAGTGGAAGAGTCCCATCACCACGTTGTAGACGCGCAGACGCTTGAACCGCGCTTCCTCGGCCATGCCCGACACTCCTCTCAGCGCGGCTCCCCGTCCAGGGCCCCTCGATCTAACTCATGCTGGCAGGTGTATACCCGTGCGGCGTACCACGGGGACGCTCCGCCTCCGGAATCGGCCGAGGGGTATCTACTCCGCAGCGACTCAACGTTCATACACTCGGGAGAGAGACGACATGACACCACCTGCCACGGTCCGCATGTTCGGGCTGCTCTACTCGATCAGGCAGGAGCGTGGTCTTCCATCGGTGGTCGAGCTCGACCTGCCGGAGGAGGGCGTCTCGGCGCGCCAGATCGCCATCGACCTCGAGCTGCCCGTGGACGACATCGAGGGCGTCTTCTGCAATCACGTCGTGCACAGCCTCGATCACCGCATCAGGCCGGGCGATCGTGTCGCGTTCGTCCCCCCCGGCACGCCGGGGCCCCATCGCTTCCTGCTCGGACTTTACCGGGTAGGGAAGGAAGATGCGGGGAACGCTGCAGGGTGATTCAGGTAGCGAGCGGCAGCCGGAAGCCCACGGTCGTACCGGTGCTCGGTTCGCTTTCCGCGAACACCTCGCCGCCGTGGTCCTCGATGATGCGCCGGCTGATGGAGAGGCCGAGTCCTGCTCCGCCTGTGGCCGAAGCGCGCGCAGAGTCCGCCCGCCAGAAGCGTTCGAAGACGTGCGGCAGGTCTTCGGCGGAGATGCCCTCGCCCGTGTCGCTCACCCGGACCTCGGCCAGGCCGCCTTGTGTGCCGACGGTCACTTCGATGTGTCCTGTCTGCGTGTGGCGCACGGCGTTAACCAGCAGGTTCCTCATCACCTGTGAGAGGCGGCCCTCGTCCCCGATCACCTGTACGGGCGAGTCTCCCGTAAGCGGTCTGACCACGACACCAGGAGCGGCAAGAGCCGCGGCCCGGGAGGCCTCGCCCGCTGCGAGCGCAACGACATCCAGCGGCTCCATCTCGTAGGCGAGCCGACCCGCCTCGGCCAGGGCGAGTTCCTGGAGGTCGTCGACGATGCGCGACAGGTGGGTGAGGTCGTCCACGAGTGACTCGAGTCGCGCGGTCTCGGTCGGCAGGACGCCCTCGGCCATGCCCTCGGCCTGGACGCGGGCGGCGGCCAGGGGGTTACGCAGCTCGTGAGCGACGTCGGCGACCATTCGTCGGCGCAACTCCTCGGCGTGCTGGAGCGAGTCTGCCATCGCATTGAAGCTTTGTCCGAGCGCGACGATCTCGCCGGGTCCTCCGACTTCGACCCGGTGCGCGAGGTCTCCGGCGGCGAGCAGCGCCGCCCCGTCCTCGAGGCGCCGGAGCGGATCGGTCAGAGCGCGGGCGAGCAGGAACGCCGCTACCGCGGCCACCGCTGCAGCCACGAGTCCGCCGAGCAGCACGCCCCGATCGACGCTCGTGAGGAAGGCCTGTTCGGCAGCGCCTACAACGGCAGTCCGGCCGCCTCCCATCATCCCCATACCCCTGGGGCCGGGGAGCGTCTGGACGTAGGCACTGAAGGCCCGGGTGAAGACGGTACGGGTCACGAGGCCGACGGTGAGCACGGAGCCGAGGCCCACGGTCAGCGTGCCGAGGAAGATGCGCCAGAAGAGGCCCGATCGCATCATCGCTCAGCCCTCGACCTTGTAGCCGACGCCGATCATTGTGCGGACGTAGCGTGGAGCGCGCGGGTCCTCGCCGAGTTTGCGGCGGATGTTCTTGATGTGCGCATCGATGGTGCGTTCGTATCCCTCAAACGCCTCGCCAGAGACGATCTCGAGCAGATGCCCGCGCGTGTAAACACGGCCCGGGTGAGCGGCCATCGCCGCGAGCAGGTCGAACTCGGTGCGGGTGAGTTCCACCTGGCGCTCGCCGATCAGAACCGCCCTGCGCTCGAGATCGACCGTGAGTTCGCCAACCCGCAGCGGCGGGGTGCCCGCCGGCCGCGAGCCGTGCTCGTAACGGCGAAGGACCGCCTTCACGCGAGCCACCACCTCACGCGGGCTGAACGGCTTGGTCACGTAGTCGTCGGCACCGACTTCGAGACCGATGAGACGGTCGATCTCGTCGCTGCGTGCGGTCACGAGGATCACCGGGATGCCGAGTGTCTGGAAGCGCCGGGTGAGTTCGATACCGTCCATGCCCGGCAGCATGATGTCGACGAGCGCGAGATCGGGCCGGTGGGCCTCGGCCAGCGAGAAACCCTCAACACCGTCAGTGGCGGTGAGGGTATTGAAGTCCTCGGCATGCAGGTACTCCGAGAGGACCTCGACTATCTTCACGTTGTCGTCGATTACGAGAACGGTGCGCATCCAGCCCTCCTCGGTGTGTCGCTGTGGGGTGGCCGGGCTGCCTACTGACTGTTGGGGTATGCGCCACAAGCGCCGCTACCCTGACCGCCGAAGCCGCGCTCACCGCCACCGGGCCCGCGTCCGCTGCCCATGCCGAAACCGTTGCGACCGGTGTCGGTCGATGTGACCCGCTCGGTAAGACGGTCGCTCATCCGCTCGAGCATGGCGTCGGCCTGCTCTTGCGTGATAGTGCCAGCGGCAACCATCTCGTCGAGGACTGTCTTGCGCGCCTCGAGTGCAGCGTCTACCACCTCATCGGCGTCGACGTTCGCGGAGGCCGCGATGTCGGCGATGCTCTCGCCATCAGCGCGCTTCGCGGCCACGTCGTCGGCGGACAGGCCAGTCAGGTCCGCAACGATGTCGAGCAGGTGCCCGCCTGCATCGCGCATCATCGGACCGAGTCTCAGTCCCTGACCTTCACAGGCCTCGCCACTCGCGGCCCAATCCGGTCGGGGAGCCTCGGCGTTGCGCGCGGCGAACGCGCTCGCCATGTTGCCGATCACCAGGCCCGCCACCAGTGTGGCTGCCGCGAGTGCGATCGCACGTTTCTTGTTCACTTCGTGAGCCTCCTCACACAGGGGTTGTAATCCTACAAGGGCATCATCCCGCCCCCGCGTGAATTCGCCGTGAACGCCGTGCGCACGATCCGTGTGCGGTTTGCGCTCGTCCTAGGCCTCGGCGCCTCCAGGGGCCACGCCGAGCTTGGCGAGCTGCTGCTCGGCGACCTCCTTGAGGACCTTGGCGCGCGCAATCGGATCGAGGCTGTCGAGCTCGGCCCGGACCGCTGCTTCGGCGGCGTCGATGCGGCCCTCACGGCGCTCCAGCGCGCCGGCGATTAGCAGAGCAGCGCCGCCGGTGAGAAGGATCGCCGGCAGGAACCACGCCCACACGTCCCGCTTGCCGCCGAGCAGGTTGATGATCGCGGCGACGATTCCGGAGCCGATCAGTACCGCTCCCGCGGCGGTCTCGGTGGTCTGCGTCTCGGGAAGCTCTAAGTCCTCGCGCCACGCCTCGATGCGGTCGCGCACCTCGGGCATCCGCTCGCGGATGTCGGTCACTCGTTCCTTGATGTCGTCGATGTTCACAGTTCTCACTCCGTCCGTTCGGAGGTTCTCGTGTCTTATTAGGTTCTTCCCACTCGGTGCCGGTTGCAGCGGATGGAAGGACCGCACCGAACG
>JACUUN010000237.1 GCA_014859265.1 Coriobacteriia bacterium
CTTAGGTGATACTGCTCCCAGGCAACGACCCGAGGAGGAGTATCGATCATGCCGAGAAGACCGAGACGCAACCACTCACCGGCGTTCAAGGCCAAAGTCGCCCTGGAGGCCCTCAAGGGCGAGCGGCCCGTCATCGAGATCGCCGAGCGCTTCGACGTGCACCCCAACGTCATCACGAAGTGGAAGCGCCAGCTGCTGGAGGGCGCGCCGTCCGTGTTCGGCGAGGGCGGCAAGGAGGACGGGCCAGACGTCGCCACGCTGCACGCCAAGATCGGCGAACTCACGATGGAGAACGATTTTTTGTCCGGGACGCTCGGTCGCGTGAGCGGCACGAGCGCAAAGCGATGATCGACAAGGGCCATCCGCTGCCGGTCACGCGCCAGGCGCGGCTGCTCGGCCTCTCGCGCTCGACCGTCTACTACAAGCCCGTCCCGGCGAGCTCAGAGGAGCTGGCGCTCATGGCCAAGATGGACGAGATCCATCTGCGCTTCCCGTTCTACGGCATCCGGCGTATCCGCAACGAACTGCGCGACGAGGGCTTTGCCGCCGGACGCGGCCGTGTGGCCACCCTCATGCGCACGATGGGGATCTGCGCGATCGCGCCCAAGCGCAAGCTCTCCAAGCCCGCGCCGGGTCACAGGGTCTACCCGTACCTGCTAAAGGGGATGGACATCACGCAAGCCGGGCGGGTGTGGTGCGCTGACATCACGTACCTGCCCATGGCGCGCGGCTTCTGCTACCTGGCCGCGGTCATGGACTGGGCGAGCCGGCGCGTGTTCGCCTGGCGGGTCTCCAACACGCTCGATGCCGCCTTCTGTATCGAGGCGCTCGAAGAGGCGCTCGACCGGTACGGCGCGCCGGATATCTTCAACACCGACCAGGGCTCCCAGTTCACGTGCGAGGGATTCACGAGCCTGCTTTCCTCCCGCGGCGTGGCGATCTCGATGGACGGGCGGGGCCGCTGGATGGACAACGTCTTCATCGAGCGGCTGTGGCGGAGCGTGAAGTACGAGGAGGTGTACCTGAAGGGATACGAGTCCATCCCCGAGGCCCGGCGCGAGCTTGCCGCCTACTTCGAGTTCTACAACGAGCGGCGGCGCCATCAGGGGCTTTCGGACCGCACACCGGACGAGGTCTATTGGGCTACACTACGGAAGGAACAGACAGCTGCATGAGGAGCGGGCGATCACCTAAGAACCCGATTCAGCTGTCCAGGCGAACCCGGCCACCTCT
>JACUUN010000238.1 GCA_014859265.1 Coriobacteriia bacterium
ACTGTCACGACACGGACACACTGCAGGCTGGGCGAAGGGTCGCTGACGCGACACGTGCTCGCCTCGTCTATGACGCGCACGAACTCTTCCCGGACATGATTGCAGGCCACGGGCGCAACTCGCTATTCGTTCAGCGTTACTGGCGTCGAGTCGAGAGGCGGCTCGTCGCGCGATCAAGTGCTGTTATCACCGTGAGCGATTCTCTCGCACACGTGTTGCGAGAACGATATGGTGTGGACCCGGCTGTGCTTCGCAATGTGTCCAGCCCCGAGCCCCTCAGGCGCACTGACCGACTGCGACGCGAACTCGGTATTCGGCCGGGGGTGCCGATTGTCCTCTACCAAGGTGGACTCATCGGCGGGCGTGCACTGGTGCGGCTTGTGAGGGCGATGAGTTCGGTTCCCGGAGCGGTTCTGGTCTTTCAGGGCGCTGGTCCCGAGGAGGCCGCGATACGCCGGGAGATCGCGAGCCGGGGGCTTGCGGAACAAGTGATGCTGACCGGATGGGTGCATCCGTCTGAGCTGCACGAGTACGCCTGCAGCGCTGACGTGGGAGTGGTCATCTACGAGAACACGTCACTGAACAACTACAATGCGTCGCCGAACAAGCTCTACGGGTACCTGATGGCCGGGTTGCCCATGGTCGCAAGCGACTTCCCTGGTCTCCGCGAGGTCGTGGTCGGAGAGAGCGTCGGCACCGTCTTCGACCCTACAGACGAGGAATCGATTGCTGCGGCAATACGGCGGCTCCTCGAAGACCCCGAAGCTCTCGCGCGGATGTCAGCTACTGCTCGTAGCCTGGCTGAGACACGATACAACTGGGATGTCGAGTCGAAGAAGCTGCTCTCCGTCTACGAGTCGCTAGCAGGGCACGCGCCGTGAGCCACGTCCTCCTCATCACCTACGAGTTCCCACCCAAGGGCGGTCCCGGTGTGCGGCGCCCGCTCAAGACCGCGAAGTACCTCTCGCGCCTGGGCTGGGATGTCACCGTGCTGACCGTGAAAGACCCCCTCGGTGGGATGATGGACGAGTCGCTCCTCGACGAGCTGCCGGATGAGGTATCTGTTGAACGGGCGTGGTCGCTCGAGCCCACGCGGCTGGTGGCAGCGGTGCGGCGACTGCGAGGTGGCGGGGGAGTCGGGCAGGCGACCGGTGCCGGGTCTCGCGGGTACAGCTCGCTGCCCGGTGGCGCGATCCGGTTCGTGCAGGCGTTCTTCATCCCCGACGAGAA
>JACUUN010000239.1 GCA_014859265.1 Coriobacteriia bacterium
TGAAGCGCCCCGGGTATTGTGGAGGCTCCGAAGCTACAGGAGGAGCCCTGAATGCCCAAGCCGAACAAGTACCCGCGAGAACTGCGTGAGCGCGCCGTGCGCATGGTCGCCGAGATCGGTGAGCCCGGAGCGATCCGCCGCGTGGGCGAGAAGCTCGGCGTGAACCCTGAGACCGTGCGGTACTGGGTGAACAACACGGCCGTCGACAAGGGCGGGAAGCGAGGCCTGGCGAGCGAGGAGCTAGACGAGCTCAAGGCCTTGCGCCGCGAGAACGCCGAACTGCGCCGCGCCAACGAGATCCTGAAGGCGGCGAGTACGTTTTTCGCCAAGGAGCTCGACCGACCCCGCCCGAGATGACCCGTTTCGTCGAGCAGCATCGCGCGTCTTTCGGGGTCGAGCCCATCTGCCGGGTGCTCGCCTTCGCCACCTCGACCTACTACGCCTGTCGCACGCGCGGTCCCTCGGCACGCTCGATGCGCGACGAGCGGCTGGCCGACGAGGTCGCCCGCGTGCACGAAGAGAACCGCGGTGTCTACGGCGCGAAGAAGGTCTGGACGCAGATGGGCCGCGAGGGCATCGCCGCGGCGCGCTGCACGGTGGCCCGCCTGATGCGCGAACTCGGCCTCAGAGGTGTTCGCCGAGGCAAGAGGTGCTACACGACCGTCGCCGGCGACGCGGCAGTGCGCCCAGCCGATCTGGTCGAGCGCAAGTTCGTCGCGTCGCGCCCCAACGAGCTGTGGGTGGCCGACCTGACCTACGTGCGGACCTGGGCGGGGATGTGCTACGTCGCGTTCGTCATCGATGTGTTCAGCCGGTTCATCGTCGGCTGGTCGCTGGCGAGGCACCTCAGAAGCGACCTGCCGCTCGAGGCGCTCGAGATGGGGATCTGGCGGCGCAAGATGCGCACGGCGGGCTGCGTGCACCACAGCGACCGCGGCAGCCAGTACACGTCGATCCGCTACACCGAGCGCCTCGCCGAGGCGGGCATCGCGCCATCGGTCGGCTCGGCCGGTGACGCCTACGACAACGCGATGGCCGAGTCCACCATCGGCCTCTTCAAGGCGGAACTCATCTACAAGGACGGCCCGTGGCGCACCGCCGAGGAAGTCGAGATCGCGACACTGGACTACGTCGACTGGTGGAACAACCGGCGCCTGCACGAGGGGATCGGCGACATCCCGCCGGCAGAGAAGGAGGCGATGCATTACGCTGAGCAAGAGCTGAT
>JACUUN010000254.1 GCA_014859265.1 Coriobacteriia bacterium
CTATAACCGAGATCCTCAAGTGCTTCGCGCTTCCGGCGGTCGTCCCTCTCCGCATGCTCCGAGTCGTGATGCGGTCCGTCGATAAACACGGCGACGCTGTGCTCGGTGTAGAGGAAATCGGGCCGTGCGCCGGCGTCCGAAACTAGAGCCTGCGCCTGAGAAGGCAGGCGATAGGCGCCGTCGCGAACCTGAGCGAGCCACTGCCGCTCAAGTTCCGAGTCGGTCAGATTCATGAGTCGGGAGAAGTGATCGTCGCGGGTTGCCGCGACAGGCGAAGCCGCAACCGTCGAGCCGGCCAGGGCCATCAGATGTTCAACGATGGCGAACCTGTCAAGCAGGTCGTGATCCGGTTGGTTGTAGTAGGACATCAGGCAGTCGTAGCAGGCAGCGGAGCACGTCTCCTCGGCCCCAGGCGCTTTGCCCAGGTCATTCCCCGACGAGTCGAAGTGGCAGAGAGCGAGTGCGCGAGCGGCGACACGAGGCAAGGCGTCCGCCTCCTCAACGATCCTCCGCAGCACTCCTGCACCACCTTCGGCTGCTTCATAGAAAAGCAGCGAGCGTCGGTCGGCACGGGTTGGGAGCGCCTCCACCGCGAGTTCCGAGTCCTCTAGCTGATACTCGACTTGGATCGCGCTCTTCAGCGCCGCCGCAAGCGAGGCCAGGACGACCTCATCCGAAGCGCTCGACGGCTCGAAGACGAGACAGTTGCGCCGATCCTCGACATACGGCACGACGCGCTCTGTCCGATTCACTGCAGGGTCGTTCTCGCTCTCCGCTGTATCCTCCACGACATCCGACTTCGCCCAGAACCCGGTGTCGATATCGATAACGAAACCAAGGACGTTCTTGTCCTTTCGGCGCCGAAAGCCGAGGTTCATGCGCCAGAGCGTCGCGGCATGCCCGTAGGAGAGCGTCGCGAGCGGTCCGCCTTCCGCCTCCACTGTCGCAGTCTGCTTCGACAGCACGCCGTCTCGATCCGCGAAGCGAAACGCCGTCTGCAGCTCGAAGCCCTGGCGCTGGCGCTCCTCTTCGTCGCTGGATATGCGATCGCGCCGCGCGGTCCCGACGTTGGTGAGCCTGAACAGTTGCTCGACGGGCGGCGGCAGTTCCGCTTCGCAGGCCTGACAGACGTCGATCGCCGTCTCGTCCAGGGGATGAAGATAGCCGCACGCGGGGCAGAGCTTGATGCTTCGCTTGACCAGGCCGTCTCGACCGCTGCCGTCCGCATCGACCGGCAGAACGGCCTTCACGATCTGATAGCGCTGTCCCTCGTGATAGACGTACGCCCTCGGCCCGAACTCGGAGATCGCCAGGAAACGCGGACGGGATAGATACTCGTCGCTCCCCTTGGCCGCTCGTCGTCCCGGGATGAAGGCCGACAGCGGGAGACGCGGGAAGTTGTAGCCCGGCAGGAACCCTTCGCTAGCGAAGTAGCGATAGCTGTAGAAGTCGGACTGAGTGACCCGGTCGTTCGTCGACAGAAGCAGAGACAGTTGAGCCTCCGCTTCCCCCCGGGCACCTTTCGCACGGCTCTTCTCGTATGGCGAACTCGATGCGTCCAGCATCACCTTGTTGGCGCGTGCCTGTTGCGCGAGCGCCGCGCGGTAGAGATCACGCCATCTGTCACAGGCCGCCGAGAAGTCGCCGGGAAGCGCCCGCAGCACTCCCTCGAGCCACTGGTCCATATCCCAGCTCCTCGGCAACATCTCAGGAGGGATCGAGGAGAGGATCGCCCTCGCCTGTTCGCGCGTCCTTTCGATCGGAGCGCTCTCGTTCAGCGTCTTGACGACTTCTGGGAGCAGTCCGAGTGACGGATCCTCCCCCTCGACGACATCGATCACGCGCGAGAGCGCCTTGCCCAACCCCAGGCGTGCCTCTCGGATCCACACTGAATGTACATGCGCCCGAAGGAGGTCCTCGTTCGCGAGATCGAGCCGCGGAGGAGTGACCTGACCCGACACCATCTCCTCCGGGTGGCGGAAGAAGTACTGGTCGTGTGGGCTTCCAGCAGAGCAGTACGTGAAGACGAGAGCGGGCTGACCGCTCCGTCCAGCGCGACCGCTCCGCTGAGCGTAGTTGGCGGGAGTGGGTGGGACGTTTCGCATATTCACGCAGTTGAGCTGCGCGATGTCCACGCCGAGTTCCATGGTCGGCGAGCAGAAGAGCACGGGGAGCTTTGCCTCACGGAAGTCCTTCTCCCGGCGCTCGCGCTCATCGCTCATCACCTGGGCGGTGTGCTCCGCAGCCCTCATGTCTTTCAGTCGAGAGGCAGTCGTGCGGTAGTAATCGAGGAAGAACTCGTTCACCCTCGCCCCACGCTCCGGTGGCCGAGGCACTCTGACGGGGTCGCGCGCCGGCGTCTCCCCGTCCCCTCGGATCCATCGCATTGACGCCGCTTGGAGTTGGTAGCCGGGGACGTCATCAGAATCAGTCGGGTCGACGACGGGTTCCACGAGGCCGGCCGTCGACAGGACCCACAGCAGGTCGACGATGATCTTCTCGCGATCGCCTGTATTCAACGGTGTGTTTCCCGCCAGCTTCCCGGTCTGGGCAAGGTACCGGGCAAGCCCCGAGCGCCCCGACACGAATCTATACTCGCCACTGTCTCGCCCCTTGCGCTCGGATCGCGGGAAGACGACAGTCGCGTACTCCAGCCGCTCCGAGCTGATCTCCCATGGATCCCGGAGTAGGTTGTACGACTTGGCCTGCATCTCGCGGCCTCGGTCCGGGTCGAGGTACTCGACTTTGATCGCAAGCATCCTCCGCATGTGGTCAAGCAATGCTTGCGCGATCTCCTTGCGAAGCGTTGGATTCGCTTCGACGAGCGCCCAGTGACTCCCGGACCACATCTTCTCGTCAGCACACAGGTTCTCCAGGTCCTCGTACTCGACATGCAGGAGACCGCACTGCTCCAGGTTAGGAGACGTGAGTCGCCAACCACGCTGCAAGTCGCGGTAGAGGCGGTAGCCGATTACGCTCATGAGGGCCTCTTTAGCACGCCTAGCAGCGCCGTACTGAGCTTCCGGGTTCGAGGCGTAGTCGGACGGCTCCAAGCCCATAGCGTCCAACACCCTGCTTGTAAGCTCCTCGTGCCCCAGCCCCTCCCCGCCGGCTGACTCAGCGGCATGCAGCAGCGCGGACCTCAGCAGCCCGACCTCTACGAAGTCATTGAAGTGGCCGGCCTGAAGCGCTGCGTCCTGTCGGTTGTCGGTGAAGCTGAGCAGCTTCCTCGCCTGAGGTTCAAGCGACGCGTCGGCCCGGAGGCTTCGGAGCGCAGTGATCGCGAGGATGGTCGTGGCGGTGCTCCTGGCCTCGGTGCCCAGGGTCGCCAGCTTCCCGAAGTCGGAGCGGATGTTCGGACTGTATGAGACCCCACAGTTCAGGCAGAACCGGAAGGGGGCATTCAGAAGCCACGCCTCGGTACCCCCGCCCCCCAACGTCCCGTCCTCGCGAACGTAGACCCGTCGCGGCAGCTGGTCGCGATAGTGACGCTTGATCCTAAGCTGATCGTGATGCTCCTCCAGCCATGACTGCGGGACGAGCCCTACGATCTCCTCCTCATCGTCGTCAGGCCACGGCTTCTGGTCACTCAGGTAGAGGTACCGCGGCTTGCTGGTGTCAGTCGATTCGCGGTCACGCAGCTCCCGCTTGGACAGGAGGTCCTCACCGCCCGGTGTCGTCTCGTGTTGGACGATGTAGTACTCCTGTCCGCACTCGCGGCAGAAGGCGAGCGGAAGAAGCGCCTTGTCCCGACTTCCCGGCGCGAACCTTTGAGGCTCCGTGGTGATGTCCCGCCTACCCTCGGGCTCCACCGCGGCGTAGACCGTATCGCCTCTGCTGATGAACTGATGGAGTCGAAAGGCGAACACGGGCATGCCGGTGTCAGGGTGCGGAACATGGAAGCCCGTCATGAGGCATTCGCGGATGGCAGCAGCGGAGCGATCGCGATCGACTTTCGTGGCTTCCGCCAGCCTCGCCGACGCCTCCTCGATACTGCTTGGACTCCGCCGGGTGAGTATCCCAGTGCCGGACTCGGGCAGCAGCCCCATCTCCATCTCGATCCAGCAAGCCAGGGGATCGGAGATGAAGCCGGCGTAGTCGTGGGGCGACTGTCGGTCGTCCCGCAGTCGGCCGGACAGGACCGCCGGCATGAAGTCGCCTGTCGTGGCTCGCCTCAGCGTCTCGCCGACAACGCACTCGCCGCGGACTTCTGCGCCGAACATCATCGATGCGAGCTTCGCTACCTCGATCTTCTGCTCTGCAACCGTACCTTTTCCGGCGAGAGTAGCGGAAGTCCCGACGTGCTGAAGCTCAGGTGACTCGCATACCTCACGGACGCGGCGCATGAGCAGCGCCACATCCGCCCCCTGCCGTCCCCGGTATGTGTGCAGCTCATCAAAGACGAGGAACTGCAACCCGTGCATCTTCTCTACGAGCTTCCGCTCTTCTGGACGAGTCAGAATGAGTTCGAGCATTACGTAGTTCGTCAGCAGAATGTCGGGAGGGTCGCCGACGATCTCGCGTCGCTCGTCATCACTCTCTTGACCCGTGTACCTACGGAACGTCACCGGTTCCTGGCCTGCAGGATAGCCGCGCCTCAGGAACTTATCGAGTTCCCCGAACTGACTGTTCGCCAGGGCGTTCATCGGGTAGACGATGACCGCCTTAATCCCTCTGCCGCTGCCTCGGCGCAGCACGTGATCGACGATTGGGATGATGTAGGCGAGGCTCTTGCCCGAACCCGTGCCCGTGGTCAGCACGTAGTTGTCGCCTCGCCGCGCAGTTCGCACCGCTTCTTCCTGATGTCGATGCAAGTGCAGCGGCTCCCCCACCGCTGCCGAGCCCGTCGACCCCTCCTTCTTGCCTCGTCGGAAGATTGCGCGGCACTCGGAATGCAGAACCCCCTCATCAACCAACTCATCCACTGACGCGCCGCGCTCGAAAGCCGGATTGAGCTGCACTTTCGGCGGTGGCCAGAGAAGACCTTCCTCGAGCTTCTCATCAACATGCGCCTGGATGCGCTCGTCGGCGATGTTCATGAAGCTCTTGGCGTACTCGGAGAAGTCCGTGATCAGCTTCTCGCGCAATTCGAAGACGTCCACGCTACCCCCGGGAGATAGAGGCTGCCGTGCTTCATGCTACGGACGCGGTCTGACAACCTCTCCGCAGCGCCCTTCCAGGATACGACAAGCAGCAGAAGCGGTGTGGGCCGCGGGAGTGGGCCGAGTCAGCACTCAGTTCGCATCGGGCGGGTGGCTAGCCTGCCTGCTCAAGGTCTCGTTCACTCGGTCGCACAAGGTCGCCCAGGCCATTTGCTGTCAGGAACCCGTCAACACGATTGAACGCGTTGAAGAACAGGGGCGTCCCGGAGAACGACAGGGGGCTGACCGGTCCGATTGTCATGAAGGAATACTGACGACTCCTGACGTCGAAGGCCGAGTGGGGGTCGCGGAACAGCTGGTAAAGGTCGAGAGCTGGACCGGATCCACCCACTAGGTCCCGCAACGACTGGAACTCTTGGCCAAGCCCGAGACCGAACCCGAAGAAGAAGATCCTCAGCTGCTGGATGATCTCCGGGTGGAGACTGGAGAGGGTCTGGCTCACGAAGAGCCAGCCGAGTCCGTACTTGCGTGTGGTCCTCACCGCATCGATCAGCGTGCCACGAACTGCGCGCTCTGTGGCGTTGCCGTTCTCCTCCTTCTCCATCCTTCGTGGCGCCAGCCGGTGAGCCTCATCTATGACTACTAGGGAGTTCAGGCTCTTCCCGTCTCTGTACAAGCGCTCCGCGCTGGTCAGGAGTCCGTCCAGGATTCGCTTGATCACAAGTGCCTGAATCTCGTCATTCCAATAGAGGCCTACTGCGTTCTCTCGCGATAGATCGACGACGAGCGCGTGCTTCTCCTCACTATCCGGATTCAGAACCCAGTCCAGAGCTCGCTCGACAGTCCGCGCATCCACTCTCCCGAACGTCGTAAACAGCTCCACGACGGGCTTCCAGCACTCTGAGTAGAACTCATCACGATCGGCCTCCTCCAACGCATTCATCAGCCGGGTGCGAGGCCCTTCACTCTTGTAGATGATCGTCTGGACTTTGGGATCAAGAAGCAGTCGCCATGCCCTGTCGAACGATTCACGCGTGTGCAGGTCGGCAAGCTTCACCCTCGCCTTCTGGAGCCGCCGTGAAAGCTCCATCGCCGCCAGCTCGCGGTTCTCCCCCTTCGGCAGAGTGAGCTGCTCGAAGAACCGCGATTCGTAGATGATCTGCTCGAAGAGACTCCAGCGGTCGAGCACGATGTTTCGGACTGTCATGACGAAAGGCTTCTTGCCCTGATGCTCAAACACGGCCTTCAGTGGGAGTTCAAACTCACCGCTCTGCGTCTCGCCCCGCATGTCCCGGGCGAACTCCCCCTGAGGGTCGATGATTAGCAGGCCCATCTGCTTGTGCCTGGCGTAGGCGACAAGCGCCATCTTCGCTAGAACCGACTTACCTGAGCCCGTCTTGCCGAAGATGCCCACGTGGTAGGCCTCTCCGGCACCGTCAGGACCGGAGCCGAAATGCTTGAACCAAAGGGGCAGCTGCGGCTTTGACCCATACACGTGCCCGAAGTAGAACAACTGGTCGCGGTAGGGTTTCAGAACCTCCTGGAGTATCTCGTCTTCGACGATGGCGATCGGCGTGCCAGTACTTGGAACGGTGCCAAGGATACTCGGCTCGTAGCCCCTCTCCCCGCCTTCCTTGAACACGGCGCTGATCGTCATCTTCGCTAAGTGTGTGTCTTGGCGCTCGCTCACCTGATCCACACGCCCGCGCTGCCTGATCAGGCTCCGCATGGTCGGGTCTTCATGCCACACGTTTCGGAGCCGTACCTCAGTGATCTGGCCGAGAGCGTAGTGATGCGCGTCATCCTGGGGGAAGTCAAAGAGC
>JACUUN010000077.1 GCA_014859265.1 Coriobacteriia bacterium
TAACGCCCGCTGGAGGGTGTGCGGGTCGCTGCATGCCTGCATGTGACCACCGAGACGGCGAACCTGATGCGCACGCTCGCTGCGGGCGGGGCGGACGTCGTGCTGTGCGCGAGCAACCCGCTCTCGACCCAGGACGACGCCGCCGCCGCACTCGTGGCCGAGTACGGGATCCGCACGTACGCCATCAAGGGCGAGGACACCGAGACGTACTATGCGCACATCGATGCGGCGATCGATCATCGGCCGCAGGTGACCATGGATGACGGCGCCGACGTGGTCGGGCGTATCCACGCGGAGCGCACGGAGGCGCTAGCCGGCGTCATGGGCGGCACCGAGGAGACCACCACCGGCGTCATCCGTCTGCGGGCCATGGCGGCCGAAGGCGAGCTGCGCTTCCCGATCGTGTCGGTCAACGACGCGCTGACCAAGCATCTCTTCGACAACCGCTACGGCACCGGTCAGTCCACGCTTGACGGCGTCATCCGAGCCACGAACCGGCTGATAGCCGGGCGCACGGTGGTCATCTCGGGCTACGGTTGGTGCGGCAAGGGCGCGGCCATGCGCGCGGACGGACTCGGCGCGCACGTGGTGATCTGCGAGGTCGATCCCCTCAAGGCGCTCGAGGCGGTCATGGACGGCCACCGGGTGATGCCGGCGGCGGAGGCGGCGGCGCAGGCCGACGTCTGGATCACCGTGACAGGCGACGTCAACGTCATCGACGCGACGATGTTCGAGGCGATGAAGGACGGTGCGATCATCTGCAACTCCGGCCACTTCAACGTCGAGATCAACATCGCCTACCTGCGCGAGAAGGCCGTGTCGGTCCGGGAGGTCCGGCCGCTGGTCGAGGAGTTCACGCTCGCCGACGGGCGCCGCATCTACCTGCTCGCCGACGGCCGGCTGGTGAACCTGGCCTGTGCCGAGGGCCATCCCGCCAACGTCATGGACATGAGCTTCGCCAACCAGGCGCTCTCCGCGGAGTACATCGTGAGGAACGCCTCGTCGCTCGAGCCGGGCGTCTACCCCGTCCCCGAGGACATCGACGCCGAGATCGCCCGGCTGAAGCTCGACACCATGGGGGTCAGGATCGACACGCTGACGGAGGAGCAGCAGGCGTACCTGAGCTCGTGGCGCGAGGGGACCGTCTAGGCGGCCGCGCCGTCAGTGATCGCGACGGAGGCTGACGTGGGCATCGAGAACATCCCTCGGACGATATGGTGGGAGGACGGAAAGGTCCGGATGGTGGACCAATCCCGCCTGCCGCTCGTCGGAGATCTGCTCGAGTGCGACGTGTACGAGGGCGTATGCTGGGCCATCCGCGGCATGGCGGTGCGCGGCGCCCCGGCCCTGGGCGTGGCCGCGGCGCTCGGTGTCGCCGCTTGGGTGGCGAACCAGTCGGGCGAGATCGCGGACCATGACATGTTCATCGGGGAGCTCGACCGGGTCGCGGGTGAGATCGCCGCGACACGCCCGACAGCCGTGAACCTGCTTTGGGGCGCGGAGCGGATGCGCCGTTTCGCACGCGACAACGCCGACCTGCCGCTGCCCGAGCTTCGGGAGGCGATCGTGCAGGAGGCGCTCAACATCGCGGCCGAGGACGAGCAGCGGAACCGCGAACTGGGCCGGCACGGCGCCGAGCTCATCGAGGCCGGCTCCGCGATCCTCACGCACTGCAACGCCGGCTCGCTCGCCACCGCGTACTTCGGGACCGCTCTGGGTGTGATCTTCACGGCGCACGAGCAGGGGAAGGTCAAGCACGTGTGGGTGGACGAGACCCGGCCGGTGCTCCAAGGCGCCCGTCTCACGGCCTGGGAGCTCATGGTGGCCGGCATCCCCTGCGCGCTGATCACCGACAACATGGCGGCCAGCATCATGCGCGCCGGCGGGGTCCACGCCGTGGTCGTCGGGGCGGACCGCATCGCGGCCAACGGCGACGTCGCCAACAAGATCGGCACGTATGGGCTCGCGGTGCTCGCCCGCGAGCATGGCATCCCCTTCTACGTCGCTGCTCCCACCTCCACTATCGATCTCACCATAGGCTCCGGCTCTGACATCCCGATCGAGGAGCGGCCCGGCGAGGAGGTCACCGGCATGAGCTTCTCCGCGACCTTCGAGGCGCCGAACCCGGAGGCGAGGGCCGCGTTCGACGCGCTCACCGCGCAGGGCCCGTTCGACCTGGAGCTCTCGCGAGGTCACAAGCTACGGGTGACACCCAAGGGCGGCGCGTTCCAGATCGACGGGTGGGCTCGCGTCGCGCCGCTCAACGTCCCCGTCTACAACCCCGCGTTCGACGTCACGCCGGCGGAGTTCGTCACCGCCATCATCACCGAGCGCGGCGTGGTCCGGCCCGACTACACCACCTCGCTCGCGTTGCACGGTTTCGGTTCGGGCGGGATACACGAGATCGTCGTCGAGTAGCGCCGCTGGCGCAGGGGGGGTCGCGTGTCGCTGCTGGCGCTGGCCGAGGTCATCCTGACGCTGCTGGCGCTCGTCGGCGTGGGGTACGCGCTGCGCGGGGCGGGGCTGCTCACCCGCGAGGACAGCATCCCCATCAACCGCATCATCGTGTACGCCGGCCTGCCGGCGCTCATCTTCCGTGCCGTTCATCCGGCGCGCCTGGACCTGGGCCTGGCAGGAGTCGCCGCCGTGGCCTGGGCGTCGTTCCTCGTCGCGATGGGCCTGGCCTGGCTCTCACGCAAGGGGCTGCGCCTCCCCGCGCTCATCGCCGGCGGCTTCCTGCTGGTCTCCTCGTTGGGCAACACGGGATACCTCGGCTATCCCGTGGCACTCACGCTGTTGGGCGACGAGGGCCTCGTCCGTGCCATCTTCTCGGACCTGTTCGGCACGGTAGCCGCACTCCTCCTCGTCGGGCTGCCCATCGCTGCTGGGATGGGTGCTTCCGAGGAGCGGCGGCCCAACATGCTTCGCGAGCTGGTGACCTTCCCTGGGCTCGTCGCGCTGGCCGTGGCGATCGCACTTCGGCCGGTGGCCGTTCCGGGACCGGTAAGCGCCGGGTTGGACGCGCTGGCGAACATGGTCGTGCCGCTCATCATGATCTCGGTGGGAGTCTCGCTGCAGCTCCAGGCGATCCGGCCGCATCTGCGTGCGCTGTCCGCCGTCGCGACGATCAAGCTGCTGGCCGCGCCGCTGATGGCGTGGGGCATCGCGAGCATGGCGGGGATGGACGAGGAGGTAGCGAGGCTCGTGACGCTGCAGGCGGGGATGCCCTCGATGACGCTCAGCCTGGTGATCGGAGCGCGGTTCGGGCTCGACACCGACTTCATCGCCTCGGCCATCCTGCTCACCACCGTCGGCTCCGTGATCACGATCCCGATGTTGCAGCTGCTCCTCTTCTGAGCGCGCCCATGGCGTCCGGCTTCGCACCCGCGCTCATCGAAGCGCTCCTCGAGCTCGTGTCCCCCACGCGCTGCGCGGGCTGCGAGCTGCCCGGCCCACTGCTGTGCGGCGCCTGTCGTGGCGTCCTGCCGAGGATCGATCGGCTCGCGGCCTGCCGACGCTGCGGAGCTCCGGGGCTTGCGGGGCGTCCCTGCCGGGAGTGCTCGGGGCGCGCTTTCGCCTTCGCGGCGGCCCGCGCGTTCGGCTCGCTCGCGCACCCGCTCTCGCGTGTCGTCGCCGTCCACAAGGATGGGGGCGAGGCCAGGCTGGCGCCGGTTCTCGCGGACCTGCTGGCCGAAGCGGCGGGGGAGTGGATCGGCTGGGCCCAGATGCTCGTCCCGCTTCCCGCGTCCCCAGCGGCGTTGCTCAGGCGCGGCCGCGACCATATGGTCGATGTGGCCTGCGCCTTGGAGGGACTCGGCGGACCGCCCGCGGTCTCCGCGCTCGCGCGCTCCGGCGGGGCCGATCAGCGGCGCCTGGGCCGCGAGGAGCGCGGACGGAACCTCCTCGGGGCGATGCGAATCGAGTCTTCGTCGCCGCGGATGCCGGACAGGGTGCTGCTGGTGGACGACGTGCTGACCACAGGAGCGAGCGCCGATGCCGCCGCCCGGGTGCTCCTCGACGCCGGTGCGCTCGAGGTGCGCTGCCTCGTCCTCGCCCGCGCGCACGAGCCTCCCCACCGACCAGGCACGTGACCGCCCTTCAGCGGCGGGATGGCCGGCTATCTGCTAGAATCCATGTGCTTTCACTCGGGTCTGTGGTTGCGGGCACGACGTGCCCTAGTCCAAGGTAGGCGCGGCCGAAAGGACCCACGTAAGCCGAGAGCCAGGCTCTCCGGTGAGCATGGCGCGCCTTAGGGGTAAGCCGTACCGCTGGTGGCGGGTCGAAAGGCTCGGCACGGGCGAGAGGGCCGTTAGTGAGATGACATCAAGCGAAAGCCCCGGTACGCGAGTGTGGGGTCAAAGACCAGGTCAGCCGAGTGGAAGCACAGCCGGCCCGCACGAGAGGAATCGAATGCGGCGGATCCGCCTGGTGATGTGCATGACGCTCGCCGCGATCGTCGGCCTCGCGAGCGTCGGATGTACCAAGCGGGAGGAAGCGGCGCTCGAACCTCAGGTCGCACCCCCGGTGATCGCCCGGCCCGGCGTGCTACGCGCCGCCGTTGCTCTGGACTACCCGCCGTTCGGCGCCAAGGTCGAGGGGGCAGAGGTCGGCCTGGATGTCGATGTGGCCGCCGCTATCGCGGAACGCCTCGGTCTCAAGCTCGAGATCGTCGAGGTCTCCTCTGAGCGGGCGATCCCGGCACTGACCGAGGACGAGGTGGACATCGTGCTGGCCGCGCTGCCGCTCTCCGAGGGGTTGCTGACTGAAGCTACGTTCGCGGGTTCCTATATCGACGACGCGCCGGCGTTCTTCACATCGACCGACGAGACTCTCACGGTGGCGAGCCTGGGCGGCAGACGGCCGGCGGTCCAGGAGAGATCAGCGGCGTACTGGATCCTCGACCGCAGACTCGGTTCAGAGGTCGCCTCGTCCTACCCCACCCTGCGGGCCGCGTTCGAGGCCCTGGAGGGCGGCCACGTCGAGGTGGTCGCCGGTGATGCCGTGGTGGGAGCCTATCTGGCCCGCGACTTCACTCGCGTGCGCTTGGCCGGGCAGCTGGAGCCGGCAGTGCCGCTGGGCGTCGTGGTGGCCAAAGACGCGACGGATCTCGAGTCCGTCGTCCGCGAAGCACTCGACGCGCTGTCCGCGGACGGAGTCCTGGACGCCGTCAGAGCCAAGTGGGCCGGCGACCTGCCGAAGCTCGAGGTGAGGACAGCCGAGGACCCCTAGGGGCCGACGACCTCTCGGGATCGGAGTTGGCCTTCCCGCCGCGAGTCGCCGCTGACGCCACGACGCTAGGCAGGCGAGCAGGGTATCTTCCTCATAGGGCGACAAAGGAGGGCTGCCATGAACATGGTTGTCAGGGCGCGCCAGCTGAACCTCACCCCAGCACTCCAGGAGTACGCCGAGAAGAAGGTCGGTAAGATCTCGAAGGTTCTCAACGACCACTTGATCATGGACGTCGATATCGAGCTCTACGCCGAGCGCAACCCCTCCATCGAGAACAGTCAGGTAGCCGAGGTGACCGTCTGGACGAAGGGCCCGGTGATCAGGGCCCGCGAGGCCGCACCCGACATGTTCGCCGCGATCGACTTGGTGTCCGAGAAGCTTGAGCGCCAGGTTCGCCGCTTCAAGGGCAAGCTCGTCGACCGTCACAACAAGAGCGCCGACATGGCTACCCTGGCCATGGCGGAACCGAGTTACTTCGAGGAGCCTGTGGCCGAGCCGAGCGTGGTCAAGACCAAGCTGGTCGAGGTCAAACCCATGTCCACCGACGAGGCCATGCTGCAGATGGAGCTCCTCGGCCACGACTTCTTCGTGTTCGGTGACGAACGCGGCGACGGCGTCAACGTGCTCTACCGACGCAAGGACGGCGACTACGGCCTGATCCAGCCGAGGATCGGCTAGGCGGTGCAACTCTTCGCGATGCTCGGGTGAGCATCGCGCCGATGCCTGGGGACGTTCGTCCAGTCCGCGGCGGTCCTGCCTGCCCGGGAATCCGTCCGTACGCAGCCATTTCTTGACAGTTCGTCGCGTTTCCGCCATACCATTGAGGCAACGCCTGACCCTCGGGCACGGATTGAGGCCGGCTCCCACAGACGCAGCACCGGCCGTAGTTGAAGGAGCCAGGTACGTGGAAAGCCAAGCCCGCGTCAGCACTGAGGATATCGAGAACGTCCTCTGCCAGATCGGCGAGGTGAAGGCTGCGCGGGTCGTCGCCTCCGCCGAGGGGCACATCCAGGAGATCCACGTCCTGGCTCTGCCGTCCAAGGCGCCCAAGCAGCTCGTGCGCGACATTGAGTCGACCATCATGGCGACGTTCGGCATCGCGATCGACCACAAGAAGGTCTCGATCGCCCAGCTTGGGCACGAGTCAGTAGTGGAGCCCACCAGTGCGCCGTCCCAGCAGTCCAGGGCCCTCATCAGGTCGATCAACGCCAATGTGACGGGAATCGAAGCCTCGGTGAAGGTGACCGTCGAGATCGACAGGCAGCTGTTCACGGGAGAGGCTGCGGGCCCTGCGAGCCAAACGGCGCGCCAGCGGCTCATCGCCACCGCGACCCTGAATGCTATCGAGCAGTACGTGCACGACTCTTGCACGTTCGCGCTTGAAGATGTCAGCATCCTCCAAATGGGAAGAGAGAGAGTCGCGGTCGCTTGCGTCGTCCTCGTGACCCCGATCGGCGAGCAGGCATTTGCGGGGTCCGCACTGGTGCGCCAGAATGAGAAGGATTCCATAGTGCGAGCGACCCTTGACGCCATCAATCGGCGGATGGGTTTCTTGACAAGTACATAGGGCCGACGGCTGTGTGTCCCGTCATGAACACTGTCAGCGCGTTGAGCGGAGCGGGCAGGGTTCTTCCATTGCTAGCGGGATGGGAGAAGACCATTCAATCTGTGCATTTTCGTGCAACAGGGAGGTCTTCTCATGAAGCGAATCT
>JACUUN010000015.1 GCA_014859265.1 Coriobacteriia bacterium
ACCTTCCCGGACAGCGAGCGGCCCCCCCGTACGATGATGGGACCCACCAGTCGATCGACCTCTCCCACAGATGCCACCGTAACCCTCATACCGTAGTGTACGCCTGCGCTGGTCACAAGCGACCGCTGGCCACCGTCACCGGACGGCCAACCGAAAGAGCAACGGGGCGCCAGGCGCCAGGCGCCCCGCATTGCATACGGACAGGGGGCTACGAGCTCCTCTTGCCCGCAACGTTCAGTTGAACCTCACACCAGTTGAGATCCGCGATGCACGCGTCGGCCTCATCCCCACCGCCGCCGTCGGATCCGCCCATACGCTGACGAGCTTCCTCGAGTGCTTGACGTGCACGCTCGACGTCGATCTGAGATGCGGTAACGGCCTGGTCCGCGAGAACGATGACCTTGTCCTCGTGCACCTGAACATACCCGCCCGAGATGGCGAACCATTCGACCTTGTCATCCCCGTACATGACGCGGACCTCGCCCGCCTTGAGCGCGCTCACCAACGGGGCGTGGAGCGGCATGATGCCGATCTCGCCGTCGATGGTGGGCGCGACGACCATGCGCACCTCGTTCGTATAGACGATGCGCTCGGGCGTGACGATCTCGCACAGAAGCGTGCGCTCCATACGTGTCCCAGCTCCTTAGGCCGTCGCGGCCATCTGCTCGGCCTTCTCGAGGGCCTCCTCGATGGTGCCGACATAACGGAAGGCCTGCTCGGGGATGCTGTCGTGCACGCCCTCCACTATCTCGGAGAACCCGCGGATGGTGTCCTCGAGCTTGACGTACTTACCGGTCATGCCCGTGAACTGCTCAGCCACGAAGAACGGCTGGCTGAGGAACTGCTGGATCTTGCGCGCCCGGGACACGGTGAGCTTGTCCTCCTCGGAGAGCTCGTCCATGCCGAGGATGGCGATGATGTCCTGCAGATCCTTGTAGCGCTGGAGTACCTGCTGCACGGCACGCGCGACGCGGTAGTGCTCGTCACCGACGACCTCGGGCGTGAGCGCACGCGAGGTGGACGCCAGCGGGTCGACCGCCGGGTAGATGCCGAGCTCGGCGATCGAACGCGAGAGGACGGTCGTGGCGTCGAGGTGCGTGAAGGCGGTGGCCGGCGCTGGGTCGGTGAGGTCGTCGGCGGGGACGTAGATCGCCTGCACCGACGTGATCGACCCGTTCTTGGTCGACGTGATGCGCTCCTGCAGCTGGCCCATCTCGGTCGCGAGCGTGGGCTGATAGCCGACCGCGGAAGGCATGCGGCCCAGCAGCGCCGACACCTCGGAGCCCGCCTGGGTGAAGCGGAAGATGTTGTCGATGAAGAGCAGCACGTCCTGGCCCTGGTCGCGGAAGTACTCCGCAGCCGTCAGCCCGGCCAACCCGACGCGAAGACGCGCTCCGGGAGGCTCGTTCATCTGGCCGTAGACGAGCACCGTCTTCTCGATGACGCCTGACTCGCTCATCTCGAGGTAGAGGTCAGTGCCCTCACGAGTGCGCTCGCCCACGCCGGTGAACACCGAAGTGCCGCCGTGCGCCATGGCGAGGTTGTTGATGAGCTCCATGATGATGACGGTCTTGCCGACACCCGCACCGCCGAACAGGCCCGTCTTGCCGCCCTTGATGTAGGGCTCGAGCAGGTCGACGACCTTGATGCCGGTCTCGAAGATCTCCGTCTTCGGCTCGAGGTCCTCGTACTCGGGAGCGTCCCGGTGGATCGGGTAGTAGTCCTCGGCTGTGACCTCCGTGCCGCCGTCGACCGGCTCGCCGAGCACGTTGAAGATCCTTCCGAGGGTCGAGGGGCCGACCGGCATCTTCATCGAGCTGCCGGTGTCGACCGCCTCCATGCCGCGCGTCAGGCCGTCCGTGGAGGACATGGCCACCGCACGGACCTGGTTGCCGGGAAGGTGCTGTTGCACCTCGGCAACGGTGCTCACCCGGCCGATGGGACTGTCCGCGTCGACCTTCAGAGCGTTGTAGATCGCGGGCATCGCGTCGGGCGCGAACTCGACGTCGAGGACCGGGCCCACGACCCTCACGATTCTTCCGACACTCATAGACGTTTCCTTACCTTCAGTGACTGCCATCTAATCCTCCTGTGCGGCTGCGCCGCCGACGATCTCCGCGATCTCGTTGGTGATCGACGCCTGGCGCGCCCGGTTGTAGCTGCGCGTGAGCGTCGTAATCATCTCCGACGCGTTGTCCGTCGCCGACTTCATAGCCGTGCGTCGCGCACCATGCTCGGAAGCGACCGACTCCATAAGAGCCCGGAAGACGAGCGTCTCGACGTAGGTCGGCAGCAGGAGCTCGAGAACGGCCTCGGGATTCGGCTCGAACGTGTACTCGGCCCGAACGTCACTACCCTCGGCGGCCTCGTCGACCACGCGGCGCTCGATGGGCAGCAGCTGGTGGACCTCGGGCTTCTGCTCGGCGACGTTCTTGAAGCGGTTGAACGCGACGTAGACGGCGTCGATCTCCTCGGCCGAGTACGCGCCGATGACGTGCGCGGCGATCGACTTGGCGTCTGCGAACGTGGGCTTGTCCGAGATGTCGCGGTACGACGCGAGCGGCTCGATGCCCCGGTACGTGAAGTAGCTCGCGGCCTTCTTGCCCACGGCGATCACGTCGACCTGTGCGCCCGCAGCGCTCTCGTCACGGATGATGTTCTCGGTCAGACGGAGGATGTTGCTGTTGAACGCGCCCGCGAGCCCGCGGTCGGAGGTCACGGTGATGACGACCACCCGCCGACGCTTGTCGTGCGTCTCGAGCAGCGGGTGTTCCGCGCCCTTCGCGTACCGGGCGACGTTGCCGAGTACCTCCATCATCGAGAGCGCGTAAGGACGCGCGGCCTCGATCTTCTCCTGGGCCTTCTTGATCTTGGCGGTCGCGACCATCTCCATGGTGCGCGTGATCTGGCGCGTCGACTCGACGCTGCCGATCCGTTTCTTGATGTCGCGCAGGTTCGCCATGCTCGGTCCCTAGCTTCCCGAGAAGGTCGCCGAGTACTCGTTCAGCGCCTCGGTGAGCTTGGCCGAGGTCTCGTCCGAGAGAGTCTTCTCCTCGCGGATAACCGAGCCGATCTCCGGGTAGCCATTGCCGACGAACTCGAGGAAACCATTGCGGAAGCGCAGGATGTCCTCGATGGCGAGGTCGTCGAGAAAGCCCTTGGTGCCGGCAAAGATCGTCATGACCTGCTGTTCCACCGGAAACGGGACGTACTGGCCCTGCTTGAGAAGTTCGACGAGGCGAGCTCCACGGTTGAGCGTCTGCTGCGTCGACTTGTCCAGATCCGAGCCGAACTGCGCGAACGCCGCAAGCTCGCGGTATTGCGCGAGGTCCAGGCGGAGCGATCCGGCGACCTGCTTCATCGCCTTGATCTGCGCTGCGCCCCCGACTCTCGACACCGAAATGCCGACGTTGATGGCAGGGCGTACGCCCTGGTAGAACAGGTCGGTCTGCAGGAAGATCTGACCGTCGGTGATGGAGATGACGTTCGTCGGGATGTAAGCCGACACGTCGCCCGCCTGCGTCTCGATGACTGGCAGTGCGGTCAGCGAGCCGGCGCCGTTCGCGTCGCTCAACTTGACGGCGCGCTCCAGCAGGCGGCTGTGCAGGTAGAAGACATCACCCGGATACGCCTCGCGGCCCGGCGGGCGGCGCAGCGTGAGAGACATCTGGCGGTACGCGACGGCCTGCTTGGAGAGGTCGTCGTAGATGCAGAGCACGTGGCGGCCAGGGTTGCTCTCGCTTGCGGGCTTCCCGTCCTCGCCGTTGTACATGAAGTGCTCACCCATCGCGCACCCGGCGAGCGGGGCGATGTACTGCAGCGGCGCCGGTTCGGACGCGGCTGCGGACACGACGATCGTGTACTCCATGGCCCCGTAGCGCTCGAGCGTCTCGACGACGCCGGCTACAGTTGATGCCTTCTGGCCGATGGCGACGTAGACACAGACGACGCCGGTGCCCTTCTGGTTGATGATCGTGTCGAGCGCGACCGCCGTCTTACCGGTCTGGCGATCGCCGATGATCAGCTCTCGTTGGCCACGGCCGATCGGAATCATCGAGTCGATGGCCATGATGCCCGTCTGCAGCGGCTCGTGCACCGGCTTACGCTCGATGACGCCGGGCGCGCGGAACTCCACGGGGCGGTAGCCCTCGGCGGCGATGGGGCCCTTGCCGTCGAGCGGCTCGCCGAGCGGGCTCACGATGCGGCCGAGCAGCGCCGGGCCGGACGGCACCTCGACGGTGCGGCCGGTGGTGCGCACGGTATCGTTCTCCTTGATGAGGGTCACGTCGCCCATGAGTACGGCGCCGACCTCGTTCTCGTCGAGGTTGAGAGCCATGCCGTAGACGACCTTACCGCCCCCACCGACGAACTCGAGCAGCTCACCGGCCATGGCCCCGCGTAGACCGTCCACGCGGGCGATACCGTCGCCGACTTGCATGACGGTACCGACCTCGCGAACATCGATCTCTGCTTCGAAGCGCTCCAGCTGCGCTTTGAGTACGTCGCTGATAGCGCGTGCGGTGATCTCCGCCACTTACGCCTCACCTCCCTGCGATGCGGTAGATAGGTTGGTGCGCACCGCGTCGAGCTGGGTGGAGAGACTCCCGTCCAGCACGCGGCCGCCGACCTTGATGATGACGCCGCCGACGATCGAGGCATCGACCCGCTCGCGTAGCGAGACGGGGCGCCCGAGCGCGGCAACCAGTCTGTCCGTGATCGACGAGCGCAACGCACCATCGAGGGGTACGGCGGTCGTGACCTCGGCCACGACGATACCCCGCTCGGCCTCTGCGATCTCACTGAAGATGCGGGCGATCTCTCCGAGCGTGTCCGTATGACCTCTCTCCACCGCAAGCGTGACAACCGAGAGCACCTCGGGTGTCACCGCCTGGCCGAAGATGTCGCGCAACACGTCGCGCTTCTTCTCGGCGGGCACGCCGCTATCGGTGAGCGCGGTCCGCAGGTCGATGTGGCCGCGAACCGCCTCGGCCGCAGCGCGCACGCCCTCGTCGGTCGCGTCGACCGCGTTGGCAGCGGAGGCGAGGTCGTAGAGGACCCGTGCGTAGGTCCTTGCGATCTCGCTAGTTGTCATTGAGGCTCCCCACCTCGGCAACGTACTTCTCGATGAGGCGGGCATGCTCGTTGGCGGAGAGCTTCTCGCCGATCAGCTTGCCGGCGACGGCGACCGAGAGGTCAGCAACGGATGCCTGCAGCTCGGCTATGGCGGCCTTCTTCTCCGCCTCCATAGCCTCGTGGGCCTTGGCGACGATAGCCTCGGCGTCCTTGTTGGCCTGCGCAACGATCTCGGCCTTCATCGACTCGGCAACCTTGCGGCCCTGCTCGATGACCTTGCCGGCCTCATCGCGCGCCTCTGCCATCTGCACCTTGTACTCCTCGAGCATCCGCTCGGCCTCGACCTTGGTCTGCTCGGCCTTTTCGAGGGACTCCTTGATGGTCGCGGCACGCTTGTCGAGCGTGTTGGAGATGGGGCCGAACGCGAACTTCTTGAGCAGCACGAAGAGGATGGCGAATGCGATGATCGACGGTCAGATCTCAGCGAACACCGGCACGACGGAGATCGCGGACCCGCCCTCCTCGGCTGCGTAGGCGACTCCTACAAACATGGCTCTACTACCTCCACTCTCGGCAGCGCTGACTTATGCGCTTAGGATCAGAGCCAGAACGAAGCCGAGCAGCGCGAGCGCCTCGGTGAACGCGATGGCGATGAACATCGTGGTCTGGACCTTGCCGGCCATCTCGGGCTGGCGAGCCATCGCCTCGACGGCCTTGCCGCCGACGATACCGATACCGAGGCCCGGGCCGATGGCGGCGAGACCATACGCGAGACCGGCGCCGAGTACGTTCAGAGAACCTTCCACTAGTGATCCTCCTTCATTCCGAGACCCGTGGGTCCCTGACTACCTATTCCGATACCGGGCCGATACCCGGCTGAAACCCGTTACTAGTGATCGTCCGCGTGGAGCGCTCCACCGATGTAGACCGACGTGAGCAGCGCGAACACGTACGCTTGGATGAACCCGACGAAGAGCTTGAACGCGTACATGATAAGCAGCATCACGGTGCTCAACCCCGCGATGGCAAACCCGCCGGCGTTGAGTTGCGCGACACCGAGCACCACGAAGATGCCGAAGATGCCGAGAATCATGCCGCCGGCGAACATGTTGGCAAAGAGACGAACGGCCAGCGTGAGCGGTCTCAGGAAGTGCCCTACAACCTCGAGCACGAACACGAACGTCCCGAGCGTGAGCTTGCCCGCAAGGCCCATCTCACGGATACCGGAGGGCACGAAGCTCTTGAGGTACCCGATGAAGCCGTGCTTCTTGAAGCCGATGAAGTTGTAGAGCAGGAACACCATGACGGCCAGAGTGGCGGTCACGCCAATCGTGCCGGTGCCCGGCAGCGCGCCCGGAATCAGCCCGATCAAGTTGCTGAACAGGATGAAGAAGAAGAGTGTCGCGATGAACGGAGCGTATTTCGCGCCCTCCTTGCCCATCGCATCGTTGCACAGGTTCCTGATGAACTCGTAGCCCGCCTCTGCGACATTGCCGATCCCACTGGGAACGAGGTCGAGCTTCCTGGCAGCGACGAGCATGAACGCGAGCGTTACGATGAACGAGATGATCAGGAAGAAGATGTAGTTCGTGAGCACGAAGGCCTCGGCGGCATCTACCGAGCCATGCACATCATTCCATGGCAGCACCGAGTAGTGGTGGAGCTTTGATGCGAGTTTTTCCCCAAACCCTTCCACGCGGTTCCTTCCTCCTTCACCTGGAGCGGACGAGCACCCGGCCGTAACGAGTCAGTTCGATCCCGTACAGCACGAGAAAACCGCCCGCTACTCCTGCGGCGAACGGCACGAATCCTTGCGATATGAAGCGGTGACAGACATAGAGAACCCCCGCTGCAAGCGCCATCCGCACGAGCAGGGAGATCGCCGCGAACATGAGTCCGGCCTCGGGAGATTCCGGAGTGATGGCGCGGAAGCTGGCCCGGGACGCCAGCAGCAGGCCGACACCAGCGGCGATGCCGAGTACCGCCGCGACAGCCGGGTGGCCGAGCAGCGCAAGTACACTATCGACGAGTGCGGGAGACAGTGACGGACCCCTCTGGTAGAACCCATCGGTACGTGACGCAGGGCACGAGACCTACCGCGGAGGCGAGTGTGTGAGCGACCTGGGCATAAGACGCGTCCGCGTGCGTCGCACCACCGTTGACCGCTTGTCCGACGGGGGTCCCGGAAAGCTTGCCCATCGTACACGAACACCCATGGCCGGGCAAGAACCGGGAGGGAGCTAGTGTCCCGTGCCGGAAACGCCGTCAAACGGGGTGTCATCCGGTTCGATGCTCGCCCCGTCATGCTGCTCCTCGGCATGGTGGTACGCCACCTCGAAGAGGCCAAGCCAGTACGCCATGAACACGGAGAGTCCGGCCAGCACGCCGAAGGTCAGGAGCTTGACCGAGGTGGCCGCCCAGCGCATCGCATACGCGCCCACCCCGAGCGCAGCCGACCACACATAGATGATGAGGACAGTCTGCCGCTGGTCGAATCCGCGGCCGAGCAACCGGTGATGGATGTGGCCCCGGTCGGCCTCCTGAATCGGCCGCTTGTGCCGCACACGCCTGATTATCGCGCTCGCCGTGTCGAAGATCGGAACCCCGATGATCAGCAGCGGTACAGCAAGAGCGATGGCGGCAACCGACTTCATCACACCCAGAAGTGAGATCGCCGCAAGCGAGAACCCGAGAAACATCGCTCCCGAATCACCCATGAAGATGCTCGCCGGGTGGAAGTTGTAGCGCAGGAAGCCGACGCAGGCACCGATGAGCGCTGCGGCGAAGACGGCCGCAGCGAGCTCGTTACCTTGCAGCGCAAGCACGAGCATCGTCGCCGCGCCGATCGCGCTAACGCCCGCCGCAAGCCCGTCGAGCCCGTCGATGAGGTTGATGACGTTGGTGAAGGCGACGACATAGAGCGCGGTCACCGGCACACCGAGCAGGCCGAGCATGAGCAAGCCGCCGAAGGGGTTGCCGATGAACTCGATGCGCAGGCCGAAGCCGATGAGCACTCCCGCCGCGGCAAGCTGTCCCAGGAGCTTCTGTCCGGCGTTGAGGCCAACGATGTCGTCGATGAGCCCGACAGCGAAGATGACCAACATGCCGACGACGCATCCGACGATCTGCTGGTTGCCGCTCGTCAGGGTCGTCCTCCATCCCAGGTACGACTCACCCCAGAACTGCACCGCGAACGCCACCGCGAATCCTCCCAACATGGCGACGCCGCCAACGCGAGGGATCAACCCGGAGTGGATCTTTCGACCACCAGGCTCGTCGACCAGCCCGAGACGAAGCGAGGCGCGACGGACAAATGGGGTCAGCAGTAGTGTCACCGCTGCCGCCACACCGACGAGCAGCGCGATGTGCTGCAGGCTCACCCGCCCTCACCACCGGTCACCCGACGGGGCATGACACCTGCCTCTCCGAGGAGTTCCTCGGAGAGCGGGTCGGGATACGGGTCGCGGTAAGCGATGTCCACAACGCCGGCATTGATGAGGATCTTCGCGCAGAGCACGCACGGCTGGTGCGTGCTGTAGACGGTCGACCCGTCGATCGTGATGCCGTGCTTGGCTGCCTGGATGACCGCGTTCTGCTCGGCGTGGATGCCGCGACACAGCTCGTGGTGGCTACCCGAGGCGATGTTGCGCTGCTCGCGCAAACACCCCACCTCCTCGCAGTGGCGAAGCCCGGCCGGCGTACCGTTGTAGCCAGTCGCCAGGATGCGACGGCCTTTGACGAGCACCGCACCGGTCTGGCGGCGCAAACACGTCGAGCGGCCAGCAACCTGCTCGGCGATGCTCATGAAGTACTCGTCCCACGAAGGCCGGGGCATAACCGGTACGCCTCCCTACCGCTACTTGGTGCCGAACAGGCGGTCGCCGGCATCCCCAAGGCCGGGCACGATGTAGCCGTGTTCGTTGAGATGGCTGTCGACGCAGCATGTGTAGATGCGCACGTCGTCGCAGCTCTTGATGACCTGCTCGATGCCCTCCGGAGCCGCGATAATCACGAGCAGGTTGATGGTGCGTGCACCCTTGTCCCTCAGGAACTGCACAGCCGCAGCCGCCGAGCCGCCGGTTGCGAGCATCGGGTCGATGATGAGGATGTCCCGCTCGCCGATGTCTTCCGGGAGCTTGCAGTAGTACTCGACCGGCTGCAGGGTCTCGGGATCGCGGTACAGACCGACGTGTCCGACCTTCGCCGCGGGGATGAGTTCGAGGATGCCGTCGACCATACCCAGACCGGCGCGCAGAATCGGGATGACTGCTACCTTCTTGCCGGCAAGCACGTACGTCGTGGTCTCTGTGATGGGCGTGGTGACCGTGGTCTCGGCGAGCTGGAAACCACGCGTCGCCTCGTAGGCCATGAGCATGGCCAACTCCTTGACCAGCTCGCGGAACTCCTTCGCACCTGTCCCGACGTCACGCAGGATGGAGAGCTTGTGCTGTATGAGCGGGTGATTCATCACCACGACGTTCGGATAGTCTGCATTGCGGTGCATTCGGCCTGACACCTCCGTCACTATCCGTGTTCGCGCGCGGGAGCCGGTCAGAGCTCGGGGTAGAGCGGGTGGTCAGCAAGCATCGCCGCGACCTGAGCCGCGATGTCGGCAAGTCGCTGTTCGTCGCCGCGCTTGAAGATCGCATCAGCCATGAGACAACCTACGGTGTGTGCCTCACCTTCGGTGAAGCCGCGCGTGGTCATCGCCGGCGAGCCGACCCGGATGCCGCTTGTGACGAACGGGCTTTCCTTATCGTTCGGGATGGAGTTCTTGTTCACGGTGATGCCGACCCGCTCGAGCAGCGCCTCGGCGTCCTTGCCCGTGATACCCGCCGGCGTAAGGTCCACGAGCAGCAGGTGGTTGTCCGTCCCACCCGAGACAAGCCTGAGCCCGCACTCGGCCATCGCCGCGCCCATCGCCTTGGCATTGATGACGACCTGGTCGATATAGGTGGCGAATTCGGGGCGCATCGCCTCGCCGAACGCGACGGCCTTAGCGGCGATGGTGTGCATGCGCGGTCCGCCCTGCAAGCCCGGGAACACCGCCTTGTCGATCGCAGGGCCATACTCCTCCTTGCAGAGGATGAAACCCGCACGTGGCCCACGCAGGGTCTTGTGGCTCGTTGACGTGACGAAGTGCGCGTGCGGAACCGGGGAGGGGTGCGCACCAGTAGCCACCAACCCGGCGATGTGCGCCATGTCTACGAGCAGATACGCACCGACCTCATCGGCGATCACGCGGAACCGCTCGAAATCAATCATACGGGGATAGGCACTCGCCCCCGCGATAATCATCATGGGCCGATGCTCCCGCGCCGCACGCGCCACCTCATCGTAGTCGATAGTCTCGGTCTCAGGATCGAGACCGTACGCCGCTACGTTGTACAGCTGTCCGGAGAAGTTGACAGGGGAACCGTGCGTGAGGTGCCCGCCGTGCGCAAGGCTCATGCCGAGGATGGTGTCTCCCGGAGAGAGGGCTGAGAAATAGACAGCCATGTTGGCCTGTGAACCCGAGTGCGGCTGCATGTTCGCGTGTTCCGCGCCGAACAGCTCCTTGGCCCGATCCCGAGCGAGGTTCTCGACGACGTCGACCTTCTCGCACCCGCCATAGTACCGCTTGCCGGGGTAGCCCTCGGCGTACTTGTTGGTCAGCACGGTGCCCGCAGCCTCAAGCACGGCGAGAGAGGCGAAGTTCTCCGACGCGATGAGCTCGACCGTGTTGCGTTGGCGGATAAGCTCGGCGTCGAGCGCCGATGCGACCTCGGGATCGACTTGTGGGATGTACTTCAGAGCCATGAGCGTCGCGCTTCCCTTCTGCTCATGCGACCCATCTGGGGCCGCCCTTAACCGGTCCTGACTTCAGCCGCGATCTCGCTCGAGCGCGGTGATCTTATCGACTCGGCGCTGGTGCCGTCCCCCCTCGAACGAGGTCTCGAGGAAGGTGTCGACGATGTCCCGGGCGATCTCCTCCGGAAGCTGGCGACCGCCCATGGTGACGACGTTGGCGTCGTTGTGCAGCCTCGACATGCGCGCCATCTCGGCATCGCTCACGTTCGCAGCCCGTACGCCATCTATCTTGTTGGCTGCGATGGCGACACCGATTCCCGAGCCGCACACGAGGACTCCCCGCTCCGCCTCGCCGCTCGCGACGGCGATTCCGACGGCGGCAGCGAGATCCGGGTAGTCGACGGAATCGTCGTTGTGGGTGCCGACATCGGACACCTCATGTCCGAGTTCCCGCAGGTGCTTCTCGAGCTTCTCCTTCAGCCCGAAGCCCGCATGGTCGCTGCCGATAGAGATGCGCATGACTGAGGGCCCCTTTCGACCGGGAGAACAAATCGGCGGTGGCATCCGGCCGGATGCCACCGCCGATTGTATACCACTCGCCAGGCACGCGCCGTGCCCCTCGGACCTCAGGCGGCGCCCCTGGCCGCCGCCATGATCTGGTCGCTCGGGATAGCGCCTTCACGAACGATCACCGGCTCGGGACCGGTGCAGTCGATCACGGTCGACGGCGTCCGGTGCGCGGTCTCGCCACCGTCGAGCACTACATCCGCAGCCGCGAGGATACGCTCCTCGACCTCGGCGAAGTCGCCCGGCGCCGGCATACCGCTCGTGTTCGCAGAGGTCGCGATGATCGGGCCACCCGATGCCTGGATGAGTTCCCTGACCACCTCGTGGTCCGGGCTTCTCAGCGCAACTGTGTCGTCGTCGGCGCGAAAGTCCTTGCCGACGACGTCGGATGCCTTGACTACGAGGCTGAGCGCCCCGGGCCAGAACGCCTTCGCCAGATTGTGCGCGTACTCGGGAACCTCAACGCCGTACGTGTTGAGTGCGTCCTCGTCCTCGACGAGCCAGGGCAGAGACTTCTCGAGGGGTCGAACTTTGATGTCGAATATCTCGTGGGGGCCGAAACAGGAGTGTGCAGCCGCCCCGATGCCGTATACCGTCTCGGTCGGGAACACGACGATCCCGCCGTCTCGCAGCACCGTGGCGGCGAGGTTTATCACTTCTGCTGACGGGTTCTCCGGATCGATGTGAAACACCTTGCCCATCGCCAACCGCCTCCGATCATCCTGGACTGCCCTGGCTGGACGAACCTATCTCTTCCGGCCGACCACCACGCGGTCCCGGCCGGAGAGGTCCCTCATGACTCTTACTTCTTGATACCACTCCCGCATTCCTTCGGAAGCATGCTTCGCGCATGTTTCGTCAATCTCCATCGCAAGCACACCGTCGTCCGCCAGCCACGCCTGCGCCTCCTCCACGATGCGGCGCACGACATCGAGCCCGTCGGGACCCCCGTCGAGCGCGAGATGCGGCTCGAACCCGAGCACCTCGATCGAGAGTTCGGGCAGGTCATCGCTGGGAATGTAGGGCGGGTTGGAGATGACGAGGTCGACTTGGCCGCACAGATCCGTGGGCACATCCGAGAAGAGGTCGCATTCGAGCACGCTGACCCGGTCGGCCACACCGAGCCGTTCGGTATTCGCGCGCGCCACGGCTACGGAGTGCGGCGCGATCTCGGTCGCGACCACACGGGCCGAAGGCCGCTCGGTGGCGATGGCGCAGGCGATGCAACCCGAGCCGCTGCACATCTCGAGCACCACCGGGTCGTCGACGTCATGTATCAGGTCCAGAGCGACATCCACGAGCACCTCGGTCTCGGGACGCGGGATGAACACCCCCGGCTCAACTTGAACGACGATGTGGCGGAAGGGCATCTCCCCGGTGACGTATTGGAGCGGCTCGCCCGCGGCCCGGCGCTTGACACTCTCGCGCAGCGTGGCGCGTTCATCGTCGGAGAGCGGTCGCTCGTGGAAGGCGTACACCTCGACGCGGGACAGACCGGTGGCGGCGGACAGCAGCCACTCAGCAGAGCGCCGAGGCGCATCGACCCCTTCTCGCTCGAAGTACGCGACCGTCCAGTCGAGCGCGTCTTTGACCGTCCAGACGCGCGCGCCCATGCGTCAGACCACCGACGCCAGGCGCTCGGCCCGGTCGGCTGCAGCGAGCGCTTCGATCACCGGACCGATCTCGCCCATCATGATGGCGGGCAGGTTGTGTACCGTGAGCCCGATGCGGTGGTCGGTCAGCCGGTCTTGGGGGACGTTGTAGGTGCGGATCTTCTCCGATCGCCCTCCCGACCCGATCTGGCTGCGCCGCTCTGCTCCGAGCTCCGCCTGCTGGCGCTCGAGCTCGATCTCGTAGAGACGCGCGCGCAACACGCGCATCGCGTTCTCCTTGTTCTGCAGCTGTGACTTCTGGTTCTGAGACTGCACCACGAGCCCCGTGGGCAGGTGCGTGATGCGCACCGCCGAGTCGGTGGTGTTTACCGACTGGCCGCCCGGCCCGCTGGAACGGTAAACGTCGATGCGCAGATCATTCTGGTTGATCTCGACTTCGACGTCCTCGGCCTCGGGGAGCACTGCCACCGTCGCGGTCGACGTGTGGATGCGCCCGCCGGACTCGGTGGCCGGAATCCGCTGGACACGGTGCACACCAGACTCGAACTTCAGTTTGGAATAGACTCCTGCGCCCTTGACCACGAACGAAACCTCTTTGAAGCCGCCGACTTCGTTCTCGGAAGCGTCGATCTCCTCGACCTTCCACCGCTTCGACTCCGCGAAGCGCGTGTACATCCGGTAGAGGTCGGCGGCGAACAGGCCGGCCTCGTCGCCGCCAGCACCCGCGCGAATCTCGACGATGACATTCTTGTCATCGTTGGGGTCTGTGGGAAGCATCATGACTTTGAGCTCGTCCTCGAGCACAGACTTGCGCCCCTCGAGCTCGGTGAGCTCCTCCCGGGCGAGCTCACGCATCTCGGAATCGCTCTCCGAACGCATGATCTCCTCCGCATCGGTGATGCCGTCGAGCACGCCGAAGTAAGCAGTGATGGCGTTCGCGAGCGACGTCATGGACGCCTGCTCCTTGGCGAGACGCGCATAGGTCTTCTGGTCGGAGAGCACCGCCGGATCGCCGAGGCGGTCCGTGAGCTCCCGGTAGGATGCGAGGATCGATTCGAGCTTGTCACGCATGGCGTACTGGGTCCTTAGGTCGGTCGTGCGGTCACTCCAAGCGTAGCACGTCGAAGCAGCACCTGCGGGCATCAGCCAAGCGTGGGAACGTGTAAGGCACATGGGGGGCACATCACCCGGTCCGGCATCAGTTGTCTGCCCTTCTTGTGCCCGAGATGTCACGCAGGGGTGCTCGTGGAGGACTCTCCCGTGCGATGCGAGACCATGCGAGCCTGAAGCGCTCTTCCGGCAGACGTGCCCCTCGACCGTGCCGCAGCCCGGACCACCGGATGCTCGTCTTAGGGACGTTACACGACATCCCCGCGAAGGCTGTCGAAGCCGGTGTGACGTCGGCCCCCGTGGTGTTCGGGGAAGTCGCCGCACATCGGGCTGGAAGACGGACTGGACACCGCGCACGGAGTCGAGGACGATATCGGTCATGGGACAGGAAGCGCTTCGGGCGGCACGCACGTTGGCCGTTGGCAGGAATCCCCGTGCGGCGGCCGAGGCAATCGAGGCGACGTTCGAGGGGTCGGACGACCGCGGGAGTCTGTGGCTGCCCTTCTTCGGCTCGCTCGTCGAGGTGACGTATCCGGATCTTGATGTCCGTGCGGATCCCGAACTACCGCCGCACATCAAGGCACTCTTGCTGCACCATATCGCCAGAAGCGACGGCACGCGGCCGACGGGAAGATGGATCGCCTTCTCCGAGCTACCCGATGGCTCTTTCTACTCGGCAGCGTTCCGCGGGTACGCGCCCGACGCGATCGTGCGACGCCTGGCTGCCCGACCCGAGGCGCTCTTTGAGGCCGTCGCGCGCCTCGGAGGCGAACCCCTTGCGGGCATCGCCGATCGTGCCTGGACGGTGCTCGCGCTCCCGAGGGTTCCTCTCGCGTTGCTCTGGTGGAATGCGGATGAGGAGTTTGGCGCCCGTTGCGACGTCCTGTTCGACTCCACCGCCCCGAACCACCTGCCGACGGACGGTTGTGCGGTTCTCGGATCCTGGCTGGTCGCGAGGCTGTTCGCTCGTGCCTGATCGAAACGCGGTGGGCGGTCGTGTGTAACGCCGTCACGCGCCCGCAGCGCGACAGCCGTCTCGCGACACCTACCTCGCAGACCGCGGCGAACACGCGATCCTCGAGTCCCTCGAAACCGGACGCCGATGCGACCAAAGACCGATGGATGCGGTACGTTCATACACGGAGATCCTAACCCCTATGAATCTTACACGTCCCCGAGTGTGCTCCACCCGCGCCCGAGGACACGCCAGTACGTGCGGCTCGCGAGTGCGAGCGCCGTCGCAATGGCTATGTACAAGACGCCGAGCACGGGACGCGGTGTCGTGGTTAGGCGCAGGGCGTGACCGCCCGCCATCATGATGACGACGACAACCCAGGAGCGCACCGAGAGGAACCCGATAATCGATCCGTCCGGCCCACGATCATGGATGCGGCGAGCAACACCGCGGACGACCCCGTCCAGCAGGAAGCGTGCTTTCACTACTCCGATGACCACGCCAGCACCTGCCAGGAGCGGCGCCCAGGCCACCGGCAGAAGCCATCCGGCGCCGCGGATGCCGAGGATGGCGGCGGCCACGAGCCACAGCCCACCGGCCAGGACGAGCTGAACGCGCTCGCCCGCGACGAGGGATGGCCGAACAACGATATCCGGCATCGCATCGACGGACGGGGCGACCGGAGCGGCGCCGACAACCGGTACCGACGACGGCACGGTCGCGCATGAATCAACGGGTTGTTCCATGGGGCGATGCATAGCAAACGCCGCGCCTACGAGAGGATGACGGGCTCAACGTCGTCGGCGGCGACCTCATCAGCCGGAAGACCAGCGTCGCACGTGCCAACTTCGGGAACAGTCTTGCCACGCGCAAGAGCTTCCTCGCGCTCCTCGCAGGCAATCACCCGCTGCATCGCCACCACCGCGACCTCGACCATGTCGTCGTCGGGCTCCCTCGTAGTCATCCGCTGGAGCTGCAGCCCGGGCCAGAGCACGACCTTCACGAACGGGTTGTCGGGCGCCTTGCCGGCCCACTTGATGACCTCGTACGCCAGTCCCGCAATCAGCGGCAGCAGCAAAATGCGGAATGAGATGGCAACGATGAGCGTGATTGCGCGATGGTCCGTTCCGAGCAGGGCGGTGACGGCCTTCACCGGTATGAGTGAGAACACCAGGATCGCGATGACCATCACCATGAGCAGGAACGACGTTCCGCAGCGCACGTGCATCGTCTGGTGTCGCTGGATGATCTCCGCATCGAGTGGAAGGCCGCGCTCGTAGGCGTGGATCGTCTTGTGTTCGGCCCCGTGATATGCGAAGACGCGCTGAATGTCCTTGATGCGGCTGATCGCCCAGATGTAAGCGAAGAACGCAACCACGCGCAGCACACCGTCGACCACGTTCCAGGTGAACGGCCGCTCGGTAGCCTGGCCCACCATGAGGTTGGTGAGCAGCGCGGGCACTACGATGAAGAGCAACACCGCCAGGCCCACGCCCAGCGTCATCGATAGCGCGATCTCCTTGCTGGAGAGCTGCTCCTCCTCGGTCTCGCCAGCGTGTTCGGCAGAGACGGCGAAGGCCTTCATTGCGAGCACCAGGCTCTCGTAGAGGCCCACCACTCCGCGAATGACGGGCTTGGCCAGTTTGGGATGCCTGGAGACCGCCGTGCGCAGCGCATGCTCCTCGACGTAGATGTCACCGTCCGACTTGCGGATGGCCACCGCCCAGTTGTGCCTGCCTCTCATCATGACGCCCTCGAGAACCGCCTGGCCCCCGATGTGGGTGTGTTTGACCGGCATCAGCGCTCGTCCTTCCATCCGAAAAGTGTCGCCCATCCCCGCTTGTTCTCCACAGAGACCGACGAGTAGGTCGCTAGCCATACGAGATAGACAACGACGGCCGCGAGCAGGAGTCCCACGTCAGGCTGGTTCGTCCAATGCGGACGCCCCCGCAGTCCGAAGACGTTCATGATAGCAAGGCCGGCGAGGGCCATGGTCACGAGCGAGACGTTTGCGGCGTTGTCCCGGCGCTCGAGGTAGCGGACGGCCGGCCACAGGCCCACCATGAGCACGGGTGAAGGACGCCGCAACGACGACCGGCACCAGGATGTGAGCGGGGGCCACGGCCCAGTCCAGATCGTATCTGGCGCTTGGTCCGGTGATCCCGCGTACGAGCCAATCACTCACGCCGGGGCGCCCGTTCGTACGGCTCGCCGCAGATCATCTTCCCCTCCGGACAAGGACCCCGGCGGCAGGATGCCCCAGCATCCATGAACAGGTACGGTGCCGTCGGCTCAGCCAGGGCGAGCATGGCGAGCGCGAGGTCGCAGATCTCCCACTGGGCGCGTTTGCAGCACCGGACCTCGAAGAAGTGAAGTAGCTCGCGCACGTTCATTGTGATGACGATCTTCGTTTCCATCGCGTTGGGCAATAGGTAGCGGGCGTCTTCTGCAGGTATCCCGGATTCGACGAGCTCGCGGTATGCGGCGAACGCCTCAGAGGCCGCTGCGTCGAAGCGGGAGCGCACCACCGGGTCGTCCTGCACGCTCGGCGGAACGATGAAGCACGGTTCGTCCTCGTAGGCGACGTATCGCTGCGACTGCTGGTTGTAGGAAGCAAGACGATGACGCACGAGCTGGTGCGTCATCGCGCGCGAAACCCCGTCGACGGCGAAGGTGTAGGAGGCGTGCTCGAGAGCTGAGAAGTGCCCCGAGGTCATGATCGTACGCAAGACCTTGCGCACCGCCTCGTCCGACATACCCTCCATGAGTGTGGCGGCACCGACCGGCGCATAACAGAGCCGCGCAGCGACAGCGACAGCTCGCTCGGGGTCGGGAGTGTGGTAGAGCATGCGGACGTCCAAGGTGCCTTCCTCAAGCAGACAGCAGAGAGGCGAGCACTGACGGCTCGCCTCGCCATTCTAACAGTTACTCGCTCGTCCGAGAGACGTCAGGAGTGTGAAGAAGATTCGCGACGGCGACTTCGCGATGTCTCACTTCAACCGGCTCAGTTGCAGCTCGCAGCACGTTTTGTACTGCTCCCACTTGCTCATGTCTGCACTCTCCCTCATGTCTGCGGGGATTCGTCTATCCCCAACTAACCTAACCCGGAAACCCTGTTTGAGCTGGGCTGTCTCTCGGTTTCCGAAACGGGCATCGGGCACACGTCGACACTCACGGCGCATCACCGCTAAGAAAGCACAGGCACCACCGCTTCCCACCAGACCCCTTCGCACGTGCGTAAGGACGAAAGGGCGAACCCGCAGGCCCGCCCTTTCGCTATCTGGAATCTGGGTTCCCGTAGTCTACTCGGCGCTCTCCTCGGCGGGTGCCTCCTCGGCCGGGGCTTCCTCGGCGGGTGCCTCGACAGCCACCGCGTCGGCCACACCTTCGACCGCTGCCACAGCGGTCTCGTGCTTCGCGGACTTGGCAGCCTTCTCGGCGTCCTTGGCAGCACGGGCCTCACGAGCCGCCAGAGCGGTCTCTTCGTGCACCTTCTGGCGCGCGGCGCGCTCGACGGCCTCGCGCTCGATGACGTCGGTGGCCGAAGCGCCGAATTTATCAGCGAAGCGCTGGACGCGTCCGCCAGAGTCGACAAGCTTCTGGGTGCCGGTGTAGAACGGATGGCACTTGGAGCAGAGCTCGATGTGGAGCTCACTCTTGGTGGAGCGGGTCTTGAACGACTCGCCGCACGAACACGTCACCGTGCTCTCGACGTAGTCCGGGTGGATACCCTCACGCACGTGCAGTCACCTCCGATAAGCGGCCCTGGTTTCCGACCAGGGCCTCAGCACAAAGCCGAGCTAGTGTAGCACGCGTCCTGCGGGCGGGCAACGAAGCGCTACAGGTCGACGCCGTTGCTCTTCTCGGCCGCCTTCTTGGCCATCCGGTGCAGGAACTCCTGGTTGCTGGATACCTGCCGCAGGCCCTTGATGAGCATTTCGATCGCGCGTTCCGAGCTGTCCACACCGTGCAGGATCCGCCTCAGTCCCCACACGAACGGGGCTTCCATCGGATCGAGCAGCAGCTCCTCCTTGCGGGTGCCGCTCGTGACCACGTCGATCGCGGGGAAGATGCGCCGGTCCGCGAGCCGACGGTCGAGCCGCAGCTCCATGTTGCCGGTACCCTTGAACTCCTCGAAGATGACCTCGTCCATCTTCGACCCGGTCTCCACGAGCGCAGTGGCCATGATAGTAAGCGATCCGCCGTGCTCGATGTTGCGAGCCGCGCCGAAGAAGCGCTTCGGCGGGTAGAGTGCGGTCGAGTCCACACCACCGGACAGGATGCGCCCGCTCGCAGGAGTTGCGAGGTTGTACGCGCGGGCGAGGCGTGTGATCGAGTCGAGCAGGATGACGACGTCGTAACCGCTCTCGACGAGTCGCTTCGCCCGCTCCATCAGGAGCTCGGCAACAGCGATGTGGTTCTCGGCCGGCATGTCGAAGGTCGACGAGACGACCTCGCCCTTGATGGATCGCTCCATGTCGGTGACCTCTTCAGGCCGCTCGTCGACGAGCAGGCACATGAGGTGTACGTCCGGGTCGTTCTGGGCGATGGAGGCCGCGATGTCCTTGAGGATCGTGGTCTTGCCGGCCTTCGGCGGCGAAACGATCAGCCCACGCTGGCCCTTGCCGATGGGTGCCACGAGATCGATGATTCGGGCGGTGATCTCGTCCTTGCCCGTCTCTAGTCGGAATCGCTCGTCGGGGTAGACCGGCGTCAGATCTCTGAAGAGCTTGCGGTGACGGGCCTCCTCGGGGTTCATCCCGTTGATCAAGTCGATGCGCTGCAGCGCGGGGTACTTCTCGTTGTCTTTCGGCGGGCGAACCTGCCCGCGGATCTGGTCGCCGCGGCGCAGCTCGCCCCGCCGGATCTGCGACATAGAGCAGTACACGTCCGAATCACCCGGCAGGTAGCCGACCGTGCGGACGAACCCGTAGCCCTCGGGCAGCACGTCGAGGATGCCGTTGATCTCGATGAAACCCTCGGCGCGTACCTTGGCCTCGAGAACGGCGTCGATGAGTTCGTCCTTCTTCTTCAGCGCCTTGACGTCGAGTGAGAGCTCTGCCGCCATCTCTTTCAGCTCGGTGACCTTCTTGGCCTCGAGATCCGCCCGGGTGATCGAGGGCTGAGGCGGCTGCTGGGGAGCGCCGCCACCGCGGCGTCCGCGCTTGCGAGGTCTTGCGCTCATGAGTTCTTTACCTTCTCCCAGTCAGCCAGGAACGATTCGAGGCCGCGATCGGTCAGCGGGTGCTTCACGCACTGCTGCAACACCTTGAACGGGACGGTGGCGATGTCTGCGCCGAGCAGCGCGGCACCGAGCACGTGCCCGGGATGGCGCACGCTCGCCGCGATGACCTCGACGCTGTGACCGAACTCGTAGTTGTTGAGCGCTCCGATAACGTTGCCAAGGTGCTCCAGGCCATCCTCGGAGATGTCGTCGAAGCGGCCGATGAACGGCGAGACGTAGGCTGCGCCCGCCCGCGCAGCAAGCAACGCCTGCGGCACGGTGAAGCACAGGGTCATGTTCACCTTGATGCCACGCTCGTGGAGCTCCCGCGTTGCCGCGAGGCCCTCGGGCATCGTCGGGACCTTCACGACGACGTGCTCGTGAAGCGCCGCGAGCTCCACACCCTCGGCCACGATCTCGTCGCGCTTCAGACTCACGGTCTCGGCGGAGACCGGGCCTTGGGCGATCTCGCAGATCCTCACGATGTGCGCGTGAAAGTCGCTGAGCTTGCCGCCCTCACGGGCGTAGAGCGTCGGGTTCGTCGTGACACCCGCGAGCGCCCCCCAGCTTGCGGCCTCCTCTATCTCGGCGATGTTCGCCGTGTCTAGAAAGAACTTCACGTTCGGCCTTCCTCCTTCTTCTGACGCCCCGACAGGGCGTGTCTCACGTGCTATGGAGCACCTCGTCGACGACATGCTCGAGTGTGTCTGCCACCGTGCGGTCCAGTTGGTGGCTATAAATGATCCGGATACCGTGCTCCTGGGCCTGTTCCTCGATGTAGTGGCCGAGCATGCGGATGTTGTCGAAGTTCGACCGGTAGCGCTCGAACGGTCTGAGCCCGTCGGTCTGGACCTCGCGGATATAGAAATGGCTCCGGTGGGCGTCCTCGTCCTCGACCGCGATCAGAATCTGCACGACCCGGGCATCGGGAAACTCAGATGGCTCGATGTAGCCCGGGACAAGGTGCACGCCCTCGATGACGAGGCTGACGCCCTCCTTCATGCTCCGCTCGATGAGCGCCTTGATACCGGCCGCGACGACAGCCACCTGCTCTCGAAACCCAACGATGACCGGGTTGGCTCCATGGGGTACCGGGACTCTGAGGCTGCGCCAGGCTTCGAACGCGCTCGCGTGCAGCGCGGGCATGAGTTCCTCGGTAAAGATACCACGCATGACCTCACGTATGGAATCCGTCGAGATGAAGCGGGTGATACCGAGGCGGTGGGCTACCTCGGCGGCGATGGTGGACTTGCCCACTCCGGTGGTCCCGCCGATGAGCACGATCACCGGCGTGTCGATCTCGCTGAGCTCCGCGAGATGCCGGTAGCGCTCGGCGTACGGCGGACCGGTCATCAGCTCGAGATACTCGATTGCGAGATCCTTCAGGCGCTCCATCGTGATCGCAAGCTCGTCACGTTCGCGCAGATCGTCCTGGATGGCCTGCGCCACCTCGTACGCCCTGCTCGGGGGCAGGCCTGTCGCTGTGAACGACTGGGCGAGCAGCCCTTTGGAGAACGGAAGCCCATGACGCTTGTCTGACAGCGTGATGATCTTGCCTGTCTGTGGCATCTTTACGCTCCCCTCCCCGCTCCACGCTCGAGCGCGAGGCGAGACGCTTCGACGAGCAAACCGTCCAGGTCTCCGCCGTCGACCGAGACCGGCACGTTGTCGCAGAACACCGTCGGCACGCCCGCCTCCTCGCCTGCGGTCGCAACCACGTCGATCGCGGCAGCCTTCAGCTCGGTGAGCAGGAGGTCATAAGCGCCGGAGGCGGCCACCATATCGCGCCGCAGCAGCGAGCGGTTCGACAGGTGCGAGCTCGCGGCCACCACGGTGCAGCCGTGCTTGTGCTCGAGGTGAGCTGAGAGCTTGTCGAGTACCGCTTCGGGCGCGGTGGTGGCGAAGAACACGCGTGCCCCTTCGACCGGCTCGATGGGCGCCGGTCTGAAGGTGGTCGCCACTACTGGGATCCCGGGACGGACCTCGTCGATCGCACCGCGGATCGCAGCGATTTCCTCGGCGGTGGCGTTCGGCTCCTCGGCTGTCGCCAGCACTACCGCATCCGCCTTCCCGAGACGGAAGGGTCCGAAATAGTCGCGTACGTAGGTGAGGCCCTGGCCCGCACCCACTACGAGAACCGAGGCGTCAGCGTGGACCGGCGGAATCGCCGCGCCGGAACCCTCGAGCACAAGGAGCTCCTTACCGAGCGTGTCGGCCAGCCGGGCACCAGCGGGCACGTTGCTGAAGTACGTCTCTCCTGCCATGCCGCCTCCGCAGCGGCGGCAACCGACCGTCGTCACCCGGCTCATCACGGCGTCCTCGTAGTTGTCGGAGGATGCGTGCTTGCCCTGGCGCGCCAGGTCCAGCAGGTCCGGAGTAGTGAGCGCGACCTCGTCGCCGCGGATGAGCTCGGGCTCGGCGGGACCCCCTCGGCCCATAGCGAGCACGACGATGTCCCGGCCCCGGGCCTTGAGAAGCCGCGCGACGTAGGCGGAGATGGCGGTCTTCCCAACACGCTTACCGGTACCGATGAGCCCGAGTGTGGGCGTCACAGTGCGCAGCGCAACGGTCGGAGGAGAAAAGTGGAAGTCAGCGCCGCGATATTCCACGCCGTGAGAGAGAGCAACACCCGCGAGACGGAAGCGGTCCGCCGAGGTCACGACGGGCTCGTCGGAGAGATCGGCCACGAGGTCGGGCCCGTAGTGCTCGATCGCCGAGGCCACCGCCGCCTCGGCCGTCTCCGCTGACACGAGCGGCACGCCGTAGGCCTCGTTCTCGCTGTCGAGGTCGACCTTCTCGGTACCGCCGAGGAACGCGGCCGCCACAACCTCGTGGTCCCCGGCGAGCTGCTCGAGCGCGAACCGCACGACGGGCGGGTAGTGCTCGCCATCGATGAGCGCCACAACACGGCTCATGCCGTCACCTCCCCGACCTCTCCGCGCCACCGGCAGTACCGGCGATGGACGTCATGGAAGTCGGCGACGCACTCGGCGCCCGCGAAGGGCTCCTTGAGCAGCACGCGCACGCGCTCGCGGTCGTGAATCTCGATGATGTTGTAGCAGGGTCGCACACGCCCGCGGAGGCGATGCGAACACGCGGTGCCGGAGTTGACGATGAGCACGTCCTCGAGCCGCCACACGTTGGGCACGTGCTTGTGGCCGCAGAGCACGAGATCCGTCCCGCACGTCGAGAGCACCCGGAGCATGTCCCCCGCGTCGTAGACGATGTTGCGCTCGCGCCCCGTGCCCGGCACCGGGACCAGGTGGTGATGCATGCAGACGACCTTGAACTCGTCTGGGTCGCTGAAGCGCTCCTCGATCCAGCGGTAGCGCTCGCGACCCACCCGGCCGCTGTCGAGGTCGGGCTCGGATGAGTCGAGGCCCAGCAGGCGGATGCCTCCCGCGAGCAACTCGCGACTGCGAGCCCCGAACAACTCGGTGAAGTGCTCGTCACCGACGTTGCGCGCATCGTGATTGCCCATCAGCACGAGACGGTTGGGGCACTCGATGCGGTCGAGCAACCGTTGGGCCTGTGTGAACTCCTGCCGGAATCCCATGTCGGTAAGGTCGCCCGTGACGACCACCACGTCGGGTTCGAGTTCGTTCAGCTCGTCGACAACGCGCGTGGCAAGGCTGGGGATGTGATAGCGCGACCCGCAGTGCAGGTCGGAGATGTGGGCGATGACAAAGGGTGCGTTCTCGCTCACGGTGAACTCCCTCTCCTAGTGCGGAAGTGTGCGCCGGATGGCATCGGCATCGGGCTCGAAGTTGCCGAGGCGCTCGAGCCGGGCGCCGAACCCGATCAGGCTGCGCAGCAATGCGCTGTAGTCGGGCTCGCCGTAGGTGACGATATAGGGGTCGCCCTCGATACCGCCGAGCTCGGCGGCACGGTCAAGCGCGTCGTTGAAGGTGCCGAGCGAGTCCACCAGTCCCATCTCTTGGGCGACCATGCCCGGCCAGATCCACCCCGTGGCCATCTCCTCGACCTCGTCTGTGGGCAGCGAGCGGCCCTCGGCTACCATGCGGATGAACTCCCGGTAGGCGACGTCGATGTACTCTTCGAAAAGCGCGGTCTCCGTCGCGGTGAGGCTGCGGTACGGGCTGCCCGCGTCCTTGTACTCTCCGGCTGTGAGCACGGTGAACTCGATGCCGAGCGTGTCGAGCAGGCCGGCCACGTTGGGTATCTGGGCGATCACGCCGATACTGCCGACCGAGGAGGTGGGTGCCGCGACGATTTCGTCGCACTGGGCGGAAACCATGTACGCCCCCGAGGCGCAGATGTCGCCGACGCTGACGACGGTCGGCTTGCTCACCCGCGCAACGTCCATCGCAATCTCCTGCGAGGCGGCAACGGTGCCGCCCGGCGAGTCAACACGGATGAGGATTGCGCGTACCGAGGGATCAGCCTCAGCCTGGTCGAGCTGGTCGGCGAAGTACTCCGGCGTGATGATGCCGTTGTAGACACTGCCCGTGCCCGCAATCACGCCGTCCAGATGGATAAGCGCGACGGAGTCGCCCGTTGCCCAGCCCGTCGGTCTGCTGTCAAACGCCACCCAGAAGGCGAACGCCGAGCAGGCGAAGGCGGCAAGGAATAGCACGACCACGCCGCCGATGAACCAGCGCCACCCCGTGCTTGAACGCTCGCGAGCAGGAGGGGCAGCGGGGGGAACGTGCTGTTCGGGCATGTGCGGTGCGGGCGTGGAGCCGTCGTCTTCCATGGAGTCCTCCGCGCGAGGTGTGGAGCGTCGCAGGTGCGACGGCAGATGGCGGTGCTCTCTATATTCCCCGACCGGCAATCATCCGGTCAACAGGAAGGCGCACTTCAGATGAGGACCGCACCAGTTCGCGCGATGCCGAGTGCCCGGGGCTCATGCCTGCCAGGGATTGTCGCGATGGTACCTCGCACTCGTTGCGCGACCGCCTCCGCACGCGCGAGAGCGTCGCGGTCGTCGACGCCGTGCACGAGTCCTATGACGGTGGGGCCCGCCCCCGAGAGCACGGCACCGACCGCTCCTCCCGCAACCAGAGCGGTCCGTACGGCCTCGAGGTCGCTCACCGCGGCGACACGATACGGCTCGTGGATGCGATCGGCCAGCCCGGCCGCGAGCGCATCCGAGTCGCCTACCGCGATGCCGACGGCAAGAAGCCCTGCCCTGCCGGCACTGAAGGCGGCATCGGCGTGAGGCACGCTCGCCGGGAGCAGTCCCCGTGATGCGTCCGTCGCAAGCGGGATCTCGGCGCTGACGACAACGGCAGCGAGACCGCCTGCGGGCTCGAGGTGCACGCATCGTGGATGACCCTCGTCACTCCAGCCCCAACTGATGGTGAACCCTCCGTAGAGGGCGGCGGCCGCGTTATCAGGATGACCCTCGAGCTCTGTTGCCAAGGCGAACAACATCTCGCGGTCGAGTCGCGCTCCACAGAGCGCGTCACCAAGAATGAGGCCGCCTACGATGGCGGCCGCAGAGGAGCCCAGGCCCGCGCCCGAGGGAATGCGGTTCTCGCAGCGGATGCGGGCTACCAGTCCGGGCTGGCCGACCTCGGCGAACACCCGTGCCATCGAACGCGCCACCCGGTTGTCGGGGCCGCCGGAAAGCCACCCCTCGCCCTCACCCGTGATCTCGACCGACCACTCGTCGGCGAGCTCCGCGGTGAAGTGGTTGTGCAGTGCGAGAGCAAGCCCGAAGGCATCAAAGCCTGAGCCGAGGTTCGCGCTGGTAGCGGGTATGGTGACCGTCGGCACTCCCGCCACCGGGGCCCTAGAGGTCCTCGACGCGCAGAACGGTGTCGACCGACTCCACGATGTCGAGATCCTCGATCTCGGCGAGCGCCGCCCGGACGGCACGCTCGGTCGCGCGATGCGTGACGTAGACGATCTCGGCCGTCGGCTCCTCGGCACCCTTCTGGATGACGCTCGCAAGCGAAACGCCATGGTTGCCGAAGACGGTCGCCACGCGCCCAAATACGCCGGGCTGGTCGACGACGCGGAACCGCAGGTAGTAGGGGGTCTCGAGTTCGCCTATGTCGCGGATGGGCAGCTCCTCGTTACAGGTGCAGCCAACCAGACCGAGGCAACCGCGCGAGATGTGGCGCGCAACCTCGATCACGTCGCCAACGACCGCGCTTGCCGCGGGCAGAGACCCGGCACCCTCGCCGAAGAACATCGTCTCGCCGACAGCATCTCCGACGACGTAGATTGCGTTATACACCCCATTCACGCTCGCCATGGGGTGCGTCGAGCGAATCATCGTCGGGTGGACACGGATGTCGACGCCACTCTCGGTGCGCCGGGCGATGGCGAGTAACTTGATCGCGTAGCCCATCTCGCCGGCGTACGCCACGTCGGCCGCGGAGATGGAGCGGATGCCCTCGGTGGGGACTTCGCTCATGACAACGCGACTGTTAAAGGCGATCGATGCGAGAATCGCAATCTTGGCTGCGGCGTCGAGCCCGTCGACGTCGGCAGTCGGATCGGCCTCGGCGAAGCCCTTGGCCTGCGCCTCTGCCAGTGCTGAGTCGTAGTCGAGGCCGTCCTCGGCCATGCGCGTGAGCATGTAGTTCGTGGTGCCGTTGACGATGCCCATGACGCTCGTGATCTCGTTCGACACGAGACAGTGCTTGAGCGGGCTGATAATCGGGATCCCGCCACCGACGCTCGCCTCGAACGCGATGTCGACACCGTACACCGCTGCGGCGTCCATGACCTCCTGGCCGTGGCTCGCCATGAGCGCCTTGTTGGCGGTGACAACGCTCTTCCCTGCCTTGAGCGCGGCCAGCACGACGTCCCGTGCGACACTGGTGCCGCCGATGAGCTCGATGACGATATCGATGTCTGGGTCGCCGATGAGCTCGAACGCATCGCCCGTGAACGACCCTTCGGGCAGGCCGAGGTCGGTCGCGCGATCGGGATTGCGGTCGGCGAAACGCACGAGCCTGATGTCGACGCCAGCGCGTCTCCGGAAGTCCCCGGCATGCCAGCCGAAGATCTTCACGACTCCTGAGCCGACGGTTCCCAGGCCGATGAGGCCGACGTTCACGGTGCGCATTGCGTCCTCCGGTGCGCGGGGGCAGGACCGACCGGTCCTGCGGGCCGGTCAGAGCGTATTGTACCCGAGTCTCGCTTCCGGACCGGGACGCCGCCGCAGTCAGAAATCGGTCAGAGGCGGTTCAGGACCATATGGATACTCGTCGTCGAACACATGTTCCATTGAAGGGAGCCGGGAGATGAAATGGAGACGCGCTCTTACACGGGCCGGTGCCACTGCCCTGATTGCGCTGGGGGCGGTGGTTCCGGCAGGTGCGTTCGCCGCATACAAGATGGTGCCGACCACATGCACGAGCAGCTGTGCGAAGCAGCAGACGACGTACTGGTGCGGCCCTGCCAGCACGCACTTCGTACTCCACTCACAAGGCCGCAGTGTCGCACAATCGACACTCGCGAAGGAACTCGGTACGACCACTGGGGGAACGGCGATCCAGAACATCCCCGCGGTGCTCAACAAGTACAAGCGGGTTTCAATCACGTACGTCCATGTCCCGCGCACGTACATAACCGGGATCTCGCTGGTGCGCAGCATCATCACGTACGCGGTCGACCGCAACTCCTGCGCCATCCCCTGCGTTAACCCCTACCCCTACACGAACAGCGCCGGATACTACTCGCCCGGTCTGCCGACCTACAGCGGCACGAAGGCCAGAGGCCACTACGTGGCCATTCGTGGGTACGACATCTCATCGACGAGAGACTACGTGTACTACTTCGACCCGCACTACGATTCGAGTCATTACGGGACAAGGCGCGCGACCGTCTCGGCGATGGCCCGCTCGATACTGGTGAAGAACTATGGCAGCCAGGGCATCGTGTACTGAGCGCGAGCGAGGACACAGCGCGGGACGCCGCGGCGCGCCCGGGCACTGGCTCCCGACGTTGATCGGAATCGCCTGGGGGCATGCCTGCCTCGCCGGCGCCAGCTGGATTGCGGCACTTTCAGGCACCTGGGCGGGGGACCCTGTTGGCCTTCCTTCGCTTCGGACTCTCGAGTGGACCTTTATGCTCCCCTTGAGTGCCAGTGTGGCGGTAGTGCACCGGACGACCACGCCGCTTGCGACGATGCTCGCGGACGGCATCCCGGTACCGGCGATCCCGTTGCCTGCACTGACAGGGTGGGCCCTCGCCCTCCTGTGCGCCGCACTGTGGCGACACCGGGCCCATACTCTCGCGCGTGTGGGCTTGTCGACGATGGCACTCGCGCTCTGCTTCTCGGGAGTATCGTCAGCGAACGCGATTGCCGGAGAGCGCGCCGCCGAGCGCCTCTTCCTGAGGATGGTCGCTACCGACGCCGCCCCCTGGAACGAGCCGGCCTCTCGATCGGCTGCGCGAACACTCGTACGTCGATACCCCGAATCGCGGTGGGCCTCGGAGGCCTGGAGAGTCGTCGCGACAGATGCCGAGCTTCGGGGAGACCTACCCGAAGCACTCGATGCATGGGAGTCATTCGGAGCCTGCTTCGGTGACACGGCTATACCGGGGCGAGCGCTCGCGTCGCTCAACGTAGCCCGCATCCTCGAGAAGAGCGCCCCGGCTGACCTTGCCGCGACGTACTACCTACGCGCACTCCGGACACTCGGGCGCAGCAACTGGAGCGCGCAGCCCTGGATCGCGGCCGAATGTGCACGGGGTCTCGAGAGGACATCCAGGCGAGAAGGACTCTACGCAACTGCGGACTACTGGGCCGCCAGAGCACGGACGAACGAACGTTACCAATGAATCACGGAGTAAGGGGGACCGGAATGAGCATCTCGAGCAGAGCGTATCGTTTCATCGCCGTGACGGTGGCGGGGGCCGCTATCGTCGGCGTCGTGGCAGCCGCCTCGGCCTACCGTTCAGACACCGCACGTGCCTATGCGGAGGAGGTCAAGTCGGACATGGCTAGTTCGTACCGGGAGGCGTCGACCTGGCGCGCGCACGTTGAGGAGCGCGAACTCGTTGGCAACGGTGTGTACCGGACGACGCGCCATCGCATGGCCGTCGCCGGACCGGACCGCTACCGCATCGAGTCGATCGAGCAGGATGAAGCCGGCCTGGACGTCGTGTCGGTCACCATGAGGAACGGCACGACCGTGTACTCCTCTACCCGTACGGATGACGGACGTGCACGCGTCCTGGAGGTCCGCAACGCCCCACCGAGTCTGGGGGCCGTGGCGGACAACATGCTCGGGCAGCGGATACGCGAACTCGCCCGGGCCGGTCAGATGCGATACGTAGGGCGCGACTCAGTGCGCGGCAGGGCGGTACTGAAGCTTCTCGTCGAGCCGGACCACATCGCATGGGTCGACGGAGAGTCCTCCATCCCCGTGCGCGAGCAGTTCCTCTCCGATGGTACGCTCACGCACGAGATCGAATTCCTGCTCTTCGAGGCCAATGCCCCGGTGGATGCGGCCGAGTTCGACCCCGTCTCGCTCGGTGCTCAGCCGTCCGTAGTCGAGGACCTTGGGTTCCGCTCGACCGGCATCCGCTCGGTACCGCATACACTACTGGGATTCACACCCCGAGAACTGGAGATGCCCGCCGGGTGGGAGCTTCTCGAATCCGGGTACATCGACCCGGTCGCACGGGCAGACGGGGCTCCGGATGCGCCCGTATGGATCTCGCAGTACGCAACGCCGGTCGGCCCTATCCTTCTAACCCAGTCACCGGCACACGAAGGCTTTGTTCTCTCCGGTGTGAGCGGAGACGGCACCGACGGGCCCCTGATGACCGAGATCGGCGGCCGCCCCGTCGTGTACTACGCCGATCAGTGGAGGACGCACGCAACCATGCACGTTGACGATGTGCTTGTGTCGGTCGAGGGCATGCTGCCCGCTGATGACGTGCTCGCATCGTTGGCGTTGATACGATGAGAATCGAGAGGATGGAGCGGGTGGATGACCGGCCAGGGACCAGGCGTACCCGACTCTTACTGACCGCGCTGCTTCTCGGAGTCGTCCCGGTCATTCTCGCCGGCTGCTCCTTCACCCGAGTGGGACGCCCTGAACCAGGGAACGGCTCCCTTGTGAGACCGGGCGCCGACTGCGCTCCTGACGAGCCGTACCCGATGCTCGAGGGACTCGTCTTCATCCGCGACGGAGCCATATGGGCCGTCGAAGATGGCATGGCCAGACAGGTGATAGAGAGCGAGACACCGTGGTCGCTGCGCGATTCACGGAGCGGCGAAGCGATCACCTACGCGTCGATGGCGGGCCTGAACGCCCGTGTCCACACCGCAGTGAAGGGCGACTGGCGGGCTGAGCCGATCTGGGAAACGGACATCGGCTCCATGCTCGTCGAGGTAGTCCACGATGACATCGCCGACGTGCTCTGGTTCTCGGCAAGCGGTGAGCACACGACCACTATCGGGGTTCGGGACCGCACCAGAGGTGACCGCGAGGACACAGTGCCGCTGCCGGTGGAGGTGGGTCCGCACTTCTCGGTGCGCTACGAGGATGGTGCGCTATTCGCCGCCGGAGCTGCACAGGAACCCACCGTCCTCTACAAGATCGAAGGGGTGGCGCATGAGCTTTTCGAGGCCGCAAGTCTGTTCTCCCCCCGCATCTCGCCCGACGGGACCAGCGTCCTGGTAACGGGCTCAGCGCGAAGCGGCGGACGCTTCCATCTCTGGATGGTCGATACGGCGAACGGCTCGGCAATCGAGCTGGACGTCGGACCTGGTGTCCCGACCGACCCGGAGTGGTCGCCCGACGGCAAGCACATCGCATTCCGGGATGCGGGCACGGGCACGGTCTGGATCGTGTCAGCCGGAGGTGGGCTCGCAACAGACACGGGGCTCCAGGCACACGAGGGTGGATTGGCCTGGTAGGCGCCGTATGCCCTGAGACACTACAGGTGATGCAGCCTCCCCCGGAGGGTAACAACCTCGGGAGGAGGTAGGGCCGGAGTGGATACCGTGATCTCAATCGCACCCTTCGTCATCGCGGGGTCGATCCTGCCAACGTGGACAATCGTGGTCATCGCCCTACTCGGCACAGCGCGTCCGGTTGCGAACAGCACGGCCTTCATTCTGGGAAACGCCGCCTTCCGCGCACTGCTGGGTCTGGCCGTGCTGTTCGTGGTGCCGCTGCCAGACAGCAAGAGCTTCCGTCTCGACTCCGGCGCATGGGACGCCCGTCTTGTCATCGCGATCGGGGTCGGGCTCTTCGCCCTTGCGGCATGGATCTGGACGCGGCCAACCGCCGAGGAGTCCGGAAGCTGGGGCGACCGCGCGGAGCACATCCGGCCGCGTACCTCCTTCATCGCAGGCGCGCTCATGACCGCCTCGCCCGGAGTCCAGTACGCGTACCTCCTGGGTGGCTTGGCAGTCATCTTGGAGACCACCACCGGAGTGGCTGCCCGCGTGACCACCCTCGTCCTCTTCGTGCTTGCACTGCAGTGGATGCTTGCGATGCCGATCGTTATCTACCTGCTGTTCCGCGAGGGGTCTACCCGCATCCTGCAGCGCATGAAGGGGTGGCTCAGGGCCTATGGTCAACGACTCGTGGCGGGTGTCCTCGGCGTGGCGGGAACCTACGTGACCGCCATCGGCGTCATGCAACTAATCAGCTGAGGTGCCCCCACGGCTCGAGAAACCAGCTCGCTCCGGTATACGCCCGCCTACACCGCGTCGTTGCGCATGAGGTCGTCGTAGGTTTCGCGCTTGACTACCCAGCGCCACTCGCCGTCAAGTACGAACACCACACCCGGGCGTACCTGCTTGTTGTAGTTGCTCGCCATCGACTGACAGTACGCGCCAGTAGCACAGACGCACAGTACGTCACCGGGCTCGGGACACTGCAGCGGCGCGTCGTTGACCACGATGTCACCGCTCTCGCAGTGCTTGCCCGCGACGGTCGCCACCATCTCGCGGGGCTGATCGGCCTTGTTGGCGAGCAGCGCCTCGTAGTGCGCGTCATAGAGCGAGGTACGGATGTTGTCCGACATCCCACCATCGACTGCAACGTACGTGCGGATGCCGGGAATCTCCTTGATCGAGCCGACGGTGTAAAGCGTCACCCCGGCATTCGCGACGATCGAGCGCCCGGGCTCGACCGCCATGCGCGGCACGGCCAGACCGTGCTTCTCGCACTCCTCCTTGATGCCGTCCACGACGACCTTACCGAAATCCTTGACTGTCGACGGCTCATCCGGGGCGCCGTAGGCAACGCCGAGTCCTCCGCCCACATCGAGCATGCGCACGGCGTGGCCGGTCTCACTCTCGATCTCGCGCATGAACGCGACGATGACCTCGATCGCGCGCGCGAAGCTGTGCAGCGCGAAGATCTGCGAGCCGATGTGCATGTGCAGACCTTCGAACTCGATGCCCGGCAGGGCGATGGCGCGCTTGACCGCCTCCATCGCAAGGCCCTGGTTCAGACCGAAGCCGAACTTGGAGTCCTCGGCACCAGTCATGATGAAGTCGTGCGTGTCGGCCTCCACACCCGGGGTCACACGGATGAGCACCTTCTGGGTGGCACCGCGCTCCGATGCGAGCGCCGAGAGCCGCTCCATCTCCTCGAAGTTGTCGACCACGATGCGCCCGACACCCGCTTCGAGGCACTCGATGAGCTCAGCACGCGTCTTGTTGTTGCCGTGGACCTGCACGCACTCCATCGGAAAGCTCGCCCGGATCGCGTACGCCAGCTCGCCGCCTGATGCGCAGAGCAGACAGCACCCCTCCTCTGCCACGATCTTGACCATCGCGAGCGAGAGGAACGCCTTGCCCGCGTATACAACGTCGACATCGGGCCAGTGGAAGCGCGTCCAACGCACGTACTCGGAGAGCTGGTGGCGGATCGTCGCCTCGTCCATCACGTAGAGCGCGGTGCCGGCGTCGCGAGCAAGCTCGACCATGTCGACGCCACCGATCCACAGGTGCCCGTCGCGCATCTCGGCGGTCATGGGCAGCACCGATGCGAGGTCTGCCGCGGTCTTCAGGTCGGGGACCGCCGCCGGGCGGGGCGAACTCGGCTTTCCGGCCATCGGGACTGCCTCCTACATCCGGTCGGGCGCACTCACGCCGACGAGTCCAAGCACCGTGGCGAGCGCAATTCGGGTCGCGTCGACAGCGTAGAGTCGGGCGGCGGTGAGCTCAATATCGTCGGGGTCGACCACGCGACACTGCGTGTAGAACTGGTGGAACGAGGCCGCGAGGTCCTCGGCGTAGCGCGTGAGCTTGTTCGGTGCGAGCTGCCGCGCGGCGACCTCCACCACGTCGGGAAACTCCGTGAGCTTGCGCATAAGCGCGAGCTCGGGCTCGGAATCGAGGAGGTGGAGCGGCGCGTCGTCGCGCATGAGAGCCGCAGCAGTGGCCGCGATGTCCACGCTCGTGTCGGCAGTGTCGGCACCGGCCGCCTTGCGCAGGATCGCGCAGATGCGCGCGTGTGCGTACTGCACATAGTAGACCGGGTTATCGCTCGACTGCTCCTTGGCGAGCGCGATGTCAAAATCGAGCGCCTGGTCAGTCGAGCGCCGCAAGAAGAAGTAGCGCGCCGCATCAGGACCGACCTCGTCGAGCAGGTCCTCGAAGGTCACCATCTCACCGGTGCGCTTGCTCATCCGGACGACCTCGCCACCCCGGAAGAGGTTGACGAGCTGGCCGATGACCACCGTGAGCTTGCCCTCGTGGCCGAGAGCGGCGACTGCGGCCTCCATGCGCTTCACGTAGCCGTGATGGTCAGCGCCCCAGATGTCGATGACGCGGTCGAACCCACGATCGTACTTGTCCGCGTGATACGCAATGTCGGCCGCGAAGTAAGTGTAGGAGCCGTCCGCCTTCTTAAGCACGCGGTCCTTGTCGTCGCCGAACGCGGTGGAACGGAACCACAGCGCGCCCTCGTGTTCGTAAAGATGACCCGCATCTTTGAGGCGGGCAAGTGCGCGCTCGACAGCGCTCGGCCCGCCGTCCTCGGCCGGTATGTGTAACGTGCGCTCAGAGAACCAGATGTCGAAATCGACGCCCATGCCGTGCAGCACGTGCTGGAGGTGGGCGAGCACCTGTGCATACGCCTTCTCGCGGAAGTGTTCCTCGCGGGCCGACGGCTCGGCATCCGCCCACTCCTCACCCTCGTCGGCGAGAATCTCGCGCGCGATCTCGGTGATGTAGGCGCCCCGATAGCCCTCCTCAGGGAACTCGACGTCGCGCCCACAGAGTTCGAGGTAGCGCGCAGCGACGGACTTGGCGAACACGTCCATCTGAACGCCCCGGTCGTTGACGTAGAACTCACGCTGGACCGACCAGCCCGCGTGGGCGAGTACCCTTGCCATACTGTCGCCAAGCGCGGCCCACCTGCCGTGCCCCACGTGCATCGGCCCGACCGGATTGGCCGAGACGAACTCGACCTGGATGCGCCGCCCAGCCCCGATGTCCAGACGGCCGAAGTCCGTACCCCTCTCGCGAGCCTCCCGCAAGACCCGCTGAAGGGCATGGGCAGACAGGCGAATGTTGATGAACCCTGCTCCGGCGACCTCGACGGACGCGATGTCCGGGTGGCCCGCGATGCGCCTCGCCACGATCTCCGCGACTGCCCGCGGAGCCATCCGTGCGGCCTTCGCGGTCTGCATGGCCACGTTCGTGGCCCAGTCTCCATGCGCAGGATCGCGCGGTCTTTCCAACCGGGGTTCCGGAATCTCGGCCAGGACCACCTCGCCCGCCTTCACGGCACCCGCAAGCGCCTCCTTGACGAGGCCCTGCAGCAGGTCGATCACGGACATCCCTCCAGCTCTGAACAACAGCGGATGCGGTCATTAAGCATAGCCCGATGCCCAAGACCCGGCAATGCGATCTGATCACCGAGTCGGGAAAGCCACCCTGCACGTTCTCGGAGGTTTCAC
>JACUUN010000240.1 GCA_014859265.1 Coriobacteriia bacterium
CCTTCGTTGGCGGCTCGGTTCTCTCTTCGCCCACGCCGCGTAGCTGAAGCGTACCTGGCTTGGCCGCGGCTAACGGATATCTGCGCGGTTCCGCCAATCAACGGGCTGATGGAGAAACGGGGTGGAGCGCTGTTCGATATCGACAGGGAGGACCTGGAGCAGCGGATGCGGCTGTACTTCGACCCCGGCGTCGAGTGGGAGGGACTTGCCGCACTGGGAACTGGACTGACGCGGCATGCCGCGGCTTTCCAGCCCAGGGAGGTGCGCACGAAGGCGCTCGCCGCTGAACGATTCGATGAGGCGAGAATCCTCCGATACGTCGTGCGTCCCTTCGAAGACCGCTGGGCTTACTACTCATCCACACCTGGGCTCTGGAATCGTGCTCGCCCCACGCTCTTCGGACATCTTTCCGAGGACAACGCGTTCGTTTTGAGCCGCGTCGGCGCTTGCTCTCGCGACGAGGGCGTCCCGCTCTACTTCACGAGTGCCTTGTCTGACGATCACCTGCTCTCGCCAGACGCCTCCTGCTTCACCTTCCTACTGCCCGGCGACAGTCATGGCGAGCTCGAGCTTGAGAGCGCTGGGGGCAGTAGGCTCGCGAACCTGTCTAACGAAGTCCGTCGCTACCTCGCTGCTATCGGCCACGACTCAGGAGACCAGCGCGAGGATGCCGGCCTCATATGGCTCCACGCACTCGCGATTGGTTACTCGCTGAAGTACCTCGAAGAGAACGAGGACGGCGTCAAGACCGACTGGCCTCGGATTCCGCTCCCTGCGACGCTGTCAGCACTAGAATCGTCGGCCGTGCTTGGCGCCAGCATCGCCAAGACGCTCGATCCAGGCGCTCCCCCCTTCGCGACGGCGGCCCCTGTCCGGAACGTTCGCAGTATCGGTGTCCTCTCCTCTGCTAGTGGCACACTCGACCCCTCCACAGACCTCGCCGTCACTGCCCGCTGGGGCATAGCGGGTAAGGGCGGCATCTGCATGCCGTCGACCGGCAAGCTCGAAGAGCGCGAGTACTCCTCGGAGGAGCTCGAATCCATCAGCGAGGCGGCCCAGAAGGAGGGCCTGACTACGAATCAGGCCGTCAGCCTCCTCGGTGAGACTTGTTTCGATGTGTACCTGAACGACGTGGCGTACTGGCGGTGCGTGCCGTCGAACGTGTGGCGCT
>JACUUN010000078.1 GCA_014859265.1 Coriobacteriia bacterium
TTGGCCTACTGCCCGAGAGGCGGCAGAACCTGCTCTTCTCGGCCACGATGTCCCCGGGTGTGCTGAAGGTCGTCGAGTCGACCCTGCACGAGCCCGTGCGCGTCGAGGTCTCGCCGCCCACCACGCCGGTTGAGCGCGTCGGTCAGACGCTCTACCCAGTCTGCCGCACGCAGAAGACCGACCTGCTCGTCGAGCTGCTGAAGCGTTCGGATCACACCCGCACGCTGGTGTTCACCCGCACCAAGCATCGCGCCGACCGCCTGAGCCGCCAGCTCGAGCGCAAGGGCCTGCCGAGCGCGGCGATTCATGGCGGGCGCAGCCAGGCCCAGCGCCAGCGCGCGCTCGACGCCTTCAAGACCGGTCGCTCGCCGGTGCTCGTCGCGACCGACGTGGTCGCCCGCGGCATCGACGTCGACGAGATCAGCCACGTCGTCAACTACGACATGCCCAACAGCGCGGAGGACTACGTGCATCGCATCGGACGTACGGCCCGCGCCGGAGCCAGCGGCAGCGCCATCAGCTTCCTCTCTGCCGAGGAGGCCGAGCTGCTGCGCGAGATCGAGAAGACGCTCGGCTCCACGCTCGCCTGCGAGGACCTCGAAGGCTTCCGCTACGTCGCCCGCCACATGCCCAATCCCGAGCGCGGTGTCGCGCATACCGGCTCACGGGTCGGCGCAGGCGCAGGAGCGGGTAACCCTGGCGGCGGCAGCCGTCGGAGCGGTCGCAGGGGCGGCAAAGGAAGGGCAGGTAGGCGCTCGTAGGGCGCGCCAGTTCGACCAACTCGCAGTGCCGTGGCGTCGCCTCACGCTCGAATGTCGTTGGACATCATTTACGCCCTCGCGTATACTGAATGATTAGGGTCACACGTGGTGGCCCATGGATTCGCGGCGTGACCCCTCCACCCTGCGTATCGTGACAACGCAGGGAACGGAAATCCGGGTACGCCGCTTTGTTTTGCCCCGTGTTGGGGTGAAAGGATGAGTAGAATTATGGCTGAAGGTACTGTGAAGTGGTTCAACGCTGACAAGGGGTACGGCTTCATCTCGCACGAAGAGGGCGACGACGTCTTCGTTCACTACAGCGAGATCCAGGGCGAGGGCTTCAAGAGCCTCGACGAGGGTCAGGCTGTGGCTTTCGAGATCACGACCGGCCAGAACGGCAAGCTGCAGGCGAGCAACGTCCGCAAGCTCTAACTACCTGGCCGAAGGCGGGAGTCACGACCGCTGACAAAGGCTGAGTATGCGAGGTCCCGCCCCCCTCGGGGAGCGGGACCTCGCTGTGTGAGGGCACCACCCGAGAAGACATAGGAGCATCATGCGTCAGAACGACATCCGCAACATCGCCATCATCGCGCACGTCGATCACGGCAAGACCACGCTGGTGGATCGCCTGCTGCAGTCCACACAGGTCTTCCGCGAGAACCAGCAGGTGGCTGAGCGCGTGCTCGACAGCAACGACCAGGAGCGCGAGCGCGGCATCACCATCCTCGCAAAGAACATCTCGATTCGCTGGCGTGACGTGAAGATCAACGTCATAGACACGCCGGGCCACGCCGACTTCGGCGGCGAGGTCGAGCGGGTGCTCAAGATGGCTGACGGCGTGTTGCTCATCGTGGATGCGTTCGAAGGGCCGATGCCCCAGACTCGCTTTGTGCTACGCAAGGCGCTCGAGCACGGCCTGAAGCCGATGGTGGTCATCAACAAGATCGACCGTCCGGGTGCTCGTCCCCACGAGGTCGTCGATGCGGTCTTCGACCTCATGGTCGACCTGGGTGCCGACGACTCGCAGCTCGACTTCCCGGTGATCTACGCGAGTGCGGTAGACGGTTACGCACGCCTGGAGCCCGACGACGACACCGACGGCATGTCGCCGCTTCTCGATGCCATCCTTGAGCACATCCCCGCGCCGGACGTGGATGTCTATGGTCCGGTAGCGATGCAGGTCTGCACCGTCGATTACTCGAGTTTCGTCGGCCGCATCGGCATCGGGCGCATCTTCTCGGGCACGCTACACAGCGGCGATCGGATCCTCGTCGTCAAGAACGACGGCACCCGTCACGAGGCCACCGCCAAGGAGATCTACACGTTCGAGGCGCTCGGTCGCGAAGAGGCCGCCGAGGCCCACGCGGGCGACATCGTAGCGGTCGTGGGCGTGGAGGACGCCGATATCGGCGACATGTTCACCTGTCGCATCGCTCCGGTCTACATGGATCCGATCCACCTCGAGGAGCCTACGATGTCGGTGGTGTTCGCGGCGAACACGAGCCCGCTCGTGGGCCAGGACGGCGACACCGTCGGCGGTCGCCAGCTCAAGGAGCGGTTGCTGCGCGAGGCTGAGTCCGACATCTCGATGCGCATCAGCGAGACCCCCGGGAAGGACGGCATGGAAGTGGCCGGCCGCGGCGTACTGCACCTCTCGGTGCTGATGGAGACGATGCGCCGCGAGGGCTGCGAGTTCCAGGTCGGACGTCCGCAGGTGATCTACAAGAAGGAAGGCGGCAAGACGCTCGAGCCGATCGAGCAGGCAGTCGTCGATGTGCCGAGCGAGTACGCCGGCAAGGTGATCGAGATCTTCGGCTCGGCCGGGGGCGAGATGGTCGACATGGTCCAGCGTGACGAGCACGTGCACCTGGAGTTCCGGATCCCGAGCAGGGGAGTCATGGGGCTGCGGACGCGCATCCTCAACGGTACGCGCGGCGAGGCCACGCTCTTCCACCACTTCAGTGAGTACGGGGCGTATCGCGGCGAGATCGGCGGGCGCATCAGCGGCTCGCTCATTGCGATGTCGACCGACAGGGCCGTCGCCTACGCGCTCGACGCGCTGCAGACGCGGGGTAAGCTCTTCGTGGGCCCGGGTGCCATGTGCTACGAGGGCATGATCGTGGGCGAGCACGCCAAAGACAGCGACCTCGTGGTCAACGTCGCCAAGGCCAAGCAGCTCACCAACATGCGTGCTTCCGGATCGGACAAGGGCATCCAGCTCGCTCCGCCGGTCACCTTCACGCTCGAAGAGGCGCTCGAGTACATCGAGGACGACGAGCTTGTCGAAGTCACGCCGAGGAGCATCCGGCTGCGCAAGCGCATCCTCGACGAGAGCGAGCGCAAGAAGGCCTCCAAGCGCGCGAAGGCGTAGGGGCGGGCGAGCCCAGAGCGGGCCCCGGACTCATTCCTCGCGCAGGTAGCCACCGGGCCGTGCGATGCGTACACCCGAGATCGTGCGGCCGTAACACGCTCCGAAATGGGTCGCATCTCCGGTGAGCAGATAGTCGGCATGGGACACTATCGCCGCGAGCAGAACGGGCCGGTCCTTGGCCGGCAGTCCCGGGTCGTCTTCGATGGGAAAGTCGGCTGGCTTGTAGGGCAGCACGGTCAAGGCCTCGAGCAGGCCCGCGAGGTGCTCCCGGGAGTCGGCATCCTGCACGTTGCGCCGGGCTTCCGCGAGCCTCGCTGGCTGGATTGTGCTAATGGTCATTGTTTCGCCGACCCTTCAGGCGCTGGTCACGCTCTCCACGTCCTACGTCGTCCTGATGCGCCAGTCGTCGGTTGCGACGTGAGGTAGGCTCGTCGTCTCGCATCTGATGCTGCATACGTCACCTGTCCCACGGTTGCCGCAGTGGGAGGCTGTTGATGATAGCCTGGAACGTGGCGGTCGCCAGGCGGCTGTTCGAATTGGGAAGGATAGAACAGGGCTGAGTCGAGGGGCCTCCGCATGTGCGCTTCATCCGAGGGGGCGAGCTCATGAACGGTGCTGTGATCGAGACCGCCGGACTCTCCAAGACCTACGGCAAGCGGGGAACACGCGCCCTGGACGAGCTCGAGATGAGCGTCGAGCCCGGCGAGATATTCGGCTTCCTCGGCCCGAACGGTGCGGGCAAGACGACCACCATCCGGCTGCTGCTCGACCTCCTGCGGCCGACCGCCGGCTCGGCGCGGGTGCTCGGGCTCGATTCGCGAAGCGACGGTCTTGAGATTCGTCGCCGGGTCGGTTATCTGCCCGGTGAGCTGCCGTTTGGGGGACGGGAGAGCGCGGGTGACCTGCTCACCTTCCTCGGCAACCTGCGAAGCGGCGTGCCGCGAGAGAGCGTTCGTGCGTTGGCTGAGCGCTTCGACCTCGATCTCGGCAAGCCCGTGCGCGCACTGTCGAAGGGCAACAAGCAGAAGGTCGGGCTCATCCAGGCGTTCATGCACCAGCCGGAGCTGCTCGTCTTAGACGAGCCGAGCAGCGGGCTCGACCCGCTGCTGCAGCAGGAGTTCCTCGCGCTCGCACGGGAGGTCCGCGACTCCGGTCACACGATCTTCATGTCCTCTCACGTCCTCGCCGAGGTGGACGATGTGGCCGACCGTATCGCAGTGCTGCGGGAGGGCCGGTTGGTCACCGTAGAGTCGGTCGACGCGCTCCGCGAGCGAGCGGGCCATCCTACTGAGATCCGGTTCGCCGAGCCCGTTCCTGTTGGCGCATTCACCGGTCTTGTCGGCGTGCGTGACGTGACGGTCGATGGCAGCATCCTGCGCTGTGTGGTCACGGGAAGTGCCGATGCGCTCATCAAGAAGGCCGCCGAGTTCACCGTGGAGCGGGTCTTGAGCCAGCCCCCCGATCTCGAAGCGGTGTTCCTCGCGTACTACGCCGGTCCTGGCGTCGAGGCGAGCGGGGGTGGCGACGATGCTGCGTAGCGTGTTCACGAAGACGCTCTACGACGCGCGCAAGATGCTCCTTTGGTGGTCCCTGGCTCTCACGGGCACGATGCTCGTCTACGTGGCGGGACACAAGCAGTACGTGGAGGCGGGCTTCCTCGAGGCCGAGATGCCCGAGTTCCTGGGGGCGTTCATGGGCAAGCTCGATTTCGCCTCCGGCGCCGGCTACCTGAACGCCACCATCTACACGCTCCTCGGCTCCGTACTGGTCGTGATCTTCGCTTTGATGCTCGGAGCGAGAGCCATCGCGGGCGACGAGGAGTCGGGCATGCTCGACGTGCTCCTCGCGCATCCAGTGAGCCGGACGCGGTTCGTGCTCGAGCGGTTCGCGGCGCTCGCGCTCGCGGTGGGGGTGATCGGATTCGTCATGTGGGCGGCCGTCTCCGCCGCGTCACGCTTCTCCGAGATGGACGTCCCCATCGTCAACATCGCCGCTGCCACAGCGGGACTCACGTTGCTCGGCATCGTCATCGGCTCGCTTGCACTGGCGGTCGGGGCGCTCACCGGAAGACAGGCGCTCGCAGCCGGCGTCACGGCCTTCATTGCGCTCGCGGCGTTCCTCGCAAATAATCTTGCCCCGATGTTTGAGGGGCTGGAGTTCGTGCAGAGGCTGTCGCCGTTCTACTACTACCTCGGCGGCGACCCGCTGCGGGAGGGGTTCGACGTCGGTGGTCTGGCAGTCCTCACGGCAGCAGCACTCGTGCTCGCAGGGCTTGCTGTCTGGGGGCTCAACCGCCGGGACATCGCCGTCTGACGTGCGCTACATGCCCATCCAGCCGGAGAAGCTGCGGTGCGTGACCTAGCTAGCGGCCGTACCACGTGCGATACCATGTGAGCATCTGGTCGATCTCGACGCTCTGCGAGTCGATGATCGCATCCGTAAGCTCGCGCATCTCCGCACGGAGCGTGGCGGAACCCGCCATGCTCGCCATCATGATGGCCATCCTGTGGTGGGGGACCATCTCCTCGATGAACGCCTTGTCGAACGGCTCTGCCGTCTCGAGACGTTCCATCTCGACCCGTCCGCCCATCATGCCGCGCCAGCCGGTGCGCACGGCGGGCACCTCGATGCCGTACCACTCCCGGTACCACCGTCGCATCTGGGTGTTCTCGGCGGTCTGGGTGCGTTTGATGTTCTCGGCAAGGCGCCTGACTTCGGGGTGCTCGGCGCGAGTGATCGCGAGTTCGGCCATGGCGATTGCGTCGTCGTGATGCGGGATCATCTCCTCGATGAGCATGGCGTCCATGTCGCCTGCCATGCCGCGCCAATCGCCCCAGAAAGCCGCATCAGACGCCTGCTGGAGCGCTGCCGTGACCACGATTCCCGCGAGGCCGACCACGACAAGCACGATGCCGAGCACGAGGTTCGTTCTCCTGCTCACGATTCTCACCTACTGATTCTCGGTCTGCCGCCCGGGGCTACCCACCGAGGGCGCGCATGATCTCGTCGAATTGTTCAGGGGTAATCTCGCCGGAAGCAAGGCGCTTCCGTGCGATAGCGACGGCGTCGTCGTGGCCGGTCAGCGGCGGCGTGGGACCCGCTACTGACTGACCGCCTCCGGACGAGGCGCGTGCGGCCCAGATCACCAGCAGGATCACGCCCACGAACACCAGAAGTGCGAAGAGGAGCATAACGAACCAGCCGAACCAGCTGCCCATCATGCCCCATCCGAGTCCCTGACCGTATCCGGTCATCATGGCTGCTCATCTCCTCAGGTCGGCGCACCCGTGTCCGGCGCGCTGTATGTTCACGGTCGGGCGCAGAGTGCCCCTTGCCATACTCTTGTGCCCACCTCGCGGCAAGCGTAATCGCCGGTCGATGGAGTGGTCGCATCCGGCCTGCTCCGCCGCCCAAGCGCGATTACCCGCAGTTCGGCCATGGCCCGTTGCCATCGCCGAGCCGGAGCCGTCGACGGCCGATCTTGCCGCATCGATCCGCAGGCTGAGAATCTGGCTAATCGTC
>JACUUN010000241.1 GCA_014859265.1 Coriobacteriia bacterium
GAAAGCCCAGTGCCGGGTGGGCTCTTGCCGACATGATGGCCTCGGTCAGCGCGGCTGTGGCCGGACCGGTGCAAGCGGCCCAGGCGGTGATGCGCTCCGGCGTCCATTCGGCGTGCGCGCGATGCTTCTCGGGCATGTGCTCCATGGTCGTGCTGGATCTTCCCTTCGCGCGGCTTCTGGGATGCAGGGCCACTCGCTCACCGTGGTGCAGCACTTCGACGGTGCTCTCGTCGAAGAGGATCGCGACTCTCTCGCGCACGAGGTGATGGGGCACCGAGTAGAAGTGCCCTTCGAGTTCGACGTGATAGTCGATGTGGACGCGGGCGTCTTTGCGGGTGCGATGGATGAAGGGCTCGGCGGACAAAGGTCTGAGCAGCGGCAGTTCGTGCTCCACAAACTCGCTGCGCCTCGATCCGGGCAGCTTCTGGAAGGGTCTCTCGTTGATCGCGTCCACGAGCGTGCGAATCGCCTCGTTCAGTTCGGCCAGCGAGAAGAACACGCGCTTGCGCAGCGGCGCCATGATCATGCGACAGGACACGAGCACCCCGTTTTCCACCTTGGCCTTGTCGCGGGGCTTGCGCACTCGGGCAGGGAACACGGCGCACCCGTAGTGGGCTGCCAGTTCGGCGTAGGGCGCGTGCAGGTCGGGTTCGTAGCGGTCGGGCTTCTTGACCCCGGTCTTCAAGTTGTCGCACACGATAAGTTCGGGGACACCACCGAGGAACTCAAACGCCCGGCTGTGGGCGGAGAGGAACACATGCGTACCGCACGAGAACGAGGCCTCGGCGTAGAGGTAGTTGCTCGCGCCCATCACCGCGACGAACAGGTAGGCCGGCCGGATCTCTCCCGTGCCGGGAGTCACGACACTCATCGTGTCACCGGCCCAATCCACGAACAGGCGCTCGCCGTATCGATGCTCCTGGCGCATCACGAGATCGAGGGTGCTCTGCCATGCGCGATAGCGCTCGCAGTACCAGCTGTAGCCGTAGCCGTCCGGTTCCTCTCGGCGGTATTCGGCCCAGAGCAACTGCAGCGTCACGTTCTTGTCGCCGGCGATCTCGGCGCGCACGCGGCTCCAATCGGGCTCGCGCGGATCGACCACGCGCTTCTCACGGTCGCGGTAGAGCCGGCGCTCAAGCTCGACGTCGGAGAGTCCGGC
>JACUUN010000016.1 GCA_014859265.1 Coriobacteriia bacterium
CGTGTCCATGCCGAGCAGCACCAGCAGGCCGCCGGCCATATACTCACCGAAGAAGTCGCGTGACTTGCCGCCGCACACCATCACCGGCACGTGACCCTCGTAGGCCTTCATGTGGATGCCCACCCGATAGCCGACGTCACCCTTGATGAAGATGCGGCCACCGCGCATGCCGTACCCGAGCACGTCACCGGCATCTCCGTGCACGACGACCCGGCCGGCGTTCATGGTGTTGCCCACGCCGTCTTGTGCGTTGCCGAAGACCTCGACGGTAGGCCCGTCCATGAACATCGCCATGTCCTGGCCCGCAGTACCGTGGACCTCGATGGTCCTTCCGGCACCCCTGATCCCGGTTCCGATGTAGCGCTGACCGTTGATATTGTGCAGGACGACCTTAGTGACGCCCTCGGCAAAGCACTGCCTGACGGCCTCGTTGAGATGCTTGTAGTAGATGCCGCGGGCGTCGATGGTCGCGACCTCGCCCTCGATTGTTACCTCGGGATCTATCTGAAAGTATCCCTCGATGGGCTTCGATGCCTCTGCGATCGCCGTCATTCTCGTTCCTCCCTCACATTCCCGCAGGCTTCACGCCCAGGATCTTGCAGGTCTGCTCGTCCAGTCCGATGGAGCGCAACCGCTCGCGGCTCCCGCGAAGCGATTCGACCGCGTTCACGCCGAGCGCACCGAGAATCTCCTGGAGCTCGTGGCTCCAAGCGTGGACGAGGTTCGTGAGCCGTTCGGCTCCCCACTCGGGGTTGACGCGCCTCGTGAGTTCGGGCTTCTGGGTCGTCAGGCCCCACGAGCACGAGCCCGTGTGGCACCCCTGGCACATGTGGCATCCGAGCGCCATGAGCGCCGCCGAACCGATCGCCACGACGTCAGCCCCGAGCGCAATGGCCTTGGCGAGGTCGGCTGAGGAACGGATCGAGCCAGCCGCGACGATCGACGCCTGGTTGCGGATGCCCTCGTCGCGCAGCCGCTGGTCTACAACCGCGACTGCAATCTCGACCGGGATACCGATGTGATCGCGGATGATCTGCGGCGCCGCACCGGTACCTCCCCTGAAGCCGTCAAGGTAGACGTAGTCCGCGCCCGCTCGCACGATGCCACTCGCAATCGCGGCGACGTTGTGCACGGCGGCGATCTTGACGCCCACGGGCTTGTAGCCGGTGGCCTCCTTTATCGAGTAGATGAGCTGGCGCAGGTCCTCGATCGAGTAGATGTCGTGATGTGGCGCCGGGCTGATGGCATCCGTACCCTGTGGGATCATGCGGGTCTCGGAGACCTCCCTGTTGATCTTCTCGCCGGGCAGGTGACCGCCGATGCCCGGCTTGGCACCCTGCCCGACCTTGATTTCGACGGCCGCACCTCGGTTCAGGAACTCGGGGTTCACGCCGAAGCGACCCGACGCGACCTGGACGATGACGTGATCCGCATACGGGTAGAGATCGGCGTGCAATCCGCCCTCACCGGTGTTCATGAGGATGCCGAGGCGCTCCGCCGCCATCGCGAGCGAGCGGTGAACGTTGAGCGAGACCGATCCGTAGCTCATCGGCGAGAAGATGATAGGGGTGTCGAGCTTGATGTTCTTCTCCACACCGGTGCTCTCGGCCAGGCGGTAGCCGCCGTTGCCGTCGGATGCCACCTGCACCGCGTCGGACTTCCTGCCGAGGTAGGTGCGCAGCTCCATCGGCTCACGGAGAGGGTCGATGGAAGGGTTGGTGACCTGGCAGGCATCGAGGACGAGATGATCGAAGATCGAGAGGTACGGCTTGTCGTTGCCCATCCCGGTGAGCATCACCCCACCGGTCTCGGCCTGGCGCCAGACACCCTGGCGCAGCGCGGGAGACCAGTTGGCGTTGTCGCGCAGCGCAAGGTCGTTCTTCCTGATTGTGATGCAGTGCGCCGGGCAGTACGTCACGCATCGGTGACACGCGCGACACTTCGAGTCGTCCGGTATCGGCCTCTCGTTGAACGAGTAGACACCCCACCCGCACTGCTGCACGCAGCGACCGCACTTGTGGCACTTGTCGTAGTCGATGTGGACTTTGAACTCGGGCTGTATGAGCGAGATCGGCATCTCAGTTCACCTCGACGGTCTCACAGGTCTCGAGCACGCCTGTGACGGCGCACGAGACCTCGTCGGCGGACAGGTGCAACTCCCCGTGGATGAGCGGCTCGGCGCCTTGCACGGTAGCGATCACAGGCTCGCCGGCCTTCGGCGCCCAGACGTGGTCAGGAGCGTCGAGCACCTCGCGCATCGCGCTCTCCTCGGAGGCGACCATGAGTATCGAGCCCTGGCGCGCTGCGACGAGCGGGCGAAGCTTGATGCGGTCGTTGAGCGCCACCATGCCGCCGTTGAAGCCGAGCACGATGGCGAAGGGGCCGTTGAGCATGCCGGGCCCGTAGACGGCGCGCAGCGATCGCATGACGGCCTGCTCCTCTTCGGGCATGCGGTCGATCTCGGACCAGAGCGGACTTGCAAGCGCCTTGCACGCGAGTTCGATGGGCAGCTTGTGCCGGCGCAGCATGAGGTCGAAGAGGTACGCGGCAACCTCGGTGTCGGTACCGAGCGTGCACTTGTAGCCGAAGGCCTCCAGGTAGCGGCTGTTGATGCCGTAGCTCGAGATTTCGCCGTTGTGCACGATGGACCAGTCGAGCAGCGTGAACGGGTGCGCGCCACCCCACCAGCCGGGGGTGTTGGTCGGGAAGCGGTTGTGACCGACCCACGTGTGGCCCTCGTACTCCTCGAGCAGGTAGTAGTGACCGATCTCCTCGGGGAAGCCCACGCCCTTGAACGCTCCCATGTTCTTGCCGCTCGAGGCGACGAACGCGCCATCGACCGTGGAGTTGATGAGCATGACCGTGTGCACCACGAAGTCCTCGGGGCTCATCTCGGTGCCCTCGAGCTTGTGCGGGTCGGGCTGGAGGAAGTAGCGCCAGAGCAGCGGGGCGTCCGAGATGCCCTTCACCGGACGGGTCGGCATCGGCTCGGCAAGATCGACCTGGAAGTAGCGGTCGAACAGCGCCTCCGCCTCCTCCTTGGCCCGGATGTCGTGGTACATCATGTGAAAGCAGAAGTGGTCGGGGAACTCGGGGTAGATGCCGTAGCCGGCGAAACCGCCGCCGAGCCCGTTACCCCGGTCGCGCTGGACCGCGATTGCACGGATGGCGTTCTCGCCGCTCATGAGCGTCCCGGACTCGTCGCAGATCCCCATGAGCCCGCAGCCGCCGTGAATCTTGTACGACGCCTCCTCGGCATAGCGGGGACGCTCTTCCGCGAACAGACCCTCGCGGTCGGTGAAGGACGGCATGCGCGTGGTGGGCATCCGATCCAGTAGGGGTTCGTAACACATCTCTACTCTCCCTCGTTCTCGATACCGGTACCGATCAGGCGCGACACGGCGTCGCCACCTGTGGCGGGAAGAGGCGAGAGCCCCAGCTTCTTGCGGGCGGACTCCTTCGGCTTGCCGAGGACACCCGTCTCGAGGAATGTCTGGTAGGCGACGGACACCGGCTCCGGACCGCTGCCGGCGGCCATCGCAAGCTCTTTGAGCTGCCGGAACGTCTCAGTCATGCCGATGTCGGAGTGGCAGAGCTCCTGGCAGGTGTAGCACTCGAGGCACTTCCAGAGCTGGGTATCGCTCACGACGTCATCGAGGTAGCCGCGCACAAGGTCGCCGATGATCTCGGTCGGCTGGAAGTTCGGGTCGACCTTGCACACCGGGCAGTCGTCTTTGCACGCCTGGCATGAGTAGCACTTCCCGAGGAGCGCGACGTCGAAGTGCATCGCAAGCCGGGCCTTATCAGCGGTCCGGGCGCCCCAGCGCTCGAGGAACGGCTGGACGGACACGCGGTGCATGTCCAGCCCGATCTCCTCAGGGTCGTGACCGTAGGTGAGCGCGATGAGCTCGGCCAGGTAGAACACGGGGACGTGGATGTCTTCCTTCGCGCGCTGCAACGCGGCCTGATTGAGGTCGAACTGCTGGAAGCAGCTCGGGCAGACGACCACGAGCGCATCGACCTCCTCGCGCTCAACGTCGACGAGTTTGCGCCGCGCGAACGCGAGTGAGGACTCCCGCTCGCCCACGCGGTCGAGCGCACCGCCGCAGCACTGCATCTTCGTCGGGTAGTCGACCACGCGCGCGCCAAGAACGGTGACGAGCGCCTCGACCTTGGTCGGGTGCAGCGGGTCGTCCCAGCGCACCGCCGGCTGCGGGCGGAGAAGGTGGCAGCCGTAGTGGACGGCGATCCGCATGCCCCAGAGCGGCTTGACCACCTTGGAGGCGACAAATCCTGCACCCATCTCGTCGGCGAGCCACTCGGCAAAGTGCACGACCTTGTTCGAACCGGAGTACGCCAGGTCCTCGGCGGCCAGCCGCGCATTGATCGATTCGCGCTCCCGCCACTCGGTCCTCAGGTGGCTCTGTGCCTCCTTGAACGTCGAATAACAGCCGTTGCACGGGGTGACGACGTCGAGTTCAGCCTGCTCGACGAGCGCGAGATTGCGGGCCGCTGCGGTGTAGAACGCCTGCTCGTCATTGGCCTTCACGAGCACGCCCTCCGGACAGCAGGTGTGCCCTTCGAGTTCGTGCACGCGCGCGCCGAGGTCGTCGAAGACCAGTCGTGTCGCCTTCTCGATGAACGGGAAGCGTGCAGGGATCGTGCATCCCCAGAACGCCGCGAACTCCTTCATGCCGCCGTCCTCCTGTCGTACCGGCCCGGAAACGAGAAAAGCCCGCCGCGGCCCCAGTTCGGGCCAGGCGAGCTCCATCGCTCGTTCCGCTATAGGCGACACTCCGTTGTGCCGCGTTGCAAAGTATAGCATGCGGGAGGTTGGGAGAAAGCCGGACCGAAACATACCCGCCCGAAACATACCCGCCCGAGTTGCTCAAGACCATGCCCCTGACCCGGGAGGGGTATCTACCTTTTGGACCCGGTGGAAGGAGAGCTATGCGGCCATCTGCTACCGACCGGTTCGTCATCGCGCAATTCTCGGACCTGCACTGCGGTGATCCACGCTACGACCCCCGGATGCTCGAGCGCGTCATCGACGCCATCAATGGCCTCGGGCCCGACCTCGTCGTCGTCACCGGCGACCTCACCGTAAACGGGTACCGGGACGAGTTCGAGATCGCCAAGGCCGAGATCGACCGCCTCACATGCGCAGAGGTGGTCGTGATCCCCGGCAATCACGATAGTCGCAACGTTGGCTACCTGCACTTCAATGACTTGTTCGGGACCCGCTGGGACCATCGCGAGCTCGCCTTCGAAGCGCGCCATCCCGCAGTGGGCGAGCGCGTCCGCATGGTGTCGCTCGACTCGAGCAAGCCGGACCTCAACGACGGCGAGCTCGGCCGCCACCGCTATGACTGGCTTGCTGAACAACTTGAGGGCCCACCCGCGTTCACCATCGTGGCGATACACCACCACCTCGTCGGCATCCCCGGGACGGGCAGAGAGCGCAATATCGTCCTTGACGCCGGCGACGTGCTCGCTATCCTGGACAGCTACTCGGTCGATCTCGTCCTTGCGGGGCACAGGCACGTCCCGTACGTGTGGCAGGTGAACGGGACGCTCATCGTCACCAGCGGTACCGCGAGCACGTGGCGCACACGTGGAGAGACGCCGCCCTCGTACAACGTCGTGACGATCACCCCGACAGAAGTCCAGGTTTCCATGATCGCTCTCGGCGGGAGAAGCACCTCGCAGGAGTCGCGCTTCCAGCGCAACCACCTATGAGAGTGACACCTCCAGCGTCTGTCCCGGTTCGTAGTCATGGAGCGTATCGTGCACGCCGATCTGGCACACGCCCGAGTCCGTCGCGTCCGACGTGACCACCAGGCTCGAACGCGTGATCTTCACGCCGAGCCACATCCCGCGGTAGCGGATGGTCATCTCGAGCTCGCGCACGGCGTCCGGCAGCGCGGGATCGAACCAGAGCACGCCCTCGCGGGGATTGAGTCCAGTGTAGGCACGCTGCAGGAGGTCCACGGTCCCGGCCATCGCGCCGAGGTGGATCCCCTCCGAGGTCGTCCCGCCCTGCACATCGGAGATGTCGCTCTCTAGCGCTTCCACGAACTGCTCCCACGAACGCCCCCGGTCGCGACGCGCGATCACCCACGAGTGGACGATGCCGCTGAGCGTGGAGCCATGCGACGTCCGCGCGAGGTAGTAGTCAATCGTTGTATGGATAGTCTCGGAGGTGCACTCGTAGCCGAGGCGCTCGAAGAGCTCGGCAAGACGCTCGTCGGAGAGCAGATAGAAGAGCATGAGCACGTCTGCCTGCTTGGAGACCTTGTAGCGGTTCGGCGTGTCGCCCTCTGCGTGGAGGATCCTGTCGAGGCGCTGGATATCGTCGTACTTCTGACGATATCCGTCCCAGTTGAACTCCTCGAGGTCGGCGTATCCGTCGAACTGGCTGATGACACCGTCGTCGTGGAAGGGGACTTTGAGCTTGCGGCTGATGTCGTCCCACGCCTCGAGCTCTTCCCGTTCGAGTGAGAGCCGCTCCCACAGCTCACGCTGCCGGTACGGGCGCAGCGCGTCGAGCGCCTCTGGCGCCCGGCAGAGAGACCACGCGGCCATGACGTTCGTGTAGGCGTTGTTGTCCAGGCCGGGTTCCTCAGCGTCCGGGTATCCGTCGTGGTACTCATCCGGACCGATCACCCCGAGAATCTCGTAGCGATCGAGCGCCCGGTTGTACGTCGCGATGCTCGCCCAGAAGCGAGCGATCTCGACGAGCATCTCGGCACCTTGGTACGCGAGGAACTCCTCATCGGCGGTCGTCTGGTAGTAGGACCAGATGTTGTGGGCGATGGCGATGTTGACGTGGCGCTGAAGATGGGAGTTGTCAGGCTTCCACTCCCCCGAGAGCGGGTTGAGGTGGTAGGTCGGTGTCTCCTCGGCCCCGTTGCTCCCGCTCTGCCACGGATAGAGGGCGCCGGCATATCCGGCCTCGTACGCCAGACGGCGGGCCTCGTTAAGGCGGCGGTAGCGGTAGGTCAACAGCGCCCGGGTGAGCGAGGGCAGCCGGAAGTCCATGAGCGGGAAGATGAATATCTCGTCCCAGAAGACGTGCCCGCGGTATGCCTCACCGTGGAGTCCACGCGCGGGCACTCCGACATCGAGGTCGATCGAGTTCTGACAGACAGTCTGCAGCAAGTGGAAGACGTGCAGGTTCAGCACCATGCCGACACGGTCCCCGTCACCCGGGTCTACCGAGGTCTCGAAGCGGCGCCAGAGCTGGTCCCAGACGAGCGTATGGTAGACGAGCAGCTCGTCGAAGGTGCGGCAGCGAGCGACGTGCACCCGCGCTTCCTCGAGCGGTTCGGAAATCGCTTTGTCACGCGAACCGAACACCGCCACCATCTTCTCGACGGTGACCGCACTCCCCTCGGCTAACTCCACCGCGAACTCGCAAGAGACATGGCCCGCGTGGGTTCGATACTCGAACTCTGGTTCCACCGGCTCATCCTCGAAATGGACCCGCAGGCGGACCGCCTCCCCTATTCGCAAACGCGACTGGTTGGTTTCCACGGCCAGCCACGACAGCGCGCCGTCGAAGCCCTCTTCGCTCGGCTCGAGGTGCACGCTGTCCAGCTCGAGGTAACGGTTCACACCCGTGTTCGCGACGGTGCCATCGATAGCCGAGCGGAACTCGATCACGCCCGACCAGTCCTCGGCAAGCACGGTCGTCTCGAGCGCACCGAGGTGCCTGTGTCCCATGTGAGCGAAGCGCCGTTGCGCGACGGTCGTGGTGCGGCCCCCGGCATCGCGGACCTGCACACGACGGTTGAGCAGGCCTTTCTTGAGGTCGAGTTCCTGCGTGTACTCGAGAATCTCGTACGCCCCGGAGTCGAGGTCGAACCACTCCCCGCCCTCAGGGCGGAAGGTGAGCGGCAGCCAGTTCGGCATGTTCACCATCGACTCGTTGCAGACCTCCCGTCCGGCGATCTCGGTGCACAGCCGGTTGAAGTATCCGCCAAGGTATGTTCCGGGGTAGTGAGAGGGGCCCGCTGAGGACTCGGGTGCGGCGCCCCGTGTCGCAAAGTACCCGTTGCCAACCGTGCAGAGCGCCTCCCGTAGCCGCTCCTGTGCGGGGTCGTACCCGTCATACGTCAGCGTCCACACGCTCACCGGCGCTCCCCTCCTATGAAGGCGGCCAGGCGCTCGAGCACCTCTCCGGCCGCATCGGTGTCCGGCACATGGAACTCGGCGAGTGTCGGACGGTCCTCCGAGCCCACGACGACGGCCAACCCTCTGCCGCGCACGACCGCGAAGGCGTCCTCATCCGTGAGGTCGTCGCCCACGTAGACCGGTGCATACCCATCGCCGTCCATGCCGAGCGCCTCCAGTACCCACAGCAGCGCGCGGCCCTTGTCCCAGTCGATGTCGGGCCGCAGCTCGAAGACCTTCTTGCCGCCCGTCTTGCGAAGCTCCCCATGGCGGGCGAGGACCTCGTCCACCGCGACCTCGACCTCCGGGATGTCCTCCTCGGCAACCTGGCGATAGTGCACCGCGATCGCGTACTTCTTGCGTTCGATGCGCGCACCGGCCACCGCAGCCACGGCGGCGGTGATCTCGGCCTCGGCCGCCTCGAGCGGACCGAGGAAGGCCTCGAACTCCCCGAGACGCTCCTGACGCAGCTCGCGACCCTCCGGCACAACCACATCGAAACCGTGACTGCCCAGGTAGAGAACGGTGTCCAGAGCGACCTGCTCCACCACGAACCCGACATCGCGCCCGCTCACAACCACGACGAGGCATCGGTCCGCCAGGTGGCGAATGCGTTCTCGCATCTCCGGCGCAAGCAGGGCGTCCTCGGGACGCTCCACGATAGGCGTAAGGGTTCCGTCATAGTCCAGGAAAACGGCGGGCTCGCGTCCGTCGAGCGCCTCCTCCGCGTCACGCCAATTGTCCAGCGCGGACGGGAGTGAGTTCATCGCCACTCGCCGGGCGACCTTGACCTGCGTGAGATCGTTGACAACGACGTCCGCACCGCTTTCCAAGAGGCGCTCAGGACGCCCCGTGCGGTCGACCCCGATCACGAGACCAAACCCGCCCGCCTCACCAGCTTCGACCCCCGACTCCGCATCCTCGACGACGACCGCGCGCGCCGGTTCAGCATCGAGACGGCGGGCAGCCTCGAGGAAGACGGCGGGATCCGGCTTCCCGGGTAGGCCGAGCTCTGCAGCAGTGTCGCCGTCGACACGCGCGTCGAAGAGCCCGTCCACGCCCGCGGCGGCCAGCACGCCGGCCGCGTTGCGTGACGCCGAGATGATCGCGGTCGCCACGCCCGCCTCCCGCAGCCCTCGCACGAGCTCCACAGCCGCAGGGAACGCCTCGACACCACCTCTATCGATGGCTGCGAGGAAGTAGTCGTTCTTGCGCGTGCCGAGCCCGTGGACGGTCGCGGCCGAGGGCGGATCGTCATCACTGCCCTCGGGGAGCTCTATGCCGCGGGACGCCAGGAACGAGCGCACCCCGTCGTAGCGCGCCTTCCCATCCACGTAGCGCAGATAGTCGTGGTCGATGTCGAAAGGTTCGAACGGCTCACCCGTCGTCTCCGCGTGTTCGCGGAGCACGTCGTCGAAAAGGAGCTTCCACGCCTCAGCATGCAGATCCGCGGTATCCGTGATGACGCCATCCATGTCGAAGATGACAGCGTCGTAGCGGTCAGGGTCGATGCTCACGAGCGGGTTGCGGCCCATGTGCGCTCCTTCCGGCGTTCGGCGTCGGCGGGCAGGCACCTATCGAAGTTCTACCCGTCCGGCGTGACCGGACACCGCACACGCGTCACAGCGAGAGCAGCCGTGAGGCGAAGAAGAAGTAGATCGTGAGCCCGGCAGCGTCGGCAATCGACGTGATGAGCGGGCTCGAGGCGACGGTGGGGTCCTGGCCGACCCTCGTGAAGATGAACGGCAGCGACATCCCGATGAGGTTCGAGACGATAACGATGGCGGCCATCGAGAGCGCCACGACGACGCCGATCATGAAGTCTCCGCGGAACAGACCGAGAAAGAAGCTTCCCGCGGCGAGTGTCCCGCCGAGCATGAAACCGACGCCGAGCTCCTTGACGAAGGTGCCCGCCCACTGACCGAGCGCGATGTCGTCGGTGACGAGCGCACGTACCATCATCATCGCCGATTGCGAGCCGGTGTTACCGCCGGTGGCGATGAGGAGCGGGATGAAGAAAGCGAGCGCTATCGCGGCCTGCAGTGTCTGCTCGTACGCGTGAATGATGCCGGAGGAGATGAGGTTGACGAAGAGCAGGATCCCGAGCCAGCCGATGCGCTTGCCATACAGATCCAGGATGCTGAGGCGCCGATAGCTCTGACGCAGCGGCTGGACCGATGCGGTACGGTGCATGTCCTCGGTGACCTCTTCTTCGAGGACGTCGAAGACGTCGTCGGCGGTGACAATGCCGATCAGCACCCCCGCCGAGTCCACGACGGGCAGCGCCACGGTGTCATGCCGTTGCATCTCGCGGACCGCTTCCTCCTGGTCATCGAAGGCGGTCACGCTCGCGTGGACCGGCTCCATGACGTCGCCCACCAGGTGCTCGGGCTCCGCAAGGATGAGACGCCTCAGCTCGCAGACCCCCTCGAGGTGCCAGCTCCGATCAGTCACGTAGACCACGTCGATGGTCTCGGAGTCACGCCCGCGCTGCCTGATGTGTTCGAGCGCGTGCGCAACGGTCCACTGGGGGCGTATGGCGACGTAGTCGGTCGTGGCGAGTCGGCCGACACTCTCCTCCGGATAGCCGAGGAGCTGACGGACCTCGGCAAGGTCATCGGCATCGAGCAGGTTCAGCAGCTTCTGGGTGATCTCACCGGGCAGCTCCTCGAAGAGCTCCGTGCGGTCGTCAGGTGCCATGGAGGCCAGCAGGCGCCGGGTCTCCCGGTCGGTGAGCCCGCCGAGGATGACGTCCTGGTCGGGACCGTCCAGGTACGAGAACACGTCGTCGGAGAAGTCGCGCGGCAGAAGGCGGAACACGAGAAGTCGCTCCGGCATCTCGACGCCTTCAAGCAGGTCGGCAACCTCGGGCACGGACATCTCCGCGAGCAGGTGCCGTACCGCGAGCCAGTCGTGCTCCTCCACGAGGGCGCGCACCTGTTCACGTAGTTCCTCCATTGTCGGCGTCTCAACGTGCATCGGCGCACCCCCTTCCTGCCTCTATGGGCCGATTCCGGCCCGAGTGGTTACTCTACCGCTCGGTGGCCTCCTCTGCGAGAAGAACCGCCTCGGCGACCTGCTTGAGCGTGAGCCGTTTGTCCATGGCCATCTTCTGGAGGCGCCGGAACGCCTCGGGCTCGCTCATGCCGCGGGTCATCAGCACGCCCTTCGCCCGTTCGACGAGCGTGCGCGTGGCGAGACGCTCCGCCAGCTCGCCGACCTCCTCGGCAAGCTGGCGCGACTCAGCGAAGCGTGATACCGCAATTTGCATCGCGGGCACGATATCGGCCTTGGAGAACGGCTTGACGAGGTAGCCCATCGCACCGGCTTCACACGCCCGCTCGACATAGCTCGACTGCGAGAAAGCCGTCACCATGACGACAGGTGCCACCTGTTCCGTACCAAGGATACACGCTGCGTCCAGCCCGCTCATCACCGGCATCTCGATGTCCATGAAGACGATGTCGGGCGCAAGCTCCCGCGCCATACTCACGGCGGTCTCGCCGTCGTTGGCCTCCCCCACGACCTCGTGGCCTTCCTCCTCGACCATCTCGCGCAGGTCCATGCGGATGAGCGCCTCGTCCTCGGCGATGAGCACGCGCACGCGCCTCACTCCTCTCCGGGTCCCGAACTGTCTTCCAGTGGGAAGCGGACGGTCACGGTCGTGCCGCGCCCGCCGCTGAACGATATCGTGCCGTGCAGGTTGTCCTCCACTATCGTGCGGACGATCGCGAGCCCCAGGTTTGCCGCCGAAAGCTGGTCGAACCCATCGGACATGCCTCTCCCGTCGTCGCGCACCGTAAGTACGAGCTCGCCCGCGAGGCGGCGCATCGACACCTCTACCACGCCCCTGCCGCCTTCGGGGAACCCGTGCTCGATCGCGTTGTGGACGAGCTCGGCTACCACAAGCGCGAGCGAGGTAGCGACGTAGGAAGGCACGAGGCCAGTCGACCCCTCGACGCTCACCGAGACCGCCTGACTCTCGCCGGCAAGCCCTCGCCGGACCATGTCGACGACGGTCCGGGCCGCCTCGGTGAAGTCGATGCGCTCCTCGGTGGATGACGCGAGCATGTCGTGCACGACCGCCATCGATGAGACGCGCTCGGTGGCCTCGGCGAGCGCGCGCCTGGCCTCCTCGGTCTTTGAGCGGCGCGCCTGGATACGCAAGAGGCTCGCGATGGTCTGGAGGTTGTTCTTTACGCGATGGTGGACTTCGCGGATTGTCGCCTCTTTGACCTTGATCTCCTGCTCGCGCCGGTAGGTCTCGGTGCGATCCTGCACCAGTACGAGCACGCCGTGCTCGAGTCTGACGGCACGGTAGTCAAGCACCCTGCCACCGGCCTCGATCTCGGTGCCTGCGGCCGTTCCTGCCCGTCCCTGCATGACCGGACCAAGCGCGGTCGGCCCGCCGGGCAGGCGCGTCGCGACGGTGCCGGGGATCCCGCCCTCGAAGCCGGCAAGCCGCATGATGTTGACGGCGTTAGGGCTCGCGTACGCGACCCGCCCCTCGCTGTCGAGTCGCAGCACGCCGTCACCGGCGACGCGCATGGTGGAGAAGGCCTCGCCCTCGGCGGTCTCGAGAGGGGCTGCGCAGAGCACGGTCAGAAGGTCCTCAGCGGCCCGCATGAACTGCGTCTCCATCGCGCCCGGCGCGTCGAGGACCTGAAGAGTCACGTTGCGGACGATCACCGCGTAGGGGCTGCCGGGCGGTCCGACCGGATACGCCGCCGAGGTGAAGGAGATCCCCCGGGTGATGCGCCGCCTGGTACCTTGTACGAGACGGCCGAGGCGCGCGGCCTCATACGCTTCGGCCTCTCGGTCTGCGGAGAGCGCCGCGCCGGCTCTCGACGCTGCCAGCGCGGCTACCGCGGTGACCGGACGTGCGTCAGCCGCGACCGTCAGGACGTCGTCCGGATTGATGACCGCCAGCGCGACATCGCCGTAACCGAGGTCGGCCACGAGCTGAAGGTTGTCGGCTACGTTGCCGAGGTGGCGCTTGACCACGGGGTCGGCTGCGGCGAGTATGTCGTGGCGTCTGGACATAGGGAGAGTATAGACCTAGATATGCGGCATGACGTCCCCGAACACCCCCCCCCACGAGCCGCGGTGACGCCATCCGTGCGCGGTGGCGGCCTCACCGGTGCTCCGGTACAATCGGCGAGCGACGCACCCCGGCCCGGGTGGCGGAACAGGCAGACGCGCCGGTCTCAAAAACCGGTGGCCGCAAGGCCGTGCGGGTTCGATTCCCGCCCCGGGCACCATCACTCCCCGGCAGGTGAGCTCTCTGTCAGCTCGGTCTCCTGCTCATTGGCAGCCCATCCCGACATCCGGTAGAGAGGGACAGCGATTCCCATGAAGACCGCACCGGCCAGATAGCCCACGGGTATCGAGGACGCGCGGGCGAGCCACCCGAGGCCAGGCTGTCCGGCCATCCCCCCCGCTTCCGCGAAGAACGAATCGACCGAGAGCACTGTTGCGCGCTGCGCCGAGGGGATGTGCTCGTTGAGGTACGCCTGTCGGATGGGGCCTGCTACGCCGAACAGCGCACCCCAGAACGCGCCGGCCACCGTGACCGCCAGAGCGAACGAGAGCAGGCTGCCCCCCTCGGGCGTGAGGAGCCCGATCGCTCCGACCGCAGCCGCGGCCACCACCGTCACCGCCGCGAACACCGCGAGCACGGTCGGGGCCGACCTCCGGCCGCTGCGCGAGCGCATGACCGGTCCGACCAGCGCGTTGCCGATGATGCCCGCCAACCCGAAGTAGGCAGCGAGCGCACCTGCGACCCACACCAGATCCGGGCGTCCCAGCAAGTCCAGCGCGAACGGTGCCATGGAGTAGAAGAAGTACAGCATGAAGACGCCCTGCGCCGCGGAGACGAACAACAGTGGGCGTACGACCCGGTGGCGCCACCCGTACTCGACGCCTGCGTGCATGATCACCCGGGTCTCCGCCCCGAACCGCCCCCACTTCAGCGGCCGCGGAGTGAATCCCACCTCCTGCATGCCAAACGCCACGAATACGAAAGCCAGGGCGAGGATGCCGGAGCGCACGAGGTAGGGCACGGACAGGTTCACCTGGCCGAGGAAGCCCCCCGCGAGAGTGCCGAAGAGCATCGCACCACCCGAGACCATGCCGGCGCGAGCGAAGACCTGTTCGTGAAGGCCCTCGTACCGGAGGTGGTTGAGCGCGTCGACGAGCCAGGCGTCTACGGCGCCCGTCTGACAGGTGAACCCGAACCCGATCAGAACTGACACGCCCACGAACGCCCACACGCCCCACTGGTACTCCGCCGAGGCGACGTAGAGGAGTGTTGCGACCAGAAGCGTCCCGATTCCGACCATGTACGATGCCTTGCGCCCAATCGTGTCAGCGATCACACCGGTCGGGACCTCGAATATCACCTGGCCCGCGCTGAATGCGGCATTGACGAGCATCACCTGGAAGATGTCGAGTCCCGCGTTGAGAAGGAAGAGCGTGTTCACGCCCCAGATGAGCGAGGCCGCCAGCGTGAACAGCCCACCCGAAGCGAGGTAGACTGCCACTATCTGCCGGCTGCTCGGTCGCCTCTCGTCCACGCTCGTGCCCGCCTCTCCTCGGCTGCTATCCGTATGGTTCCCATCGGAGTCCCGGTACGAGCAGCAGTGAGCTGCCGTCACCCACGGAGGCCGCCCGAAACATCCTCGATTTCGAGGAGCGTTTCCCCGGCGCCACCGTGATGACGCTCACGTCGGCGCGCCCGGGGTCACCAACCGCATACTGGAGCGCCGCGAGGAAGGAGTCCCCCTCATGCGACAGGCGGTACTCTTCCGCCGCGGCGGTTGCAGCTCCTCGGATGCTCGCTGATGAAGCGCACGGCGTCGTCGACCGAGTCGGTGACGAATATCCGGTCGATATCCTCGACGTGGATAGTGCCCTCGGCCGCCAGCTTCGCCCGGAAGAACTCGATGAGCGGGTCCCAGAACTCGCAGCTGAGCGCCACGACCGGGAAGTCGACCATCTTGCCGGTCTGGATAAGCGTGAGGGTCTCGAAGAGCTCGTCGAGCGTCCCGAAGCCGCCGGGCATGATCACGAACGCGCACGAGTACTTCACGAGCATGACCTTGCGCACGAAGAAGTGCTCGAAGTCGATAAGGCGGTCGACGTAGGGGTTGGCGTGCTGTTCCGTCGGCAGGTGGATGTTCGCGCCGATCGACAGCCCGCCCTCCTCCTTCGCCCCACGATTAGCCGCCTCCATGATGCCGGGACCGGCGCCTGTCATGACAGCGAAACCAGCTCGCGCAAGCGCTCGGCCCATCTCGCGGGCCAACTCGTAGTAGCGGTGGCCGTCCGGGAAGCGGGCCGAGCCGAAGACGGTCACGGTCGGTTCCTCGATCGAGAGGAACTCGAAGCCCCGCAGGAACTCCAGGAAGAACCTGACCGCGCTCTCCACGTTGTCCGCGTGCTGGCGCTTGCCGGCAAGGAACTCCGTCTCTGCGCCTTGGACCTGTTCGAGCAGCGATGGCTTCTCGAGCGATCTGCTCAGATGCAAGTCGGGTATCTCGGGTTCGTTGCTCTCGGCCACGCGCTCAGCTCCTTACCGTCGATGCAATCCCTGAGAGTCTATCGGCACTCGATAGTACGTGTCCCCGAAGCCTGCCGTCACGAAACGAGTCGTGAAGCGCGCCGCTGCCGGGGACCTTCGCGAAATATCGAGGTTAGTTGGAACAATTGCACCAACTAACCCGACGGAGTTCTGCACCCCCTCCGTCACCCCTCGCGGGTGGATGTCTTACAGCATCTGCCTCCGATGTCGATAAAGGACTCATCATGAATGTTTCGGCGCACATATCGCAGAGAGGCGATCAGCCGCACGCAAGCGGCCCGAATGGGCCGCTCCTGCTCGAGCGGATGGTGGAGGCCCGTACGTTCACCCACAGAATCGCTGTCGTGCTCTGCCTTTTCGTCCTCATCGCATACCTCACCGTCGTGGGATACACCCGCTACCGCGTGTGGGGCCAGCTGGAGGAACAAGCGGCCAGCTACCTCGACTTCGTGGCCTCGGCACGCGCCTGGAACGCGTTGCATGGCGGGGTGTATGTCTTGAAGGCGCCTGGCGTCGAGAGCAATCCGTTCCTGCGCGACCTGGGAGTCGAACCCGATATCGTCACGGCAGACGGTCGCGTGCTCACCATGCGCAACCCCTCCATGATGACGCGCGAGGTCGCCGATATCACCCGTGGCGACAACGGGGTCACCTTCTTTCTGACGAGTGACCGCTACGTCAATCGGTCCAACGCGCCCGACGACTGGGAGGCTTCGGCTCTCGCTGCGTTCGCGCGCGGGGAGAGTTCGGTGAGCGGTGTGGAGACGATCGATGGGAGACCGGTCTTCCGCTACATGGAGCCGCTCTACGTCGAGGAGAGCTGTCTCGAATGTCATGCCGCGCAGGGCTACGAGGCCGGTGATCTCCGCGGCGGCATCAGCGTGGTCATCCCGTACGCGGGCATCCGGAGCGTCATGGTCCGCGACGCGTGGATCCTCGGCGTGCTCGGCGTGCTGTTGAGCGGTCTGGTCTTCGGTTCGACACGGGGACTCATCCGGCGCTACCAGTCGCGCCTCAATGGGATGAACGCCCATGTCGAACTCATGGCCGCCACCGACGCCCTCACCGGGCTCGATAACCGTTGGATGGCGATAGCCCGCCTGTCCGAGGAGATCGCACGCGCGCATCGGAGCGGCGAGCCGCTTTCCATAGCCCTGCTCGACCTCGACCGGTTCAAGACGATCAACGACACCCACGGCCACGCTGTAGGTGATGACGTCCTGCAGCACGTCGCCGAGAAGATGGCTGAGGTGGTGCGCGAGTATGACACCGTCGCTCGGGTGGGAGGGGAGGAGTTCCTCATCATCGCGCCTGGCGTCTGCTTGAATGACGCGGTCGCGTTGGCAGAGCGGGTGCGCCTGGCCGTGGGCGGCTCACCGGTCGACACATGCGACGAGCCGATCGAGGTCACGGTAAGCGGCGGCGTGACCGAGCTCGGTGACGAGGAGGACAGGGCGGACATGCTCCTCAAGCGCGCCGACGAGGCTCTCTACCGCGCCAAACGGCTTGGGCGCGACCGCGTCGAACTCGCACCGCGTGGCCCAACAACGCAGTCGACACGGTGAGACATCGGTGTGGCGCATCGAGGCTAGCTCCGCGCGCCGTCCCGCAGGTCGAGCAGCTGGCATGACGCCTCCAGCGCGCTCACGTGGTAGAAGGCTTCTTCGAGGGTCGCACCCCTCGCAAACGGGCCGTGACTCCGCAGGACGGCGACGGGGTGCTCTTTGAGCGCTTCGGCCAGCAACTCGCCTGCCTCGGCAGAGGCGATCGTCTCGACCGCCTCCACGACCGGTACGGTACCGAGCACGTAGCGCCCCTCGGAGTCGATGGGCTCTATCGCGTCTGAAATCATCGAGCGCCACACCGTGTGCACGGTGTGGGCGTGCACGATAGACCGTGCATCCGTGGCCTCGTAGATGGCCCGGTGGACGACGATCTCGCGGCTGCACTCGTCATCGCGCTCGCACGCGGCAAGTTCCGTCCACACGACGTCGTGCTCGCCGAGGCGCCCGAGCATAGAGCCCCTGCGCGTGATGACGATCCGGTCGCCGTGGCGTTCGGAGAGGTTGCCGCCATGGCTGGACACCGCGCCGCTCACGAACAGGTCGCGCCCGACCGCAGCGAACCGCTCGATGGTCTCACAGCCGATAATCGGGTCGAACTCCTTCACGCCGCCTCCTCTGGCAGCAGCCACGTGTAGGCGGCCGCACGTTCAAGATCCCGTCAGCACTCCGGCTCGGGGTGCACCCTCTTCTGGTACTCGAGCGAGCGTGCGAGCCGGTAGAAGTCACTCTCGCGCTCGATGAGCCGTACCCTCGTCTTGAGCGTTTCCGGATCGATGAGATCATCGAAGGGAACGTACTTGAGTTCCAGCTGCTTCTCGACGCTTACCATGTGCCCCGACAGCCGCTCCTCGACGATGGCCCGGTGCGCGCCAACGCCGAGCTGCGTGCCGAGCAGCACGTCGAACGCACTCGGCTCAGCGCAGCGCGTCTCGTAGCCGATCTGCTTGTGACGGACCTTGACGCCGCGCCCGGTGCGCTCGACGTAGACGCGCTCCATCTCCTCAGCGAGCGTCTTGCCGACGTGTGCCGCCCCGAGCTGGATGTTGCCGTGCTCGTCTACCGTTTGCGGCCTCTGGTTGTCGGGCAGCAGGTCAGCCAGGCCCTCGGCCACGCAGATGATGCCATGTCGCCGGCCATCGTGTTCGCGAGCCAACACGAGGTCGACCATCTCCTCGGCGGTCGCCCTGACGTCGAAATCCGCGTCGAAGTCTTCGACCGAGAGCATGCGCGTGGCCTCTCCCGCGATACCCGAGGCGTACGTAAGCCACCCGGCCTTGCGCCCCATGATCTCCAGCACGTACCACACCTGCGTCGAGCGGGCGTCGGCGCCGAGGTTGCGAATCTCGGCAGCCGCGAAGTGGGCGGCCGAAAAGAACCCGAACGTCCAGTCGATGCCGAAGTAGTCGTTGTCGATCGTCTTGGGCAGGTGGACGACGGCCAGACGCCTCACATCGGGGACGGCCTCCTGCATGCGGTAGAGGTAGTTCGCCGTCTTGAGCGTGTCATCGCCTCCGATGGAGACGAGCGCGTCGATGCCGAGCGAATCGAAAGCGCCGTAGACGGCACGCAGCTTCGCATTGCGCTCGGAGTCCCTGAGATCGTCGAGGGCCGTAATCTTCTTGCCGGGGTTCGCGCGCGAGGTGCGCAGGACGATGTTCTTGTGGTTGCGTATATGGGTGACATCGTTGCGGCGCAGGCACAGGTAGTGCTCGCCGTCGATAAGCGGGCTCTCTGGCGAGTAGCGCTCGAGGTTCTCGTAACCGTCAAGGATCCCATACACTGAAATCCCGGAGTTCAGGAAGTTCAGGGTGGCCGCAGAGATGACGGCGTTCGCCGCCGGAGCGGGACCCCCGGAGAAGAGCATGCCTACCCGCTTGATGTCGTGCTTGAACGTCACGCGCAACACCCCCAAAGTGATGAAGCCGGTCTCGGGTTGGTACTTACCCTGAGCCCTCTTCTATGACGCCGATTGAACGGAGCCGCTCGTATCGGGAGCGCACAAGCTCGTTCGGATCGGCGCCCGCAAGTGCCGTCAGGGCCGAGGAGACGCGCTCTCTCACGGCACCGAACACCTCCTCCGGCTGCCGGTGCGCCCCGCCTGACGGCTCGGAGATGATCTCGTCGACGATACCGAGCCCGGCCAGGTCCGCGGCGGTCATGGCGAGACACGTCGCGACCTCTGAGGCCTTGCCCGCGTCCTTGTGCAGGATCGACGCGCACGCCTCGGGGCTGATAACCGAGTAGTACGCGTTCTCGAGCATGATCAGGCGGTCACCGAAGCCGATAGCGAGCGCGCCGCCAGAGCCACCCTCCCCGATACCGACCGCGACCACCGGCACCCGAAGCCCGGAGAGCAGTGCAAGCGACTCGGCGATGGCCCAGGCCTGTCCGCGCTCTTCGGCCTCGATGCCAGGAAAGGCCCCGGGCGTGTCGATGAGGGTAACGAGCGGCAGGCCGAACTTGTTGGCGAGCCGCATGATGCGCATGGCCTTCCGGAAGCCCTCCGGGTGCGGCATGCCGAAGTTGCGCGCGATGTTCTCGCGCGTGTTCTTCCCCTTGCGGTGGCCGAGGACCGCCACGCGATGCCCGTCGACGGTCGCGAGCGCGGCGACGATGGCCTCATCGTCCCCGTAGGCACGGTCACCGTGCAACTCGACGACGTCGGTAAAGACCGCAGCCAGGTAGTCCTGCGCCTTCGGGCGGTCGGGATGGCGGCTGATCTGCACCCGGTCCCACGCGGAGAGGTCCGCATAGGTGCTCTCGCGCAGCGCCTCGATCTCCTCGGCCACTGTAGCGACCTCGGCAACGAGCTCCGGGTTCGCCGTCAGGTCGAGTCGCTGGAGCTCCTCGAGTTTCGCCTCGAGCTCGACAAGCGGGCGCTCGAACTCCATCACGTAGCGCCGCGTCATGCACGCTCACCTCCCCGGGCAAGATAGTCGAGGAGCGTTGTGACGCGGGCCGTGAGCTGACCGCGCGGCACGACCTCATCGACCATGCCGTGCTCGAGCAGGAACTCCGAGGACTGGAAGCCCTTCGGGAGATGCTGCTTGATCGTCTGCTCGATGACGCGCGGGCCGGCGAAGCCCACGAGCGCGCCGGGCTCGGCAAGCACCACGTCGGCCACCACGGCAAAGGATGCCGTCACCCCGCCCATCGTCGGGTTGGTGAGCACCGAGATGTAGGGCAGCCGCGCCTCGGCCAGGCGGCGCACGGTGGCAGACGTCTTCGCCATCTGCATCAGCGAGAGCATGCCCTCCTGCATACGGGCACCGCCGGAAGCGGTGCAGAGCACGACAGCCCGGCGTTCGTCCAGCGCGAGCTCGAAGGCGCGTGCGATCTTCTCGCCAACCGCAGAGCCCATCGAGGCGCCGATGAAGCGGAAGTCCATCGCCCCGAGCACGACCGGGTGCCCGCCGACGGTCGCGCGGCCGACGACCACGCCCTCGGTCAGGCCGGACCGCTCCCGGGCCGATTCCAGGCTCTCGGTGTAGGGCTTGGCCGCCACAAAGCCGAGCGGGTCGGTCGAGCCGACCCCGGCGTCGAACTCGTCGAAGCTCTCGGGATCGGCGAGAAGCCCGATCCGCTCGAACGCGTTCAGGTCGAAGTGGTGCCCGCAGTGCGGGCACACCCTCAGGTACTCGACGAGCTGGCCCTCGTAGACGATGCGTTTGCATGCGGAGCACGTGCTCCACACGCCGTCAGGGACCTCGCTCCCGGCAGCCCGCTCTCCGTTGATGGTCGTGTAGCGCCGCGCTTCACGCGCCTTGAACCAGTCTGAAATCGACATCTATGCCCCGTGGTCGGCCGGCTCGGGAGAACCGGCATCCTCGCTACAGCGAGTACTCCTCTGTGCCCTCGAACACCGCAAGCGCGTCGTCGGCACTGTAGTCGCTCAGAGTGATGGCGCTGATCGCCTTCGTCAAGCGGATCGCCTCATCGAGCGGGCGCTGGTGGATGTTGCGCCCGGTCGCGTTGCCGGTCGCACCGCCCACGTGGATCTGTTCCCAGAGCTGCGTGAGGAAGGTCTTCGCATCGACGGTTGAGCCGCCCGCGCACACGAGGCCAGTGCGGCCAGAGGCGAGCGAGGCTTCCTTGAGGAGCTCGGCCGAGGAGGCGTCCTCGGTGCCCTTGGGCGGATTCACCTTGACGAAGTCGCTGCCGAGCGAGACCGCGACACCGGCGGCGCCAGCGATGAGGTGGGCGTCTTTCTCGTTGACCACAGCCTTACCGCGCGGGTACATCCAGAGAACGACGATCATGCCGAGCGCGTGCGCGTCTGCGATGAGCTGACCGGCTTCCATCATCATCTGGGACTCGTACTCCGAACCGATGTAGATGGTGTAGCCGATGCCGACGACGTTGACGCCGTTGTCGCGCATGTCGGCGACCGCCTGGATGTCGTAGAGCTGTGGCGAGTACGGGTCGTCCTGGTGCTTAGCGGGGTCCTGGCTCGTCTTCACGAGGTGGGACTTACTGTTCATCTTCACGAGGTAGTTGATGTTCGGGTAGTCCGCCGCGTACTTGGCGATCAGTCCCCGCTGACCAGCGAGAATGCCGGTGACACCCTGCGAACCGATACGGAACAGGTGCTCGGGCTCGGCATCCTCCGACGCGATGCCCTCCCCGTAGAAGTCGTCGTTGAGGTGCTCGATCTTCTGGTCGCAGGCGAAAAGCATAAGCCTGCCGGTGCCGCGGGTGGCGGCCAGATAGCTTTCGATGTAGAGTTCGCGAGCCTCGGCAGGCACATCGGCTGGCACACGAACCTGATCGCGCGTGATGCTGGGCATCTGGGACCCCTCCTCGAGTCTGTGCAGAACGCTGAGCGCAACGCCCTTTCGGGCACCGCCGACACGCCCCGCCCAGGTGCGAGGGTGCTCTTTACAGGGTAGGCGAACGGGGGCCTGTTTGCCAGGGTCACAAGGCACCCAGCGAGCGCCTCATCCGATGGCTTTCAGCCCCGGTACCGGTTCGTCACGGGCATCCGGCGGTCCTTGCCGAACGCTTTGGGTGTGACGCGGATCCCGAGGGGGCCCTGGCGGCGCTTGTACTCGGAGGCGTCGACCATGCGACACACATGCTCGACCGTGGACACGTCGTGGCCCTGCTCGACGATCTGCTCGCGCGACAGGTCACCTTCGACGTAGGCAGCGAGTATCGCATCGAGGACGTCATAGGGCGGCAGCGTGTCCTGATCGGTCTGGTCGGGCCGCAGCTCGGCACTCGGCGGTTTCTCGAGGGTCGAGCGCGGTATGACCTCACCGTTCCTGTTACACCATCGCGCGAGTTCGCAGACACGGGTCTTGAAGACGTCCTTGAGCGGGGCGAACCCGCCCACCATGTCGCCGTAGAGCGTCGAGTAACCGACCGAGAGTTCGCTCTTGTTGCCGGTCGCGAGCACGAGCCAACCGAACTTGTTCGAGAGCGCCATCAGCAGCGTCCCGCGTACTCTGGCCTGCAGGTTCTCCTCGGTCACATCGGTCGTAAGCCCCTCGAAAAGCGGCTCGAGGGTATCGAGCATGGCTGAGAACGGCGGCTCGATGGGGAGTTCAATGAAGTCGATGCCGAGGTTGGACGCGAGCGCGCGCGAGTCTTCGACGCTTCCCGCCGAGGAGTAGCGCGACGGCATCGTCACCCCGCGAACGCAGTCGGGTCCCAGAGCATCGACCGCCACGGCGGCTACGAGAGCCGAGTCGATCCCGCCGGACAGCCCGATGACAACGTCGGAAAAACCGTTCTTGCGCACGTAGTCGCCGAGGCCGAGGCAGAGCGCGCCGTAGATCTCTTCCGGACCGCCTGGCATGGCTGCGAGGTGTGGAGCCGGCGCTTCGGCCGCCGGAGGAATGTCCGCCACGACGAGATCCTCGGCAAATGACGCCGCGCGTGCCACGACCTCTCCTGCGGGTGAGATCACGACCGAGCGGCCGTCGAAGACGAGTTCGTCCTGACCGCCGACGAGGTTGCAGTACGCGAGCCAGACGCCGTTGTCGGCTGCCCGCGCCCGGAGCATCGCCTCACGATCGGCACCCTTCCCAATGTGGAACGGCGATGCCGAGATGTTGACGACCAGTGCTGCCCCCGCGCCGGCCGCCTCTGCCGCCACACCGGGCATCCAGATGTCCTCGCAGATGGTCGGCGCTACCGCGAGACCTCCGAGATCCGCCAAGAGTGCTGTCTGTCCGGGTTCGAAGTACCGCTCCTCGTCGAAGACACCGTAGTTCGGCAGCAGGCGCTTCCGGTAGACGTGGGCGACCTTGCCCTCACGGCAGAAAGCCGCAGCGTTGTGCAGGACCCCGTCGCTGCGATCGACGAAGCCGACCAGTGCCGCGACAGAGGTGCACGAAGCAGCTACGTGCTCGAGTGCGTCGAGGTTGTCTTCGATGAAGTGCGCCTTGGCGAGGAGATCCTCCGGTGGGTATCCGGTCAGCGCGAGCTCCGGCACTACTATCAGGTCGGCCCTGGCCCGCTCGCCCTCGGCAAGCGCCTCGAGCACGCGGCCGGTATTGCCCGTGATGTCACCGACAACGGTATCGATCTGTGCAAGGGCGATGCGCATCCGGGCACCCTCCATACCGGCCTGTACCGGACCTTCCGGCATCGCACAGCATAGCACCTCGGAGCGCTTACCGGTGGAGCTTGATTCCCAGCTATTGCCACTGTGACCTGCACGTATAGTGGGTATATAGAAGTGAGGAAATGTGTTCAGGGCCGCAGGGTGGCCCCTTGCGGCCCACGAGTAGCAGAACGGAGGTGTGACACATGGCATCCCTTGTCAGATGGGACCCGTTCCGCGATCTGATGGACCTCCAGCACGACGTCGGCCGCCTCTTCGGCGACCTCGGCTTCGCGCCTCTGCGTAGAGGCGACGGAGAGAAGCTTCGCACTATGCCGAGCATCGACGTCTTCTCGCGTGGAGACGACCTGATGATCAAAGCGGAGATGCCGGGCATCTCCCCTGATGACGTGGACATCTCGGTCACCGACGATGTCTTGACCGTCAGGGCCCAGAGGCGAACCGAGGAGAAGATCGAGGAGGAGGACTACCTCGTCCGCGAAACCTCCTACGGTTCCTTCGAGCGGAGCCTGCGCCTGCCGACAGGCGTCGACCCGGAGACCATCACGGCGGACTACCGCGACGGCATCCTCGAGGTCCGGGTGCCCGGAGGCGCACCCTGCCACGCTGAGACCCACAAGATAGAGGTCACGGCGCACACATCGGGCGAGCTTCCCGCGCACCACTAAGAGGAACCGGCTGGAACCTCCAAGGCCCGGGCCGACACGGTCCGGGCCTTCGTGGGTGTGCGACACGGCACCATGGCGTGTTTTCTGCTCGATACTATGTGAACAGAATCACACAAAACATACCTCTTGTCCTGCAAGCTTAAGCCGTGCTAATGTTTGCACCGATAGATGCCGAGGTATGGTGTAATGCAAGCACTACACCTCGTGTGGAGGTAGTCCGATGGTACGCAAGCAAACATGTCCGCGTTGCCGGGGCGACCGGTACGTCAAGGTCGAGAAGCCCGAGGGCGCCAAGCACCAGAAGTGTCCCGAGTGCAACGGGGCAGGATACAAAGTGCAGGTCGTGCACCACTACCGATAGCACAACACACTCAGAGCCGCACCCCACGACACCGGTCGGGAAGCCCCGCCGGTGTCGTCGCATTCCAGGGAGTTCTTAGAGGCGAGCGAACAAGACCGCGTTGGCGAGCGAGCCGACGAACTCCTCGACTGCCGCTGGATCGCCTTGCCGTCGCACGACTGCGGAGCCTACCACTACACCGTCGGCGATGCGGGCGACGGCCGCAGCCTGTGCCGGCTCACAGACCCCGAACCCCACGGCAACCGGCAGCGCGGTGTGGCCGCGGATCTGCTCGACCAGGGAACCCAGCTCGGCCGGAAGTTCCGCCCGCTCCCCCGTCACCCCGGTCGTCGATACACAGTAGACGAACCCTGCCGACGCCGCACCGACGGTCGCAAGCCGCTCGAACGTCGAGGTGGGGGCGACAAGGAAGACCGTGTCGAGCCCCGCCGACGCCGCGAGCCAGGGTCTCGCTGCCTCCGGCGGCATGTCAGGAACGATCACGCCCGCGATTCCGGCCTCGCGCATCGCTGCCGCAACGCGCGGTAGGCCCATGCGCATCAGGGGGTTAAGGTAGGTCATGAGCGCGATGGGCGGCGCATCCAAACCCTCGGCCGCGAGGAACTCCGCGGCCAGGTCGATCGACTCGGCGAGCCCGAACCCGCCCTCGCGTGCGACACGTGCCGCCTCGGCGATCACCGGCCCGTCGGCGAGCGGGTTGCCGTAGGGCACGCCGAGTTCGATGACGTCGGCCCCGGCGCGGGCGGCGGCACGCAATGCGGTGAGCGAGGTCGCGCGGTCGGGATAGCCCGCCATCAGGTAGACGATGAGCGCGGCCCGGTCCGCCGGGAAGCCCCGGCCGAGCCCCCGCGGGGCTGCGCCTTCACTCGCCACCCAGACCGGCCTCCCGCACGATGTCCATGTCCTTGTCGCCGCGGCCAGACACGTTGACGACCACGACGGCGTCGGGGCCGAGCTCGGATGCAAGCCGCGGCAGAAGCGCGAGCGCGTGGGCGCTCTCGATGGCGGGGATGATGCCTTCGATCTCGGTGAGCAAGGCGAACGCAGCGAGCGCCTCGGTATCGGTGACGGCCTCGTAGCGCACGAGCCCTTCGTCCTTCAGGTAGCTGTGCTCGGGACCCACGCCGGGATAGTCGAGGCCCGCCGAGATCGAGTACGCCTCGAGCGGGTTGCCCGCGTCGTCCTGGAGCAGGTAGGAGTAGAAGCCGTGCAAGACCCCGGGTGCGCCCTTCGTGAGGGCGGCGCCGTGCTTGTCCGTCTCGATGCCGAGACCCGCAGCCTCGGCCCCGACGAGAAGCGGACGCTTCCCCGCTGGCAGGTCGCGCAGGAAGGGGTAGAACATGCCGATGGCGTTGCTCCCACCGCCCACGCACGCAATCACCGCATCGGGCACGGACTCCGCCCGCCCCTGCAGCTGAACGAGCGTCTCCTCGCCGATCACCTTCTGGAACTCGCGCACCATGACCGGATAGGGATGCGGCCCGACCGCGCTGCCGAGCACGTAGAACGTGTCTTCGACCCGCTCGACCCAGTGGCGTAGCGCCGCCGTGACGGCATCAGCAAGCGTGCCGGTGCCCTCGGCGACGGGGATGACCTCGGCACCGAGAAGGCGCATCTTGTAGACGTTGAGCGATTGGCGCCGGATGTCCTCGGTGCCCATGAAGACCGAACACTCGAGTCCCATGAGGGCCGCGGCGGTGGCGGTCGCCACCCCGTGCTGCCCCGCACCGGTCTCGGCGATGACCCGGTGCTTGCCCATCCGGCGGGCGAGCAGGCACTGGCCGATGGTGTTGTTGATCTTGTGCGCGCCAGTGTGGTTCAAGTCCTCACGCTTCAGGTAGACCCGGCCGAGTCCGACCGCGTCTGCGAGCCGCTCGGCGCGGTAGAGCGGCGTGGGACGCCCGACGTAGTCCTGCAACAGCTCGCCGAACTCCCCGGTGAAAGCGGGGTCATTCAGGGCCTCGCGAAACGCCTCGTCGAGCTCGGTAAGCGCGGGGACGACGGTCTCGGGCACGAAGGTCCCCCCGTACGGACCGAAGAACCCCTGCGCATCCGGACTCGAATAGGCCATCTCGGCCGAGGGCAGGAACACGTCGCTCACTGTCGTACCTCCTCGTCTGCCGCGCGCACCGCAGCCACGAACGCGTGCAACTTCAGCTGGTCCTTCTGGCGTAGCCTCTCTTCAACTCCCGAAGAGACGTCCACCCCGTACGGGCCGAGCGTGCGGATGGCCCCGCCCACGTTCACCGGGTTGAGCCCGCCGGCCACAATCACCGGCACCCACGAAGGCAGCGGGGACGCTGACTGCCAGGGGAACGTGCGGCCCGTCCCGCCATCAACACCTTCAACGTACGTGTCGAAGAGCAGCGCGGCCACGGTGCCCCGGTAGACGTCGAACTCGGCTGCATCGAACTCCGGGCGCACGCGCAGCGCCTTGATGACGGGAGCGGGCGCAGCGGCGCAGCACTCGGCACTCTCCGACCCGTGGAACTGGACAGCGGCAAGGTTCAACCGCGCCACTGCCCGTTCCACGTAGTCGACAGGAGCATCGACGAACACGCCCACGCGGGCCACGAACGGCGGGATGGTGGCGAAGATCTCCTCGGCCTCGGTGAGTGTCACCTGCCGGGGCGACTCGGCAAGCACCACACCGAGCGCGTCGGCGCCGGCGCGCACCGCCTCGGCGGCATCAACCGCCGAGGCGAGCCCGCAGACCTTCACGCGTGTCCGTACGTTGCGCACCGTGCTCCCTCTCCTTGTGCGACGACGCCTAGGCGCCCTCGCACATGCTGCCGGCTGCGAAGTCGTAGTCCTCTAGCGTGCCGGCGTTGTACGCCTCGTAGGCCGCCAGGTCGAAGTGCCCGTGACCTGACAGGCCGAACAGGATCGTCCGATCTTCACCCGCCTCGCGGGCAGCCAGCGCCTCGTCGATGGCCGTGCGGATAGCGTGACTGCTCTCCGGTGCCGGCAGGATGCCCTCGGTACGGGCGAACATGACGGCCGCGTCGAAGCACGGATTCTGGTGGACCGCCACCGCCTCGATCGCATCCTCCTTGCGCAGGAGCGACACGAGCGGGGAATCCCCATGGTACCGCAGCCCGCCCGCGTGGATGCCGGCGGGCACGAAGTCGTGGCCCAGCGTGTACATCATCATCTTCGGGGTCATGCCGGCCTCGTCGCCGAGGTCGTAGCGGTACTCGCCCGCGGTGAGCGTCGGGCACGCCTTCGGCTCGACTGCCACAAGGCGAGCGTTCGACTTACCGTCGAGACGCCGCTTGTAGAACGGGAACGCGAGGCCCGCGAAGTTCGAGCCGCCGCCGATGCACGCTACGACGACATCCGGCTCGGCCTGGGCCATCTCCATCTGCAGGATGGCCTCCTCGCCGATGATCGTCTGGTGCAGGCACACGTGGTTGAGCACGCTGCCGAGACAGTAGTGGGTGTCGTCGCGCATCGCGGCATCCTCGACCGCCTCGGAGATCGCGATGCCGAGGCTGCCGAGCGAGTCAGCGTCGAGGTCGAGCACGTGACGACCGGCCTTGGTGCGGGTCGACGGCGAGGGGATGACCTCGGCTCCGTAGGTCTCCATGAGGATGCGGCGGTAGGGCTTCTGGCGGTACGAGATCCCGACCATGTAGACGACGCACTCCATGCCGTAGAGCGCGCACGCAATCGAGAGCGCGCTTCCCCACTGGCCGGCACCGGTCTCGGTGGTGATGCGCTCGATGCCCTCCATCTTGTTGTAGAAGGCCTGCGGGATGGCCGTGTTGGGCTTGTGGCTGCCTGCGGGCGAGACGCCCTCGTACTTGTAGAAGATCTTCACGCCCTCGGGCAGGCCGAGCTCCTTCTCGAGCTGGCGCGCACGGTTGAGCGGGGCCGGGCGGTACGTCCGGTAGACGTACTGGACCTCCTCGGGGATCTCGATGTAGCGCTCCATCGAGACCTCCTGCTTGATGAGCTCCATCGCGAAGAGCGGCGAGAGCGCCTCCGGGCCGATGGGCTCATCGGTCACCGGATGCAGCGGCGGCGCGATCGGCGCGGGCAGATCGGGGTTGATGTTGTACCACCGCGTCGGCATCTGCTTCTCGTCGAGCACGAACCTGGTCCTGTCTGGCATGTCGATCTCCTCCCTTACTCCTGTGATCCCTGTCGTGAAACGTCGAATCTACACCGTCGCACCTCGGATGACCGCCACCCTGGCGACACCCGTGAGATCGGCCAACACGTCCTCCGGGAAGGCGGCGCGCATCAGCGTCTCGCCTACGAGTACCGCGTCCGCCCCAGCCGAAGCGGCAGCGCGGACGTCGTCCCTAGTCTTCACGCCGCTCGCCGCCACCGTGGTTGCTCCCGCCCCGGCCGAAAGGGCGGTCACCCTATGTGCGCGCTCCGCGTCGAACTCGAGAGTGCGCAGGTCGCGGCTGTTCACGCCGATGAGCGTCGCTCCGGCCGCGAGCGCGATGTGCAGTTCACCCTCGTCGATCACCTCGACGAGACACTCCAGGCCGAGGGTGGACGCGAGATCGAGGTAGTCGGCGATGGCCTGTTCGAGGACACTCACCATGAGCAGGACCGCATCAGCACCGTGGCCCCGGGCGACGAAGAGCTGCACCGAGTCGACGACGAAGTCCTTGCAGAGCACCGGCAGATCGACCGCGTCGGCAACATCGGAGAGGTCGGTAAACGAGCCCGCGAACACCTCCGGCTCGGTAAGCACGCTGATTGCGGCCGCTCCCCCGTCCTCGTAGTGCAGGGCCTGCTTGGACGCCTCACACTCGGGCGCGATGGGACCTGCCGAGGGAGACGCTTTCTTGATCTCGGCTATGACCGCAACATCTGCGCGGCCGAAGAGCGCGGCGGCGAAGGGGCGCGGCTCCCGTGCACAGCAGGCGAGGCGCTCGCGGTCGGCGGGAGCCAGCCCAACCCACTCAGCGGAGATGCGCGCGGTGCGCCGTGCGATCATCTCGTCGAGGAAGCCGGTCACGACGCGCCCTCCCTAGCTGCGGCGAGCCGCTGCGAGACCGCCGCGAGCGCCGCGAGGCGCCCGAGTGCTGCACCCGAGTCTATCGAGTCACGGGCGATCGCGACGCCCTCGGCCATGTCGGTGGCCCGGCCGGCGGCGAGTAGCGCGGCGGCGGCGTTCATCAGCACGACGTCGCGGGGCTGCCCGTGCTCGCCGCCGAGCACCGCACGCACGATCGCGGCGTTGGTCTCGGCGTCCCCTCCGGCGATGCCCGTGAGCGTCCCGCGCGCGATGCCGACCTCCTCGGGCGTGACTTCCCACAGGTGAACGGCACCGTTCGCGTACTCCCCGATGGTCGTGGGCCCGCTTGCGGAGACCTCGTCCATGCCAGGATGTCCGTGCACGACGAGGACACGCTCGGCACCGAGGCGCCCTGCGACCTCGGCCATGACCGACACGAGCTCGGACGCGTAGACGCCGAGCAGCTGACGGGTCGCCCCGGCGGGGTTGGTCAGCGGCCCGAGCACGTTGAATACGGTGCGGATGGCGATCTCGCGCCGCGGGCCTGCCGCGTGGCGCATGCTCGCGTGCAGTGACTGCGCGAAAAGGAAGCCGACCCCGGTCTCGTCGATGCAGCGTGCCATCTCGTCGGGGCCAAGGTCGATGCGCACACCGAGCTGCTCGAGCACGTCGGCACTGCCGGCTGCCGAGGAGACCGCACGGTTGCCGTGCTTGGCAATCGGCACGCCTGCTCCCGCAGTGACGAATGCGGTGGTGGTCGAGATGTTGAAGGTCGAAAGCCCGTCGCCGCCGGTACCGCATGTGTCGACGACCCCAGTCGCCCGCGGGCGCACCGGTACGGCCCGCTCGCGCATCGCGCGCGCGAAGCCGACGATCTCGTCCACACTCTCACCCTTCATCCGGATGGCGGTGATGAGCGAGGCGATCTGGGCGTCGGTCGCCGCACCATCCATCACCGCGCTCATCACCTCGTAGGCTTCCTCCTCGGAAAGCGAACCGCCCGAAGTGACAGACCCGATCGCTGCCGCGACCACAGGCCGCGCGGCAGGAGCCAGCGGCGCCCCGGCGGGCTCTTCGGCGCGGGGTGCGGGTTCGATCTCTCCGGCAAGCTCGAGGAAGTTGCGTAGAACGACCGCCCCTTCGGGCGTGAGCACGCTCTCGGGGTGGAACTGCACCCCGTGCAGCGGGAGCTCGCGGTGACGAATCGCCATCACCAGGCCGTCGACCGTCCTGGCAGTCACCTCGAGCTCGGCGGGGAGCGTGCCCTCTTCGACAGTGAGCGAGTGGTAGCGGGTGGCGGTGAACGGGTCGGACATCCCGGCCAGTACCCCGCTGCCGTCGTGATGGACCTCGGTGGTCTTGCCGTGGACCGGCACCGGCGCGCGGTCGACCGTACCGCCGTAGACTTCGGCGATGCACTGGTGACCGAGGCACACGCCGAGGAGAGGGATACCGGCATCGGCCGCCGCTCGCACCACGTCCTTTGAGATGCCAGCCTGGGGCGGGGTGCCCGGGCCGGGTGAGATGACGATGCCCGCGGGACCGAGTGCGATGGCCTGCTCGGCCGTTAGCACATCGTTGCGCATGACCCGCACCTCGGCACCGAGTGCGGCGAACAGCTGCACGAGGTTGTAGGTGAACGAATCGTAGTTGTCGATCATAAGGATCACAGGACGACCTCCTCGGCGTGCATGCCTGCGGCGAACTCGAGCGCCCGGTGCAGTGCCTTGGCCTTGTGCAGCGTCTCCTCGTACTCGCGCTGCGGATCGGAGTCGGCGACTATGCCCGCGCCCGACTGCAGATAGACGCGGCCGCCCGCGATGACGAACGTGCGGATGGTGATGCACATGTCCATCGCGCCATCGAGGCCGATGTAGCCCACGGTCCCCGCATACGGGCCGCGGGCCGCAGGCTCAAGTTCGCGGATGATTTCCATCGCACGGATCTTCGGTGCGCCCGACACCGTGCCGGCCGGAAAGGTCGCGCGCAAGGCGTCGAACGCCGTCTTGTCGGGTGCGAGCGTGCCGGTGACGTTGGAGACGATGTGCATCACGTGACTGTAGTTCTCGACCTCCATGAGCTCATCGACGGTGACCGAGCCCGGCGTGCACACGCGGCCAAGGTCGTTGCGGCCGAGATCGACGAGCATGACGTGCTCGGCGCGCTCCTTCTCGTCGGCGAGCAGATCGGCGCGCAGCCTGCCGTCCTCGGCGAGATCGGCTCCGCGCGGGCGCGTGCCGGCAAGCGGGCGGGTGAGCACCGAATCACCCTCAACGCGTACGAGCGGCTCGGGACTCGAGCCCACGAGCGTGACGTCGCGAGTGCGCAGGCAGAACATGTAGGGGCTGGGATTGACCGTGCGCAAGACGCGGTAGAGGTCGAGGCCGTCGCCTTCGTAGGGCGCACTGAAGCGTTGCGAGAGCACGACCTGGAAGATATCGCCCGCTGCGATGTGCTCCTTGGCGCGCGCCACGCTGCCGAGGAACTCCTCGCGCGTGGTCTCGGCGACAAGCGGGACCTCGGCGGCGACACCCACGGAACCCAGACGCGCGCCGGGAGGTCCTGCATCGATGCGGCGAAGCGCGGCGTCGATGCGCCCGAGCGCCCGGTCGTAGGCGGCTGCAGGCGCGGCTCCGGGTCTGACCGGGGCGATTACCTGCATGACGCGGCGTGCATGGTCGAAGGCGATGACGATGTCGGCAAGCATGAACGCCATGTCGGGTACGGGCACCTCGGTGCCATGGCGCGGAACCCGCTCGAACCCGGCGGCCACCTCGTAGCCGACGTAGCCGACCGCTCCACCCACGAAGCGTGGCAACCCTGGCACGCGGGCAACGGTGCCGGCTGCCAAACGGCGTTCAAGCACCGTGAGCGGGTCGGCAGCGCGCTCCCCCACCACCCCGCCGTTCTCGACAACGACCTCGTCGACGTGCGCGGTGATGGTCTCACGATCGCCCACACCGAGAAAGCTGTAGCGGCCCATGCGCTCGCCGCCGGAAACGCTCTCGAGAAGGAAGGCGTGCTCCACCCCTTCGGCAAGCGCCATGAACGCCGAGATCGGCGTCGTGAGGTCCGCGTAGACCTCGCGCGCGACCGGGACCACGTTGTGGTCGTGCGCCAGTCGCGCGAACTCTTCTCTCCTCGGTACGATCATCGCCCTGCTGCTCCTCACCGGTGGCTTAGCCGACCGCACGGTGTGCGGCCGCCCTCGGCGGGATGCGGAGCCCGGAAGACAACAAACCCCTCATCCCCCAAGGGACGAGAGGTCATCTCGCGGTGCCACCCTTGTTGCCCTCCCCATACGGGGCGGGCCACTCATCCTGACAGTACGTGGACCTTGCGGAGCGCGTCTCAAAAGCGCGTGCTCCGGTCCGGATACCCGGCCCCTTCTATCGGTGGGGGTCCGCCGGGACTAGCGGGCGCGTACGCCTTTGTCCTCGGTGCCTCCGGGGTCCATTCCCTCCAGCCGCTCACGCCGGTTTCCACCTGCCACCGGCTCTCTCTGCTTCGCGTCCGGGGTACTCCTCCCCATCACAGGCGCATATTCGGTTGTGGCGGCGAGTGTAGCACCGTGGCCGAGGAGGGTGCAACATCAGGTGCTTTGGAGCGTGTCACGGGCCCGCCAGGGGGGGGTGCAGGTACCGTCGGGTATCTGGGTGCGATCGCACCCACTTTCCTGAGAGACTGCGGATGGTCCCGGTCCTGCTCTGCGGGCAGGACCGCCTGGAGCGACTCGGGATCGAAGTCCGCAACAAACGGGTCGACGAAGCGCACGCCCTCGATCTCCTGTCCGTCCTGGAAGTCCTCGGAGAGTCACGTCATCGGAAACGGTGAGGTGAGAGGTCCGGCCGAACGGACGCCAGCGGTTTTTGACCTTCGAGTCGCGGGGCGGGCGGAGGCATGACGGGCTCGTTGGGCGCGACGACCGGCGGCGCCATCCCCTCTATCCCGAGCACCTCACGCAGCCTGGCGATGCGGCGGTTCTCGGGGTCGTGCTCGTCGTCGGTCGACGAGTCCCCCGTCCAGCAGTAGAAAAGCTGCGTGTAGCCGGGCCCAACCGTCGGCACGAAGTTGTTGAACCGGACGCACTTCTCGAGCGCCGAGAGCATCGCGCGCGGGTCTTTCAGCAGCAGCATGCCCTCCGCGTCGGCGACCTCGGCATGACGCAGGTGCGACCGCCGGTGGCCGAATACGATGAACTCCGAAACGATGACGAACACCACCACGACCGGGAAGAGCCAGGCGAGCAGCGGGAATGCTCTGACAGTAACCGCATGCGGCGGTATCGCTTTAGGACCACGCTCGGT
>JACUUN010000079.1 GCA_014859265.1 Coriobacteriia bacterium
GTGCCAGCGCAGCCAGGTCTCCCGTGTGGCGGCCAACCCCGGAGTCGGCCGCCGCGACGACGATTGACCCTTGCTATCAGCCGGTGGTATCCTCTCGCCCAACCCCGGAGCCGCTTCTGGGGCGAATAGCAACACCGAGGACGTGAGGGAAGAGGGCGCCATCCGCCCGGCCACCCCTCCGATGTCCCCCGCCAGGGCAGCCACATTCAGCGGCACCGGAAGCGGGTCGGCGCCGGACCGGTATCCCGGAACTAACGAGGCCTGCAGATCGCGTCACCGAAGCGACAGCAGGCGAAGATAGGTGGTACCGCGACCAGCCCCTCGCCCTATCCCAGGGAGGGGCTTTGTGTTCTCGGCGAGAGGATGAGCCGATGGGTACCGCACGAGTCGTGTTCGACCGGTGGGATGGCCGCTACGCCCACCGCATGGCGCAGGTCCGCTCGAGCGCGGTCCGCGACCTGTTCGCCGCCGCCAGCCGCCCCGACATCATCAGCTTCGCGGGCGGCATGCCCGAGGTCTCCCGGGTGCCCGCCGAGGCCGCAGCGACCGCTGCATACGAGGCCGTGATGCACGAGGGCTCGTGCGCGCTCCAGTACGGCTCGAGCGAGGGGCGGCTCGCGCTGCGCGCGCAGATCGTGGAGCTCATGGCCGAGATCGGAGTGCGCTTGTCCGCCGACGACATCGTCGTGACCGCCGGAGCGCAGCAGGGACTCGACCTTCTCGCCAAGACCTTCCTCGACTCCGGCGACGTTGTCATCACCGAAGGCCCCACCTACGTCGGTGCATTACAGGCGTTCTCCGCCTACGAGCCCGAGATCGTGTGCGTGCCGATGGACGAGGGCGGGATGCGCGTCGATGCGCTCGAGACCGAGCTCGCGCGCCTCGGCGAGCGCGGCGCGAAATTCATCTACACGGTCCCGAACTTCCAGAACCCCGCCGGCGTCACGCTCCTGCCCGAGCGCCGCCGCCGCCTGCTCGAGCTCGCGCGCGCCTACGACATCCCGGTCATCGAGGACGACCCCTACGGGCGGTTGCGCTTCGAGGGCGGGCACGTCAAGCCGCTCCGCGCGCTCGACGACGAGGTCATCTATCTCGGCACGTTCTCGAAGATATTCGCGCCGGGGCTGCGGCTCGGCTGGATGACCGCTCCCCGCCCGATACTGGCCAAGGTCCTGCTGGCTAAGCAGGCGGCCGACCTTTGCGGCAGCGCGTTCGCGCAGGTCACCGCCGAGCGGTACTTCGCGGGCACCCGATGGCGGCGCGTGCTCCAGGGATTGACGCGCACCTACGCCGAGCGGCGCGGCGCGATGCTTGCCGCTCTCGAGGAGTACTTCCCGGTCGAGGTGCGCTGGACGCGCCCGGAGGGAGGCTTCTTCGTCTGGGTCGAGCTGCCGTCCTTCATCGACGCAGGCGTGCTGCTCGCCGAAGCGGTCGAGCACGGGGTCACGTTCGTGCCCGGCTCGGCGTTCTACCCGGACGGGCGCGGGCGCAACTGTATGCGCCTGGCCTTCTGCTACGCTGAGCCCGAGGCCATCACCGAGGGCATCCGCCGTCTGTCGGAGGTCATCGAAGATCGGCTCGAGCTCTACCGGGCGTTCATCGCAGCCGGGGCGCTACCGGCGGTTACCGAGGGGGTCGCATGAGGGAGAAGGTCGCCGTCCTGATGGGCGGGCGCTCACTCGAGCGGGAGATCTCGCTCGCGAGCGGAAAGCGGGTGTGCGAGGCGCTCACCGAGCGCGGATACCGCGTGCTCGCGCTCGACGTGACGCCCGACCTCGTCCAGACGTTGCGCGCCGAGCGTCCCGACGCCTGTTACATCGCGCTGCACGGTAAGTACGGTGAGGACGGCACCATCCAGGAGCTGCTCGAGTTCCTCGGCATCCCGTATACGGGGCCCGGCGTGACGGCATCTGCGTTGGCGTGGGACAAGTCGGTTGCAAAGCGGCTCTTCGCCGAGGAGGACATACCCACGCCCGCCTGGATCACGCTCACCGCCGACGCCTTCAAGGAGATGGGGGCGGCTACCGCACTCGACCTCGTGCCGGAGGCGGTTGGCGGGTTCCCGGTGGTCGTGAAGCCTTCCAAGCAAGGCTCCGCGCTCGGACTCGCCCGTGTCGAGTCTGCAGAGGTCCTGCCCGAGGCACTGCTCTCGGCGCTCTCCTTCGGTGAGGCGGCGCTCGTCGAGAAGTGGATCGACGGACCGGAACTTGCTGTTTCGGTGCTTGACGGTCCGGGCGACGAGCCCACGGTACTCCCGCCCGTGGAGATCGTCGCCAAGAGCGGGCTCTTCGACTTCTCGGCGATGTACACCGCAGGGGAGACCGACTACTACGTACCCGCGCGCCTGGCCGAGGAGGTCATGGCCAAGGTGGTCCACCTGGCGCGACACGTCCACGAGCTGCTCGGCTGTCGCGACGTGAGCCGGGTCGACATGGTCGTGGGTGCCGACGGGACGCCCTACGTGCTCGAGCTGAACACTTCACCCGGAATGACGGAGATCTCGCTCCTGCCGATGGCGGCACAGGCGGCCGACATGACCTTCCAAGATGTGGTAGAAAGAATCGTGAGGGCCGCTCTCGCGCGCAATAGCTGAGAGCACGGCCGGAATCGGGTACATACCAAGATGCCCCTACTGGGCGGAGTAACGACAGGACCTCGACGACGGAGGTGTTTCTTGTGGGTCACGACAGGAATGGTGGCAGCATCGTAGGTGCGTTCCTGCTCGGCGGGGTTATCGGTGCAGTTCTCGGCCTGCTTTTCTCGCCGCGTTCCGGCAGGGAGAACCGTGAGATGATCGCCGATGCAGCGCAGCGCTACATGGAGGAGGGCAAGGAAGTCTACGAGACCGGCCGCACCCGCGTGAGCGAGGTCTACGAGACGGGTCGCGATGCGGCGTCAGAGAAGGCCGAGGAGCTGCGTCACAAGATCGACGCCGCCCGGGACCGCCTCAAGGAGCAGGTCGAGCACACGTCCGAGTCTGCGCGCGAGAAGGTCAGCGAGTTCGTGCCGACCGCCAAGGACAAGGTGGTGCAGGCGAGCGAAGGCGCGAAGAAGGGCATCGATACCGCGCAGGGCATGGCCTCGGGTGCGCTGGACTCCCTCGGCGAAAAGGCGAAGAAGAGCGTTGAGGCGGTAGAGGAAGCAGCGACCGAGTCCTGATATCCTCTGACTGAGCCTCAATCGAAACGGGCCGGCCTCGTTCGCGACGGCCGGCTCGTCTTGCATGGTCATGAAGCGAGCGCGAGCAGGGAAGCGTATGCGGCTGACCGACCTTGATGATCTGGTCGTGGTGGATGCCCGTGGCAAGACCGTGGGGCGGGTGGCGCGTGCGCTCTTCGACCCGGCCGAGCCGCTGCTCGTGGGCTTCGAGGTACGCATGCGACCCCTCGGCTACCTGTTGGAGCGCCCGCGTCGCTACGTACCCCGCTCCTGCGTCACGGTCTCATCCAAACAGGTGACGCTCGCCGAGGGGACCCGCCTCGAGAAGGTGGGCGGCAGACGTGCCGGTGTTGACTGGGAACAGGTCGTTATCTGGCACAATATGCCGGTGCGTACCGCCTCCGGCACGCTCCTCGGTGAGGTCAAGGAGGCCGATCTCGCCGCCGACGGCCGTGTCTCCCGGCTCGTTCTGACCCGTGGGTCCACAAGCGATGTCGCTGTGGGCGTGAGGGAGGTACCCGGAGCGTCAGTGGTGGGCTTCTCCGAGGGCGCGGTTCGACTCGACGATGCGGTGGACAGTCCCGAATTCAGCGGCGGTCTGGCTGCGGGCGCGGGCAAGAGCGCCGCAGTGGCCAAGGTGACCGCCGAGCGCGCGGCGAAGGGCGCGGTCTCCGCGGTCGTGGTGGCCGCGCGTGCCGCTAAGCGCAGCTCCCTCGCCAAGCGCGCGACCTCCTCGTGGAGGGGCTTCGCCGAGGGAATCAGGGAAGGCATGGCTGACGACGACGTTTCTGGTGGCGAACGATGAGCCGCCGGCTCCGACCGCTGACCGTGGACGGCGTGGCGGGACTCGACCGGCCCTGCGCCGCGTGCACGTACTGGGAGACCCCTGAGCCTCTCGACGTGAAATGCGGTGCCGCGTGTGATGGGGAACGGTTGCGTTCCAGCATCTCGGACGTGCGCCGCGAGTGGGGGGAGTACGGGCGGATGGCGCTCGAGGATAAGATCGTCCTCGGCTTCATCAAGTGCGCGCCGGCCCGGTACTTCCCGCAGGCGCGCCGGCTTCCCGTAGGCGCCCCCGACGCGTCCGCCCCGCTCATCACCTGTCTGCACGTGCGAGATGAGGCTCGGCGCAGGGGATTGGACCGCGTACTGCTTCAGGCCGTGCTGCGCGATCTGCAAATGCAGGGCGAGCGTCTGGTCTATGCGTACGGGAGCGTGTCGGGAAACTCTGTGGAGACCCCGATGCCCGATCTCGAATTCCTGCTCGAGCAAGGCTTCATGGTCGAACGGCCGCACCTCGTCTACCCGTTGCTCCGCCTCGACTTGCGTACGCTCGCAGCATGGACCGAGAACCTGGAGGCGGCACTCGAGTCGCTGCTTCTGCCGCTCGGCAGGGCGGGTCGGGTGCCCACGCCGTCCGTCGACTGAGAGGATTCCAGCCGGTGACCGACCGCCCCACTGACTCTGCGCGCAAGCGGGCGCGCTCGGCCGACCGCGTGCGGACCTACCTCGCCGAGCACGGCCTTGCAGACGAGATCGTGACGTTCGAGCAGTCCACGAAGACGGCGCAGATGGCTGCCGACGCGATGGGGTGCAAGCTCGGCCAGATCGTGAAGTCGCTGGTTTTCGTCGCCGGGGGCACGCCGGTCCTCGCTCTTGTGGCCGGAGACCGGCAAGGGGACGCGAATGCCATAGCCACGCTCGCGGGCGCCACGGAGGCGCACTTCGCCGACGCGGACACGGTCAGGGCGGCCACGGGCTTTGCGATCGGTGGCGTCTCGCCGTTCGACCTGCCAGTGGGGCTTATGCTGCTTGCCGACGATTCCCTCGGCCGGTTCGATATCGTCTATCCCGCTGCCGGAACGCCGTCGTCGATGGTCCGAATCCGTCTTACGCACTTGCTCGAGCTCACGGGCGCGCGGGTGGCACGAATATCGCAGTGATCGAGGTGAGATGGGGTCCTATGTTGTCACACCACCGAGGAGCGAGGCCGCACCCTCGCGCCTCTATCTGTCCGTAGCCGCGCTCGTGGCTGCGGCGTTTGTCGCTGTCGCCATCCCTTCATTCCAGGCCAGAGTCACTGTCTCGGGCATATCGCATCCGATACCGATGGGTGCAACCGTTGCCGACCTCGTGGCCGGAGATGTTCTCGACCCGCATCCCGGCGACCTGCTGGACGTGACCGGAGACGTGCTCGAGACCGGTTCCGGCGGCCCCCCGGTGTACTTCGTGAACGGCAAGACCGCTCTCCCATCCGAGCGGCTCCGGGATGGAGACCGCGTCTCCGTGCGCAACGGCGGGGACCGCGTCGAGACGACGGAGGTCACCCAGACGCCCATCCCGATCGAGCTCGAGAAGGTGGGCGATGGCCCGCTCGTCTCGCTCGAGAGTCCCGGCATGGTCGGCGTCCGCGAGGACACCGTGGGCGCGATTTCGGGCAAGATCGTCTTCTCCAAGGTCGTCGAGCCCGCGCAGCCCATGGTCGTACGTCGCTGGGTACCCGACCCGTCGAGCAAGGTGGTCGCGCTCACCTTCGATGATGGTCCGTGGCCCGGGCAGACCGAACAGGTACTCGACATCCTCGCCGAGGCAGACGTGAAGGCGAACTTCTTCCTGGTCGGCTATCTTGCCGAACGCTATCCGGCGGTTGCCCGCCGAGTGACCGAGGAAGGCCACCTCATCGGCAACCACACGCAGAACCACACGGTGCTGACGCGCCAGAGCGGTGAGATCACGCGCCGGCAGATCACCGACGGCAGTCTCACCATACGGGACGTCACGGGCGTGCTTCCGAGGTGGTTCCGTCCACCCGGCGGCGGGATGAACACCCGCGTGCTCCAGGAAGCCCAGCGCATGAAGATGGACCTCGTATTGTGGGACGTCGACCCGCAGGATTGGCGCCGGCCCGGTGTCGAGTCCATGTTGGAGTACTTGCTTTCGAGCATCGGGCCGGGTTCGGTGGTGCTCCTGCACGACGGCGGGGGGGACCGCAGCCAGACGATCGAGGTGCTCCCGCTGCTCATCGAGGAGCTCAAGGCACAGGGCTACCTCTTCGTGACGCTCGACCAGCTGCGCTAGGGGCGCTCGCGCCTCAGCGTGCGTGAGGGCGTGACGAGCGCGTCGAGACGGACGTCGTTGTCGTCGTGGGGCACCTCGGCGAAGACCTGCCCGTCGAAGGCAAGCCCGACGGCGACCGCCCGTCCCATCATGCCGAGCAGGCGGTCGTAGTACCCACCCCCGTGCCCGACGCGCCAGCACGCCACGTCGAACGCGACTCCCGGCACGATGACGATGTCGATGTCCTCGGGCGGCACGACCGGGGAGTCCTCGGGCGGCTCGAGCAGGCCGAAGGGA
>JACUUN010000080.1 GCA_014859265.1 Coriobacteriia bacterium
ATCTTCAGTTCGCGGGTCTCATCCAGCACGATGTCGGCCGAAATCGGCAGGTCGTTGACGACACCGTCGACCTCGCCGGCCTGCAGTGCCTGCATGGCCTGGAGGATATTCTCGAACGGCACGACCGTGGCGCCATCAGGCAGATTGTTGCGAGTGTACTCCTCGCCCGTGGTACCCGACTGCACACCGATCTTGGCACCGGCCAGGTCAGCCAGCGTCTCGATGTCGGAGTCCTCGCGGACCGTCAGCGACTGGTTCGAGTCGATGTACGGGTCGGAGAAGTCAACCTGCTGGGCCCGCTCCTCGGTGATGGTCATTGCCGAGGCGATCAGGTCGAACTCGGTGCCGCCCTGAAGGCCGACGATAAGCGCATCGAAGTTATAGCTCTTGAACTCGGATTCGACACCCAGCTTCTCGGCAATCGCCGCAACGAGATCGACATCGAAGCCCTTTACCTCTCCGTCTTCGATGAACTCGAACGGCGGGTAGGCCGTGTCCGAACCTGCGATCAGTCTGCCTTCCTGGATGAGCGTGAAGTCAGCGACGTCGCCGTCATCCGGCTCCTCAGCATCATCTCCGCCGCAGCCGGCGAGACCCATGACACCGAACGCGAGCATGAGCGCCAGCGCTAAAAGGAGCAGCTTCCTGGCCTTGTGCATCGTTCCTCCCTCTGTCAGTCGTCGTCGCGCGGGTGAGCGCGAGTGTCACTACCAGGTATTAACGATACACCAACCGCTGCAAGATGTGAAAAGGCCGCGACACCATGCAAGCTGACACGGCGTGTATCCAATCAGGACCCATCAACCGTGGCAATCTCGAGGCTCGGGAGGTCGTCTACCCACTTCGCACGGATGGTGTCCAGGATGCCGTTCGTGGCAAGCGTGTCGAGCGCCTCTCTGATGACGCCCTCGAGTTCGGTCGCGTCGGTCGCCACGACGATGCCTATCGGCGTGGCTGGCTCGAGCTGCGACGCAAACACGATTCCCTCGAAGTCACGCGCCAGATACGCGCACACGAGCGCGTCGCCGGCAACGACGTCAGCAGCACCCGCCTCGTACGCTTCAAAGGCCTCGCGAAGCGTCTCAGTGACTACCAGCGCCTGCTCCCCGAGCGTGTATGCAAGATTCCAGTACGACTCGGACTCTTGCTGGACCACGATGCGTAGACTGCCAAGACTGTCGGGGGTGACACTCGTCTCCACGGAGGCGAACAGCGCCGGTCCGCTCGCTATGTACCAGCCCGCAAACGACGCACCGAGAACCGCCGACTCCGTGAACGGCACTGACATCGCGATGTCGACATCGCCTGCCTGCAGGGCGGCCGATGCTTCCGCCGAGGCGATTTCCACGAGTTCGAGATCGAGTCCGAGCTCGCTCGCGAGCGCGGCAGCGACATCGATGTCGATGCCTGCTTCACGGCCTTTGTCGGTTCCACTGTACGGTGGATATTCGAGGTCGACACCGACCCTGAGCACGCCCTCCTCGCCGATGACGGGCGGCGAGACCTTAGCCTCGGGCCTGGGCTCCGGCTCCTCGGTTGGCGTGCATGCTGCAGCTCCCACCATCATGGCAGCAAGCGCCACCATGAGCGCGATCCGCATGAGTCGCATCCGTAGCCTCCTCGACTCCCCGCAAGGTGCTTCCACTCGGCTGACCTGGTCTTTGACCCCACACTCGCATACCGGGGCTTCCGCTTGATGCTATCTCACTACCGGCCCTCTCGTCCGCCACTGGCACTAGGGGCCGGCGGTCGGACGGTACGACTTACCCCTAAGGCGCGCCATGCTCGCGCGAGGACATACGTCCCCGGCTTACGTGGGTCCCTTCGGCCGCGCCTGCCATGGACTAGGGCGCTTGCGCGCCCGCAACCACAGACCCGAGTGGAAGCACGGCGTATTTTACCACGCACGGGCGACTGCCCCGACCCTGACGACCTCGGCGCCTGCGGCTAGCAAGACCGCGGCTGCGGCATCGAGTGTGGCGCCCGTCGTCATCACGTCGTCTATCAGCAACAGGCGTGGCGGGAGTGGGGCTGCGCAAGCCGCAACGAAGGCTCCTTCAACGTTGGCGCGACGCTCCACACGGCTGAGAGCTCGCTGGTCGCGCGCGCCAGCGCAGGCGAGCGCCTGCAGGAGCGGGACCTCGAGTGACTCGGCCACACGGAGGGCGATGGCAGCCGTGTGGTCGAATCCCCGCGTACGCAGTGCCGAGTCGGACGCAGGCACCGGTACCACCGCCTGGGGCCACCCGCCCCAGGCTCCGACAGCCGCGCCGAGCAGATCGCCGAGGAGCGTTCCGAGGCGACGTTCCCCCGCGTCCTTGTAGAGCGAGACGCAGCGCGAAAGCGGCGGAGCCAGAGAACCCACGCATACGCCTGCCGCAAACGCAGGCTCGGCGCGCCAGCATTCGGTGCACACCAGATGGCCGAAGGGTGCCCCACACCGTGGACACGCCCACCGGGTCTCGATGAGCGGCAGCGCCGCGCGGCATTCGTCACAGAGAAGGTCCCCGGGCAGATCGCATCCCGCGCATCGCGTCGGGAGCAGCAGCTCGAGCAGGCTCAACCACACCATGAGACGCGACGCCCCTCCGACCCGGGAGCTCCCCGGCCGTCGCGGCCCGCTGTGCGCCCGCCTGGCCGCTAGCCCGCGATGAGCTGCACGAGCGGGATGGTGACCACCGACGCCATCGTCGTGAGCACAACGGCGGCTGCGAGGAACTCCGTGTCCAGCCCGAATCGTCCCCCGATCACGATCGAGAGCATCATCGTCGGCATGCCGGCCTGAAGCGCGACGAGTCGCACCGCGGCCGGCTCATCGAGGAGCAGACCGCCGATGACCAGGGCCACCAGGGGCGCGAACAGCAGCCGCACTACTCCGAGCGCCCCAAGCGCCAGCGGGCGGTCGGCTAGTCGCCGCACCTCAAGACTCAGGCCTACCGAGAGCATGATCAAGGGCACGACCAGGCTAGCAAGCGCGCCCAAACCGGATCTGACCACTTCCGGAACCGGGAAGGGCCGCAGAACGAATGCAGCGACGAGCGCGAGCACAGCCGGGAAGCGCGCCACCTCGTGGAACAGGTTCAGGGGCGGTCCCACACGGTCACCGTAACGCTGTGCGATCAGCAGCCCCACCATTAGGAGCGCTCCGACCGTACCGAACACGTCGTAGAAGATCGCGCGCACAAGACCCTCGTCCCCGAGAATGGCTTGGGACACCGGGTACCCGATGTAGCCGGTGTTGCCGAGTGCGGCAGCGAGGATGAATCCGCCCGCGACCCGCCTCGGCAAACGCATGGCGCGGGCCAGAAGCCACGCGACTGCTGCGGTGACGGCGAAGACCGCCCACGCGATACCGGCGATGACAGCGAGTTCGGGCCCGAGCGGCGCGGGGTGCACCGCGCGGAAGGTGAGAGCGGGCAACCCGACGTAGATGATGACCGCATGAATCGGTCGGGCATCGTCAGCCGAGAGTATCCCCGTGGCGCGCAGGAGCCACCCCACGCCTACAATCGACAGGAGGGTCAGGACGATGCGAGCAAGCTCCGCGGTGTCCATCTGCCTAGCCTATCGTGGACGCAGTTCGTCGAGCCCTCCGGCCCCGGAACACGATGCCGAGAGCGATTCTGCGTAGTCGGGCCGCGCGATACCACACTCGGTGATGATCGCTGTGACGTACTTAGCGGGGCTCACGTCGAAGGCGGGGTTGAAGATGTCGACGTCGGGCGGCGCGACGCGGAACCACCCGTCGAACTGGTAGGCCCCGCCCTTGCGCATGATCTGCATCTGGTGCCCACGCAGAAGCGGCAGCGTGTAGGGACCCTCCTCGGTCAGCATATCGAACGCGCGGGTCGAGACCTCGGAGTCCGGCTCCATCATGCCCGAGACGGTGAAACCGGCGACCTCGTGCGGATCGCGCTCCTCGATTACGATCTCGTCACCGGTCTCGATAGTGAGGTCGACGGTCGAGGTCGGTGCAGCGACGTAGAACGGGATGCCGTGCTCCTTCGCGAGCACGGCCAGGCCGTACGTGCCGATCTTGTTGGCAACGTCGCCATTGGCGGCGATGCGGTCCGCACCGACGATGACGGCGTCGACCTCGCCGGCCTTCATAACGCTCGCCGCCATGTTGTCGGTGATGAGCGTCGACGGAACGCCGGCGACCCGCAGTTCCCATGCGGTCAGGCGCGAACCCTGTAGGACAGGGCGAGTCTCATCCATCCACACACGCTCGATCTTGCCCTGCTCGTGTGCGGTGAAGATGACGCCGAGCGCGGTGCCGTAGTACGCGGTCGCGAGAGAGCCGGCGTTGCAGTGGGTGAGCACCCGCGAGCCCTCGGCAAGCAGTTCGGCACCGTGCGCGCCGATGGCCCGGTTGCGCTCCTCGTCCTCGGCCTGCATCGCGAGGGCTTCCTGCACGATGAGTTCGCGCAATTCGTCCAACGGCAGATCCTTGTTGTCATGCGCGAGGCGGCGAATACGCTCGGCACCCCAGAACAGGTTGGTCGCCGTCGGGCGCGTGGACGTGATCTCGTGCGCAGCGAGGTCGAGCGCGCGCAGGAACTCGCGGTGGTCGTAGATGTCCCAGGAGTCCTCGGTCACCCAGAGGGCCATACCGAGAGCGGCGGCCACACCTAACGCGGGCGCGCCGCGCACCGCGAGCGACTTTATGGCAAGGCAGACGCCCTCATAGGTATTGCAGACCAGCACGTCGCCCACGAGCGGGAGCCGGGTCTGGTCGATGAGCATGACCTTGCCGTCCTCCCACCAGATGGTACGCGGGATGTTCTCGATCGGCATCGGATGACCTCCTGCTGTGAGCGGTGACAATCGCAGCGGTCGGCTAGACTGTGCCCGCCTGCCACGACGCGAGGTATTCCTGCTGCTCGGAAGAGAGGGTGTCGATCCTCACACCCATCGTCTCAAGCTTGAGCGCGGCGATGCCCTCGTCGATGTCGCGCGGGACCTCGTAGACACCCGGCTCGAGCGCGGCGTGGTTCTTCACGATGTACTCGGCCGAGAGCGCCTGGTTCGCGAAGGACATGTCCATGACCGAGGCGGGGTGGCCCTCGGCGCACGCGAGGTTGACGAGCCGGCCGTCGGCGAGCAGGTAGATGAGCCTGCCGTCGGGCATGGTGAACTCCTCGACGAGCGGGCGCGCCTCGCGTACCGCGGTGGCCTTCTCGCGCAGGTGCGCGATGTCGATCTCGACGTTGAAGTGGCCCGAGTTGCAGATGATGGCGCCGTCCTTGAGCGCCTCGAACATCGGCGTGTCGATGACGTTGATGTTGCCGGTGACCGTGACCCAGATGTCGCACTCGGCAGCAGCCTGCACCGCAGGCATCACACGGTAGCCGTCCATGACGGCTTCGAGCGCACGCAGCGGGTTGACCTCGCACACGATCACATTGGCTCCCAGGCCGCTCGCGCGCATGGCCACGCCGCGTCCGCACCAGCCGTAGCCGGAGACCACGAGGTTGCGGCCGGCGATGAGACGGTTTGTGGCGCGGATGACGCCGTCGATCGTGGACTGACCGGTGCCGTACCGGTTGTCGAAGAGGTGCTTGGTGTCAGCGTCGTTCACCGAGATGATCGGGTAGCGGAGCGCGCCGTCGGCGGCCATCGCCTTGAGGCGGATGACGCCCGTGGTGGTCTCCTCGGTCCCGCCGATGATGTCTTCGAGCGCCTCGGGACGCTCGGCGTGGATACGCCCGACGACGTCCGCGCCGTCGTCCATCGTGATGTGCGGCCGGTGATCGATGGCCGCGTCGATATGCGCGTAGTAGGTCTCGGTGTCCTCGCCCTTGATGGCGTATGTGCGGATGCCGTACTCGGTCACGAGCGCGGCGGCCACGTCGTCCTGGGTCGAGAGCGGGTTGCTCGCGCAGAGCACCACATCCGCTCCGCCGGCGGCGAGCGTGCGCATGAGGTTTGCGGTCTCGGTCGTCACGTGCAGGCACGCGCTCACGCGAACACCCTCGAGCGGCTTGTCGGCGGCAAACCGCTCGCGGATCGACGCGAGCACCGGCATGTCGCGATCGGCCCACTCGATGCGGGCCTTACCCGCAGCGGCCAGGCCGGAGTCTTTGACGTGATAATCCATGCGTGAAGCCTCCTCAAGGGTAGTGCGGGGCGGACTCAGGAGGTGGCGTCCGACCCGGTTCGGGGGTCAGAGCCGCTCAAGTATAGCAGGGAGCAAGCGCTGGAGGTCCTCCCCCGCCTGCCTGCCGCGCTCGAGCACCTCGTCGTGGGAGATGTGCTCGTCTGCCGCCACATTGGTGACCAGCGATATGCCGAGGACACGCACGCCGAGCGCACGCGCGGCGATGACCTCTGGTACGGTGGACATGCCCACGATGTCCGCCCCGATGGCGCGCAGATAGC
>JACUUN010000017.1 GCA_014859265.1 Coriobacteriia bacterium
TCCGCCTCCGCCAACTGCCCGATTCCGCACTGATTTCCCGACAGGCTCCTAGTGCACGCAATGAAGCGGTGCTCGTCGTCCGGCAGTTCGCAGGGGTGTTGCGCAAGCAGGGCTTCGGGGAGGACACCGCATGACGGACGCCCAGAGGCACACGCTGAGGGCCGTCATCGACATGAGCGTTACTCTTCTGTCCAGTCGAACCTCGTCTTGAGGTCGTTCATGTGGCTGAATGGGATGATCTTCTCGCGCTGCAGACGGCCGACCACGATGCTTGGCGCGATTCCCACCTCGTCGGCAAATGTCATCACACGTGCCTTGCTGAGACGACTGTGCTGTGACTTGAAGGCCGCCCACCTGTCGGGCGGTACCAGGAAGTCGGCGGTGAATGCGTTCGCGCGCTCCTCGGCGATCGAGTCGCCGTTCAGGTCCGAGATCCCGCCGCTGCGGCGCTTGTCCAGCAGCAGGTGTCCGGCCTCGTGGAAGAAGCTGAACCACAGCTGGTCGTCGGTCTTGTAGCGCAACCCAAGTTGGATCACCGCGCGCGTACGGCTTGCCCACCAGCTCACAGCGTGACACCGGGTCTTGGGCAGATCGGGCACGGACACGACCGCGACACCCGCAGAAGCGCACTGCTCGATCATCAGGGGTTGCCAGTACTCAGGAGCCGTGCGTGTCGCTGAACGCAACTCGCTCAAGACGGCACGGAAGGTTGACTCGGTGAATGGCTCGGTGCGGATCTTCTCGGCCGCACGCTCGCCCGCGCGCAGCCATGCGGTGAGGGCGGGTGTCTCTGCTGTGTAGGCCGTGCTCATTCGTGCTGCGAGACGCTTGTCCGACGCCCAGTAGTTCTGGTAGGCCGCGATTGAGGAGACGCCGAAGTAGGAGAGCAGCTCCTCGGCTTGCTCGGCCGGACTCGTCTCCCGTGCTATCCAGCCCCGAGACCCCATCTCCCTGAGAGGGAATGACCTGACCCACTCGGTCTGTTCCGCGTGCTCGTCTTCGCGGCGGGTCCGAGCAAGAGCATCACGGTAGATCGACTCCCAGTTGTTCCACACAGACGACGGCACACCAAGGACGCGCTCCAACTCGATGGCGGTCTCGTACGAGAGCGAGGCCTTGCCGTTGATCAGCTGGCTCACGAACTTCTCGGTTCTTCCCAGACGCAGCGCGAAGTCAGCCTGAGTGATGCCGCGCTCATCCAGAATCTCGCGAATCTGCTCACCAGGTGCGATCGGGGTGTCTGCGCGAGCACTGTAGCGGTACTCATTCGCCATGGTAGTCGGTCACCTCCAGGATGATGATCTCGGTCACCGCACTCCAGTCGAGGCGGCCGTCTTGAGGGATGTAGACCGCGAAGAGGTGGAGCGCGCCAAGGCGCTGATAGCGTGATGCCCATGGCGCGGTTCTAACCCGCGCATCCAACGCGCCAAAGGTGAGAGGCTAGCTCTGGCTCGAAATACGCTCGCCCGGGTCCGCTGCAGCTTCCATTGTAAGAATCGGGTTCGGTCGAGGTATGACCGAGCGCTCATCATCGGGCTACCACCAGCAATCACACTACGTTCGTAGGTGAACTCGACACACTATATTGTCAATTGACAATATAGTGTGTGTGACGATATCCTGCGAGAAGGGGGCAGAAGTGGTGCCCCGAGACAGGCATCCGAATCGGCACGTCGAGGAAGCGCTGCGGTACGCAGAGAGCAAAGGGTGGCGGGTAGAGCCTGCAGGACGCAGCTCGCATGCATGGGGCAGGCTGTACTGTCCGCACAACAATCCCGAGTGTCGGTGTGGGCAACACTGCGTGTCGAGCATCGCGTCCACGCCCAGAGTCCCCGAGGATCATGCGAGACAGATTGTTCGCAGGGTCGACGGATGCATTATTGACGCAGACCTGCCGGAAGGAGGAGTCAACCGTGACGAAGTATGAGTACACGCTGCGCTTCGCCCTTCCGACTGCGAGCACCGACATGGACGCTGTTGCGGATACTCTGTATGGCAGCGGATGTGATGACGCGCTCGTTGGAATCGGCCGACCGGGCAGTGTTGCACTCGACTTCACGCGAGCGGCACCTTCGGCTCGGGAAGCCATGATGAGTGCTATCTCCGATGTGACCCGTGCGCTGCCGGGAGCAACCCTCATCGAGGCTGCACCCGATTTTGTCGGGATCACTGACGTTGCGGACATCGTCGGCTGCACCCGCCAGAACATCCGACAGCTCATGGCCTTCGGTTCGTCCCGAGTTCCTGCCCCTGTGTGCGAGGGGAGGCCGGCTCTGTGGCATCTCTCAGCCATTCTGAAATGGCTCGTCGCAGAGAAGCGCTACCAGGTTGACGCAGCCTTGCTCGATCTTGCCGACACCACGATGCGCGTGAACCTGGCCCTGTGCGCCTTGCAGGCGGAACCGGAACTCGAGGACGACCTGAGGGCCCTCCTCGCGTAACCTGTATCAGGGATTCGCCTCACACCGAGGGAGCGCACCTGCGCACCGCGCTGAACTTCTGCCGCGAGCACGCCTACCCGAGGGTGTATCTTTGGACCGTCGCCGGCCTCGATGCGGCCCGGCGCCTCTACGAGCGGGAGGGCTTCGAGCTGGCCGATGAGCATCGCGGCTCCCAGTGGGGCACCGAGGTGCTCGAGCAGAAGTGGGAGTGCCCGATCGCCGAGACGATAGGAGCGTGACGGCGCATGCTGACCATCCGCCCCGAGACGCCCACGGACATCGCGGCTACGAAGTCGTACACGAAGGAACTGGCACACGATGACGCCCCCCGCACGAGTCCGGTTCGCGTGAGGGGGACCGCCATGCGTGCGATGCCGAGATCGCGCGTCCGCTACGGCGCGGTCACCAGCGCCTCGGCATCCACAAGACCGGCACCTTGTTGGTTAGCCGTCAGGCCGGAGAGCCACTCCGCCGTCGACTGCAAGTCGGCCTTGACCTCATCCGGCGTGAGTCCCGATTTCAGCTGCAGCAGCAGCGCGACAGCGCCAGCGACGTGCGGAGCCGCCATGCTCGTGCCGCTGAGCGTCGCGTACGTGTCACCCCGGTAGGTCGAGTAGATGGATGCGCCCGGCGCGGCCAGATCGACCTCGGGGCCACGGCTGCTCCAATAGGGCTGCCCGTCCGAGGAGTCCGTCGCCGCGACCGCGATCACTTCCGCGTAGGCGGCGGGATACGAGACGGTCCCGTCTCCCGGGCCGCTGTTGCCGGCGGCGGCGACCTGCACGATGCCCGCGTTGTAGAGCTCGATCACGGCGTCGTGGAACGACTGGACGTTACTGCTCGTACCGAGGCTCATGTTGACCACACCGGCCCCGTTGTCCTTGGCCCACTGCAATCCTTCGATCACGTCGGAAAGCCAGCCGGAACCGTTGCGGTCGAGGACCTTGACCGCGTAGAGACCGGCCGAGTGGGAGACCCCCACGACCCCGAACGTGTTGTCTTCAGCGGCGACGATACCGGCGACGTGCGTGCCGTGCCCGTTGTCATCGTTCCAGCTCTTCTTCGGGTTGATGGTGTTCACTCCGCCGAGCAGGTTGGCCCTCAGATCGGAATGGGTGCTGTCGATGCCGGTATCGATGATTGCGACCTTGACACCGGTTCCCGTGCTCGTCGCCCAGGCCTGATCGGCATCGATCCTATCGACGCCCCACGGCAGGACCTGATCGGGCGCGGGTGGTTTGGGTTTTCCCTTCCCTTCCGGCTTCGCGGCGGCCCCGACACGCGAGATCGAGACCCGGACGTCGTCGTCCACCCGTACCACACCGGATATCCGGGCGATACCCACCGTTGCTTGAGGCGGCAGAACGACCACCCAACCATTAATGATAGGAAGGCTTTTCAGAGGCGTTCCGAAGCGGCCGACGAGCGCCTCCTGGGCCGCCTCGTTGACGATCGTCTCGTCGAAGACGACGATTTTGCGCTCGGGCTGAGCCGATGCGGGTGGCGCGGCACCGGCAAGCGAGACAGGCCACAGGGCCAGAGAGATCAGGAGCAGGAAGATGATGGGCTTTCGCATATCGATCCTCCTCCCTTCGGGGTCTAGTTTTGTTGGAGGATCATACTTTCGACCACTATATACCCGCTACAAGCGAGGCACCACTTTCCCTGATCGGCCAAGAAGCCCGCGAGAGCGCGCCAACATGGAACCGGACTCCCGTTCGGGTTTGGCGGCCTTCTTGCAGTATCATCTCCATGGAGCACCTGAGACCGAGACCCGACCGTTGCAGCGGCGGGTACCCGGGAAAGGAGACCCTATGAGACGCACGATGCTCGGTGGCAAGATCCACCGGGCGACCGTCACCTCGGCCGACCCCGACTACGAGGGCAGTGTCACCGTCGACCTCGACCTGCTCGACGCGGCGGACATCCTCCCTGGCGAGGCCGTCGAGATCTGGGACGTCACGAACGGTGCGCGCCTCACGACCTACACGCTCGCCGGACCGCGCGGTTCGGGCGTCGTGTGCGTCAACGGAGCGGCGGCCCATCATGTGCGCGCAGGGGACCTCGTGATCATCGCCAGCTTCGTCTCGCTCGAGGATGCCGAGGCGCGCTGCTGGCGGCCGCGCGCGGTGTTCGTGGACGAGACGAACCGCGTGGTGGAGAGCAGGCCCGAACGACTTCCCGCCCAAGCTCCGGCATAGCGGTGACGAGTTCGGCGGCGGGGGAGAGCGACGGGCCGATGTGGGTAAGTTCACTGATGGCGGTCTTTCCGTGTGCCTTCTCGTGACACGTCGGCTCGAGGGAGTCACACATGGGCGTACATGATGAGGATCAGCGTCCCGCTCCAGAGGAGACACGCGGTGAGTTCCTCAAGTACGACGCTCCCGCGCATGCGCTGGGCAAGGCTGCCGAAGCAATCGACCGGATCAACGAACTCCAGGCTCAGCGCCTCATCCGTGACGGGGTCTACTACATCGTGCTCGTCGATCTCGTCGGTTCGACGAAGTACATGGCCGAGTACGGCAACCAGAAGGCGGCGGTACGGATTCAGCACTTCGTCGCCAGTTCGCTCAACGCCCTTAAGACCGCGGACCTAAAGAACACCGCGATCTTCATCAAGGACATTGGGGACGCCGTGCTCCTGATCTTCCAGCACTTCCCGGATGTCTTGCGATGGCGGGCATCGTTCGCCGAGTACCTGGATGTGCCGGCACATCAGCCCCTTGAGATTCGCACGTGCGTCCATCTCGGCGAGGTGTCGCTGGAAGGGGTCAACCCGATCTCCCTGGCGGTGTCCCAGTGCTTCAAGATGGAGAAGATGGTCCAAGCGTCGGACATCGTTCTCACGGAACCCGCCTATTGTGTCGCGTGGCCGACCCTCGTGAGCGCACACTCCGCCTTCGAGGACTACGACGCCGTCGGGTTGGACGGGTTCGAGGAGCCGGTCCCGCTGCACAAGGTGCTCGCCGCGGATTCGAGAGCGCTGACCGGACTCGTCGGTGAGGGCCTGTAGCGCGCGGATGTGGTGCGGGGTGTATGTGCGGTGTGTGTGTGTAGACACCCAGGCGCCGGGTGGGTATACTCCCAAAACCAACCGCATATCGCTCATGTAAGCGGGATCCCGCCCCTCGGGGTCGAAGAGGTCCCCACCTTGCGGCGCCATGATGGCAGCTGTCTGGTCGAGAATGAACGGCCGAGTGCGGGCTTGTGCCCGTGTCTCCTCGGCAGGTATTCCGTCCCGTCGGCAGCGTCGAAGCCGCGGGACGTCTTGTTTTGTAGGAATGTGATCCGGGGCGGAACGGATCGCGAACTGTGGAGGTGAGCTGCCCATCAGCGCAGTCGAACCGAGGATCAACGAACGGATACGGGTGCCGCGCGTGCGGCTCATCGGTGTCGACGGGTCCCAGCTCGGGATCTTCGAGACACCCGATGCGCAGGGTATCGCCGACGACCAGGATCTCGACCTCGTCGAGGTGGCGCCTAACAGCGACCCGCCCGTTTGCCGGATCATGGACTACGGCAAGTTCAAGTACGAGCAGGACATCAAGGCCAAGAAGGCGCGCAAGCACCAGGCCACGGTGCAGGTCAAAGAGATCAAGTTCCGGCCCAAGATCGACACGCATGATTACGAGACCAAGAAGAAGCACGTCGTGCGCTTCCTCGCGGCCGGAGCCAAGGTCAAAGTCACGATCATGTTCCGGGGCCGGGAGATGGTACACGCCGAGCGCGGGCTTGCGATCTTGGAGCGGCTTGCCGAGGACGTTCGTGAACTTGCGACCATCGAGAACCAGCCCAAGCTTGAGGGGCGCAACATGCACATGTTGATCCAGCCCATCAAGAAGGACCCGAAAGACGTGGAAGCGGCCGTCGAACAGACACCGGTCGAGTAAGGAGTCGGCACCATGCCAAAGCAGAAGACGCACAAGGGGACCGCGAAGCGGTTCAAGCTCACCGGTGGCGGCAAGATCAAGCGCGCCAACGCGTTCAAGAGCCACATCCTCGAGAAGAAGAGCCCCAAGCGCAAGCGGGCCTTCCGCAAGGACTCCTTCGTCCACAAGGCCGATGAGGCCGTCATCAAGAAAAACCTCGGCATCGGCTAGGTCCGACGCTTCGAACCAGTAGGGAGTGACTCACCATGCCTCGAGTAAAACGGGCGGTTGCCGCCAAGAAGAAGCGCCGGACGATGCTGAGCAAGGCGAAGGGGTACTACGGCAACAAGAGCCGCAGCTACCGCGCGGCCAAGGAGCAGGTCCAGCACTCGCTGCAGTACGCATACCGTGACCGCCGCAACAAGAAGCGTGAGATCCGCCGCTTGTGGATCACCCGCATAAATGCCGGCGCGCGCCTGAACGGCATGTCGTACTCGACGTTCATGAACGGTCTGAAGAAGGCCGGCATCGAACTGGACCGCAAGGTCCTCTCCGACATGGCCATCAACGATCCGGCCGCCTTCGCCAAGCTGGTGGAGCTTTCCAAGGAGAAGGTCTCCGCTTAAGCACGGCGCATGCCGCGACATCGCACCATCAAGAACGCCGCCTCCGGGCGGCGTTCTGCGTTGGAAGTGAGCGTGAATTACGCGGGGTGGGCCGGGGTGGCCACGAGGTTCGTGTGCACCTCGGTCATGAAACGGAAAGAGTCTACTCACACTCCCGGTGTAGCCTGCGTTCGCGGGCTGGGGATCGCTCCTCGGCACCGCGCCAACAGTCATCGGCTCCCCCTCGGCCGGTACGGAGAGGGGAGTTGCTATGAAGAGAACGGTCATGTTGGTATGCGCTATGGTGCTCGCAGGCAGCGTGGGGTTCGCGGGGGCGTACTTCACCGCGCAGACCTCGGTGCCAGAGAACGTGATCAGCGCGGGGACGGTTGCGGTCACCGCGGCCCCGGCGTCCGAGGCCATCTCGATGGAGAACCTCGCACCCGGCCAGCCCCAGAGCCGGGTGCTGACCGTCACCAACACCGGCTCGCTGCCGGTCGACGTGAGTGTGACCGAGGCGAAGCGCGCGGGCATCACCGAGTTCTACAACGCGCTCGTTTGTTCCGTGAATGCTGGCGGCCAGAGCATTTACGAGGGCGTACTGGCCGGGATGCAGACCGCACCGGTGCGCCTCGTACCAGGCGAGAGTGCCGAGCTGGAATTCGCCGTCACCATCCCGGCCGAGGCGGGCAACAACCTGGTCGGTGATTACGTCAAGCTCACTCTCTACGTGGATGCGGTCCAGGCACCGTGAGGATGAGATCGTTCGCCTTTCCGGTCGCCGCGCTCGCGTTCATCATCGCGACTCATGGGGCGGTGGTGGTGACCGGCGGTTCGATGGAGCCGACCCTCAGCGCCGGTGACCTCTGCATCTACCGGCGAACCGCCAGCGTGCGGCCCGGGCAGGTGGTTGTGTTCGAACGGGAGGGAGCGGGCCTCGTGGTGCACCGGGCGGTAACCGTCGGGTTGCGGGGTGAGGTTCGCAGCAAGGGTGACGCGAACGAGAGCGCAGACCGCGAGCTCGTCGTTCCCGAGCGTGTGTGTGGCCCGGTGATGCTCGCGCTGCCAATCGGTTGGCTCGCGCATCGCTGACCAGGTCTGGTGTGCTACACTTCTCAACCAATCGCACAGTGAGAAGCGATGATGGAGAGGAGCTGGCGCACTAGGCTCCACCACCAGGAATAGGGCCCACGACTGGAAGGTCCCGGTGGAGAGGCGCTGGCGGTTCGCTCCGGAGCTGCGACCTGAACGCGCGCCGCAGGCGCGCCGGTAGGGAAGCCGGATCCCCCGATAGCGGGACGTCGTGGCAGCAAGGCCACGACGTGCCGGACGTGCGTAGTCCGGAGCGCAGAGCGGGTCCGCACGGGCGGGCCAATCGAGGTGGTACCGCGGGAGCCGACTCTCGTCCTCAGGTCTAGACTTGGGGATGTGGTCGGCTCCCTTCGTTGATGGCATACGACGCACGGGGCACCTTCTGAGAGAGGCACAGATGAGCATCATCGACGAACTCGAATCCTTGAAAGCCGAGACGCTCGCGCGCATCGCAGACGCGGCAGACCTCGCCGTGCTCGACGCGGTGCGGGTGGAGGTCCTCGGCAAGAAGGGTTCACTCACCGGGGTCTTGAGGGGTCTAGGCGCGCTGCCTGCCGAGGACCGGCCTGCGGTGGGTAAAGCCTCCAACGAGGTCCGCACGGCGCTCGAGCAGGCACTCGATGAGCGCAAGGCGCTTCTGGCCGATGTCGCGCTCTCCGCGCGCGTGGCCGCCGACGCAATCGATGTGACCCTTCCCGGACGCAAGCGGCTGCCCGGACGCAAGCATCTCATCAACCAGATCACCGACGAGGTTGTCGACATCTTCACCGGGCTCGGCTACGCAGTTGCCGAGGGCCCCGAGGCCGAGCTGGACTACTACAACTTCACCGCGCTCAACCACCCGCCCACTCATCCGGCGCGCTCGGCGACGGACACCTTCTACGTTCGCGATCTCTCCGAGGAGGTCCCGGGCCAGACCGGTCCCGTCACCGATGTGCTGCTGCGGACACACACGAGCCCGGTGCAGGTCCGGGTGATGGAGCGCCAAAAGCCGCCGGTCTACGTCATCGTGCCCGGCCGGGTGTACCGGCGCGACATCGCCGACCCGAGCCACCTGCCTCAGTTCCACCAGATCGAGGGCCTCGCGGTCGATGAGGGCATCACCTTCGGCGACCTCAAGGGCACGCTCGACTACGTGTGCAAGGAGCTCTTCGGCAAGGACCGCAAGACGCGCTTCCGTCCGCACTTCTTCCCGTTCACGGAGCCGAGTGCGGAGGTCGACGTCTCGTGCGGCATCTGCGCGGGCTCGGGGTGCCGCTTCTGCAAGTACACCGGCTGGCAGGAGATCCTCGGCTGCGGCATGGTCGACCCCAACGTCTTCGGCTACGTCGATATCGATCCCGAAGTGCACACCGGATTCGCCTTCGGCATGGGTGTGGAGCGTATCGCCGCCCTGCGCTACGACATTCCCGACCTCCGCATGCTCGTCGAGGGGGACATGCGTTTCTTGAGGCAGTTCTAGGTCCGCCGAACCCGCATGGTCTCCCGCACCTGATACGAAAGGACGAATGCCGAGATGCACGTCTCGATGAAATGGCTCAAAGAACTCGTGGACGTCGACCTCACCGTCGAGGAGCTGGTCGATCGGCTCGACATGACCGGTACCGCTGTCGAGTCGGTGCGTTCGGTCGGCGAGGGGATGGAGGGAATCGTGGTGGGCTCGGTGCTCGTCAAGGAGCCACACCCGGACGCCGACAAGCTGTCGTACTGCTCGGTCGATGTCGGGGCGGGCGAGCCGCTTCGCATCGTTTGCGGCGCGACGAACTTCGAGGCGGGTGACCGGGTCCCGGTTGCGTGCGTCGGCGCGACCCTGCCCGGTGGTTTCACCATCAAGAAGACGAAGCTTCGCGGCGCGGTGAGCGAGGGCATGATGTGCTCCGCTCCCGAGCTGGGGCTCGGCGGCGACGCGGGCGGCCTGCTCGTGCTGCCGCCTGATACTCCGGTCGGCATGGCGTTCGGCGAGTACCTCGGCCAGGCCGACACCATCATCGAGCTCGAGGTCACCCCCAACCGGCCGGACTGCCTCTCGATAGCCGGCGTCGCGCGTGAGGTCGCCGCTATCACCGGTAAGCAGGCGACGGTGCCCGCCTCCGTGCCCGCCGAGTCCGGAGCACCGGCACACCGGGCGGTCAGCGTCGAGATCGCTGACCCCGATCTGTGCCCCCGCTACACCGCCCGGCTCATCCGCGGAGTGAAGATCGGCCCGTCGCCCGAGTGGCTTACCGAGCGCGTGACCGCGTCCGGCGCGCGGCCGGTGAGTAACATCGTCGACATCACCAACCTCGTCATGTTCGAGCTCGGCCAGCCGCTGCACGCGTTCGATGCGGCAACCCTCGCCGTACGCGATGGCGTGGCGGCCGTGACGGTCCGCCGTGCACGCAACGGCGAGCGTCTCACTACGCTCGACGGTCAGGAGCGGGTGCTCGACTCCGAGATGCTCGTCATCGCCGATGACAGCGGCGCGATCGCACTCGCGGGAGTGATGGGTGGCGAGAACACCGAGGTCTCCGGGCAGACCGTCGACATCCTTCTCGAGTCGGCGTGCTTCGAGCCGACCTCGACAAGCCGCACGAGCCGCTCCCTCGGGCTGATCTCCGAGGCGTCGACCCGCTTCGAGCGCGGTGTGGACCCCGAGGGCTGTGTTCGCGCTGCTGACCGGGCAGCAGCGCTGATGGCGGAGATCGCCGGCGGGACCGTCGCGCCCGGCGTGGTCGATGTCTACCCCATGCCGGCCGCCCCGCGCGAGCTCGAGTTGCGCGTCAGCCGGATGAACGCGATCCTCGGCACGGACATCTCCGCGACTGAAGCGGGCAGGATCCTGGCGGCCCTCGGACTCGGCGTGGAGACGTACAACGATGGCGACACGCTTCGCATTACCGTCCCGACGTTCCGCCCGGACCTCGAGCGTGAGATCGATTTTGTGGAGGAGGTCGTGCGCGTCTGGGGCATGGAGCGGGTGCCGGTCACGCTGCCGGCCGGCCGGGGCCGCATCGGCCGGCTCACAGCGCACCAGCGCTGGATGCGGCGCATCGACGCTACCATGCGCGCCGCGGGCCTGAACGAGACGATGACGTACTCCTTCGTCGATTCGGCCGACCTCGGCCGCGTCCGCATGACCGTGCCCGACGACGGCCTGCTCGTCGAACTCGTGAATCCGATGTCCGAGGAGCAGGCGGTGATGCGCACCTCGCTCCTGCCCGGTCTGCTGCGCTCGGTCTCCTACAACCAGCGCCGCGGTGTTCCCGATGTGCACCTCTACGAGATCGGGACGGTCTTTTCGACGAGCCCAGGCCGCAAGCTCCCGCGCGAGCACGGAGCTGTCGGTGGCGTGATGGCCGGCCTATGGTCCCGCCCGGGCTGGACCGGCGATGATCATCCGCTCGACTTCTTCGACGGCAAGGGCGTCATCGAGGCGCTCGCCGAGGACCTCTCGCCCCGCCACTTCCAGGTACGCCCTGCCGATCTGCCCTGGCTCCAGCCGGGACGCAGCGCCGAGGTGCTCCTCGACAGCAAGGTCGCGGGCTGGCTCGGCGAGGTCCATCCGTCGGTCGCGGCAGCCTTCGAGGCCGATGCGCCGGTGGTCGCCTTCGAGCTCGACGTCGAGGTGCTGCTCTCGACCGCCCGGGCAGTGAGGACGTACACCGAGGTCCCGCGCCATCCTGCGGTGACACTCGACGTGGCGCTCGTGGTCGACGAGTCGGTGAGTGTCGAGCGCGTCGAGCAGGCGATCCGCAAGGCGGGAGGCGTGCTGCTCGACACGGTGCGGCTCTTCGACGTGTACCGCGGTTTGGGTGTCCCCGAGGGTTCGAAGTCGCTCGCCTGGGCGCTCTCGTACCGCGTGCCGGACCGCACACTCACCGACGAGGAGGTCCGCCCCGTCCACGAGAAGCTGCTGCGTAAGGTATGCGGTGCGGTGGGGGCCGAACTGCGTTCATAGTGGATGTGGGCTCCTGCCAAATGCAATCATAACGCATACAGGTATCAATAGATAAGAGATAACCGCATCAGAGTTGACGCATATGCGGTTGCACCGCTATCATCTCACCACGGGCCGATAGGGAGAGGATGAGCGGTGATCGACATCGCGATCGTAGGAGCACCGGGATATGCGGGAGCCGAGATCACGCGGCTCGTCGCTGGCCACCCGAAGTTCCGCCCGGTGATACTCACCTCGGCGGCGGCGGCAGGACGGCGGGTCGGTGATGTCTACCCGAGCCTGGCACCTTACGTTGACGCAGTCTACGTGGAGTTCGACGCGGCGGTCATCGCATCGCGATGCAAGGTCGCCTTCCTGGCAGTGCCGCACACGGCCGCTCTTGAGATAGCCCCCGTGCTGCTCGAGGCTCACATGACCGTCATCGATGCGTCTGCGGACTTCCGCCTCAAGGACCCCACTGTCTACGAGCAGTGGTACGGGGTGGCACACACCCAACACGACCTGCTGGCCGAGGCGGTCTACGGCCTGCCCGAGCTCGACCGTTCGACTCTGCCCGGTGCGCGCCTCGTCGCTTGCCCGGGCTGCTATCCGACTGCCGCGCTTCTCGCCGCTGCACCCGCGCTCGGAAGCGGCATCGCGCGCGCCGACCGCGTCATCGTCGATGCGAAGTCGGGAGTATCGGGCGCCGGCAGGACTCCGGGTCCGGGCACGCACTTTCCGGCGGTCAACGAGTCGCTCGCGCCGTATAAGGTGACCTCACACCGCCACACGCCCGAGATCGAACAGGGACTCTCGCTCGTCTCGGGGGTCGAGACCCGGGTCGTATTCACGCCCCATCTCGTGCCGATGACCCGCGGCCTGCTCGCCACGGTCTACCTCGATCTGGCCGAGGCGATTTCCGATGCCGACGCGGTCGCGCTCTACCGGGAGCGCTATCGCGGCGAGCCGTTCGTGACCGTGCACGAGGCCGGACGCATGCCGACCACCCTCGAGGTCCGGGGCTCCAACCGCGCCCACATCGGCATCGTCGTCGACCAGCGCGCAGGTGTGCTCATCGTCGCGTGCGCCATCGACAACCTCGTGAAGGGGGCGGCTGGCCAGGCAATCCAGTGCGCGAACATCGTTCTCGGCATCGAAGAGACTGCAGGGCTCGACGTGCCGGTCCCGGTAGTGTGAGCGGCATGTCGGGGCAGGTATACGACATCTCACCAGCCGAAGGGGGCGTGCTCGCGCCCGCGGGGTTTGCGGCTGCGGGCGTGGCCGCCGGCATCAAGAAGCGCCCCGGCGCCCGCGATGTGTGCGTGCTCGACGCCGGCACGCCGGTGCCCTCCGCGGCGGTCTTCACCGTCAATACCATGGCCGCGCCCCCCGTCGAGGTGAGCCGCGCGGCCCTCGCCGACGGGCTGCTGCGCGCATGGGTCATCAACGCCGGCAACGCCAACGCCTGCACCGGAGAGCCCGGGCTGGCCGATGCGCGGGCCATGGCGGCGAGGGCCGCCGCGGCGTTCGGCTGCGACCCGTCGGATGTCGGTGTGGCCTCGACCGGCGTCATCGGCGTGCCGCTGCCGATGGACCGCGCGCTCGCGGGTATCGAGGACGCGGCTGGCGCGCTCGGTACCTCGGCGGAGCACGATACCGCGGCGGCGGAAGCCATCATGACCACCGACACCTTCGTCAAGCAGGCCGCATTCGCCATCGAGGTCGACACCACCGTCTACACGGTGGGCGGCATGGCGAAGGGCAGCGGGATGATCGAGCCCAACATGGCCACGATGCTCGCCTTCGTCACCACCGACGCGCCACTGACCCCCGGGGCGTGCAGCGCACTCCTCGGCACAGCTGTGGCGTCCACCTTCAACCGGATCACCGTCGACGGCGACACGTCGACCAACGATACGTGCGCGCTCATGGCGAGCGGTGCTGCAGGCGGCGAGTCCATCGGCCCAGGTCATCCGCACCTGCCCGCTATCGCCGCCGCGATCACCCGCACCTGCGCCGAGCTCGCCCGCATGATCGTGCGCGACGGCGAGGGGGCGACCAAGCTCGTCGAGGTCACGGTTTGCGGCGCGGCGAGCGAGCAGGATGCCGAGGCGGCAGCGCGCGAGATCGCGAACTCTCCGCTCTTCAAGACTGCGCTCTTCGGCCGCGACGCGAACTGGGGCCGGGTCGCCATGGCTCTCGGCAACTCCGGTGTGGCCGTCGACCCCTCGCGGGTAGAGATCGTGTTCGCGGGTATCACCACCTGTGAGGGGGGCACCGCGGTGGCGTTCAGCGAGGAGGAGGCGGCCAAGGCGCTCGCGCGCGATGAACTCGAGGTCAGGGTCGACCTGCACCTCGGCCCGGCCGAGGCGACGGTGCTCACATGCGACCTCACCTACGAGTACGTGCGTATCAACGGCGAGTACCGGACGTAGGTGCCACGGAGTGAAGGACGAGGCGATGGAACACCTGCTTCAGAAGGCCGAGACACTGACCGAAGCCCTGCCGTGGATCAAGCGCACCTGGGGCCGTACGGTCGTGCTCAAGTATGGTGGCGCCGCGATGACCGACCCCGAGCTCCGCGAGCACGTCGCGTCCGACATCGTGCTCATGAAGCTCGTGGGCGTGAATCCCGTGATAGTCCACGGGGGCGGACCGGCGATCACGTCGTACATGGAGCGCCTCGGCATGCCAGTGGAGTTCTTCGACGGCCTGCGCGTCACCAGCAGCGAGGCCATGGAGGTCGTGAAGATGGTGCTTGTCGGCAAGGTCAACAAGGACCTCGTCACCGCTATCAACGGCCACGGACGGCTCGCCGTCGGCATCGCCGGCGACGACGCGAACCTCATCAAGGCGCGCCCGATCTCCGACCGTCTCGGACGGGTCGGTGAGGTAACCGCGATCGACACGACGGTGGTACACAAACTCATCGCCGACGGCTTCATCCCGGTCATCGCGAGCGTAGCGATCGGTGAGGACGGGGAGGCCTGCAATATCAACGCCGACCTCATCGCGGGCGAGCTCGCCGCTGCGCTCGACGCCGACAAGGTCATCTTCCTCACCGACGTCGACGGGTTGTACGAGGACTTCGAGGACAAGGACTCGCTCATCAGCGCGCTCTCGCTCGACGAGGTCGAGGAGATGATCGCCTACGACCGCCTCGCGAGCGGGATGATTCCCAAGGTCGCGGCGTGCGCACGCGCTCTCAGGGGCGGCGTCACCCGGGCGCACATCCTCAACGGTATGCTCCCGCACTCGCTGCTGCTCGAGGTCTACACCGACAGCGGTGTCGGCACGATGATCACCCGCGGTGGCGAGAGCCTCGGCCTGCCTGACAACGGCACCTACACCGCCTACGAGGGCGAGGTGACTCTCTGATCATGGGCGAGCGGTTCGACACTCTCGCAGCGAAGGACGCAGCCTTCGTCATGCCCACCTACACTCGCCAGCCCATCCTCTTCGTCGAGGGACGGGGGATGCGCCTCTACGACGATGAGGGCCGCGAGTACCTCGACTTCGTCTCCGGCATCGGGGCGGTGAACCTCGGCCACGCGCACCCCGCGGTGACTGAGGCCGTATGCCAGCAGGCATCGCGTCTCGTGCATGTGAGCAACCTCTACTACGTCGAGCAGCGCGCCGAGCTGGCCGAGGAGCTCTCCGCTCTCCTCGGCGGCGGCTGGAAGGCGTTCTTCTGCAACTCCGGAGCAGAGGCCTGCGAGGGAGCCATCAAGCTCGCCCGCCGGTGGGGGACCGCGCACAAGGGTCCGGATGCCACATACATCATCACCGCCGAGCGCAGCTTTCACGGGCGCACGCTCGCTGCGCTCGCGGCCACCGGACAGCCGTCCAAGCAAGAGGCGTTCGCGCCGCTGCCGACCGGCTTCACTCACGTCCCGGTGAACGACTTCGCCGCGCTTGAGGCCCAGCTCGGCCGCACGGTGTGTGCGGTCATGCTCGAGGTCATCCAGGGCGAGGGCGGCGTGTACCCTTGCGATCTCGAGTACCTGAAGCAGGTGCGGCGCCTGTGTGACGAGCGTGGGGCGCTCCTCATCTTCGACGAGGTGCAGACCGGTTTCTGGCGCACCGGCGAGACCCCCTTCGCACATCAGGCGCTCGGGGTGAGGCCCGACGTAGTGGCGCTCGCCAAGGCGCTCGCCAACGGCCTTCCTGCGGGTGCGGTGATGGCGAACGGCACGGTGGCCGAGGCGTTCGCTCCGGGCGACCACGGATCGACCTTCGGCGGCGGCCCGGTGATCTGCGCGGCGGCGCGCGCGACCATCGCCGCACTGCGCGACGAGGACCTTGGTGCCCGGTGCGCCCGCGACGGGGCCCATCTGCGCTCGGGGCTCGAGCAGCTCGCCCGCGAGACAGGTGCTATCAGCGAGGTTCGCGGTCGGGGGCTCATGCTCGCGGCGCACTTCAACGCTCCGATTGCGGCAGGCCTGGTCGCGGCAGGCCTGGAGCGAGGTCTCGTTCTGAACAACATCGGGACGGATATCATGCGTTTTCTGCCCCCACTCGTGTGTGGAAAGGCCGAGATTGATACACTTTTGCACGTTCTGTCCGAGCTCATCGAAGACAGGGACGGTGCATCGTGACGACTAGGCTCGCAGGCAGGGACCTTCTCACACTCGCAGACTTCTCACCGGCCGAGATACGGCTCGTGCTCGACACCGCGCACGCGCAAAAGGCCGCATGGGCGGCGGGGGAGCGCGACGCTCCGCTGGCAGGCATGGCTGTCGCACTCATCTTCGAGAAGCCCTCGGTGCGCACGAGGGTATCGTTCGAGATCGCGTGCACGCGCCTCGGCGCAACGCCCGTTGTTCTGTCCGGTCCGGACTCTGCCTTCTCGCGCGGTGAGACCGTGGCCGACACCGCGCGCGTGCTCGAGCGGTACTGCGAGGCGATCGTGCTCCGCACCTTCGAGCAGACCAAGCTTGATGAGGTCGCGCGCGTCGCCAGTGTACCGGTCGTGAACTCGCTCTCCGATGACCACCACCCGTGCCAGGGCCTCGCCGATCTACTGACGATCGAGGAGCACCTCGGTCGCCTCGAGAGCGTTAAGCTCGCCTACGTCGGTGACGGCAACAACATGGCTCATACCTACCTGCACGGTGGGGCGCTCACCGGTATGGACGTGAGGATCGCCACACCGCCGGGTTTCGAGCCCTCGCCGGTCATCGTAGAGGAGGCGCGGGCGATCGCGGCCGGGACCGGCGCGCGTATCACCGTCATCCACGATGCCGCCGCTGCGGCATCAGGTGCCGACATCGTCGCAACCGACACCTGGGCCTCGATGGGCCAGGAGGACGAGCATGACGAGCGGCTTCGCGTGTTCGCCCCGTTCCGTGTGGACGAGACCCTCATGTCCTGCGGGGCCGACGGCGCGCTCTTCATCCACTGCCTGCCTGCCCACCGGGGCGAGGAGGTCACCGATGAGGTCATCGATTCGGAGTGCTCGGCCGTCTTCGACCAGGCCGAGAACCGGCTGCACGCGCAGAAAGCACTGCTGAGCCTGCTCTTGGGCTAGGACACCCATCTCTACTGAGGGAGACGACGATCATGAAGAAACGGGTCATGCGACAGAGCGCGATCAGGCGCATCGTGCGCGCCGAGCGCGTACGTACCCAGCGCGACCTGGTGGACATGCTCAAAGCCGAGGGCTTCGTCTGCACACAGGCCACCGTGTCGCGCGACGTCACCGAGATGGGTCTGCGCAAGCTGCCCGAGGGCGTGTACGTACTGGCCGAGGACCTGCACCTCCAGCGCATGATCTCCGAGCTCGTTGTGAGCGTGGTCGGCACCGGTGCACTCGTCCTCGTGAAGTCTACGCCCGGTACCGCACCAGGTGTCGCCGCTGCGCTTGACGGCGCCGAGCTTGACGGCGTGCTCGGCTCGATTGCGGGAGACGACACGATCCTTATCATCGCTGCCGATGAAGAGAGCGCAGTACGTATCCGTGAAGGCATCGAGAAGTTCCGTGGTGCCCGCTAGTAGCGATCCGGCAGGAAGGGATCCCCAAAATGGCACGTGAGAAGTGCGTACTGGCCTACTCGGGCGGACTGGACACCTCCGTCGCCATCAAGTGGATCGCCGAGAACTACGACCTCGACGTGGTTGCTCTCGCGATCGACGTTGGCCAAGAGCGTCAGGACCTCGAGTTCGTCCGCCAGAAGGCGCTCGACATCGGGGCGATCGAGTCGGTGGTCAAGGACGTCCGCGACGAGTACGTGGAGGAGTATCTCGCCAAGGCGCTCAAGGCCAACGCGCTCTACGAGAACAAGTATCCGCTCGTCTCGGCGATGTCGCGCCCGATCATCGTGAAGCACCTCGTAGAGGAGGCGCATCGCTGCCGGGCGAAGTACATCGCTCACGGCTGCACTGGCAAGGGCAACGACCAGGTCCGCTTCGAGGTCGGCATCGCTGCGCTCGACCCGGACATCGAGGTACTCGCACCGGTCCGCGAGTGGGACCTGTGCACGCGCGAGCTCGAGATGAACTACGCGGCCGAGCGCAGCATCCCCGTGCCGACCACCAAGGACAACCCGTATTCGATCGACGACAACCTGTGGGGTCGTGCGATAGAGTGCGGCGTGCTCGAGGACCCCTGGGTCGAGCCGCCCGCCGACATCTACACGCTCACCGCGGATTCGCGCGGCAACACCTGCGACGAGCCCGAGTACGCGGAGATCAGCTTCGAGCAGGGCATCCCGATCGCGCTCAACGGTGAGCTCTGCAGCTTCCACGACATCATCGATAGCATGAACGAGCTCGCCGGCAAGCACGGCTTCGGCCGCATCGACATGATCGAGAACCGGCTCATCGGTGTGAAGTCCCGCGAGATCTACGAGGTGCCGGGCGCACTCACACTCATCACCGCGCACAAGGCCCTCGAGGACCTGTGCCTCGAGCGCGAGCTGCTGCACTACAAGCTGCAGATAGAGCAGAAGTGGGCCGAGCTCGTCTATAACGGCATGTGGTTCTCGCCGCTCAAAGAGGCGCTCGACGGCTTTGTCGAGACCACCCAGCAGCTCGTGACCGGCGACGTGCGCCTGCGCTTCTTCAAGGGCAGCTGTGTGACGGTCGGCCGCCGCAGCCCATACTCGCTGTACGACTACAACCTGGCGACCTACGATGAGGCTGACACCTTCGACCACAAGGCAGCCAAGGGCTTCATCGACCTGCACGGTCTGCCGGTCAAGGTCTGGGCCCGTCAGCGCCGCAAGGTCGGCAAGGAAGGCGAAGTGTAGCGTGAGTGACGCCAAGAAACCCTGGGGCGGCCGGTTCGAGCGCTCCCCGAGCAAGTTTCTCGACGAGTTCGGAGCATCGCTGCCCGTAGACAAGCGGATGTGGGCCGAGGACATTCAGGGCTCGATCGCGCACGCTCGCATGCTCGCCAACCAGGGGGTCATCAGCGAGGGTGACGCGGACGCCATCGAGTCCGGGCTCTCACAGATCTACCGCGAGATCCGCGACGGTTCCTTCGACTTCAGAATCGCCGACGAGGACATCCACATGGCCATCGAGCGCACGCTCACCGAGCGCATCGGGCCGGCCGGAGGCAGGCTGCACACCGCGCGCAGCCGCAACGACCAGGTCGCGCTGGACACGCGGCTGTTCGCCAAGCGCCGGGCGGTCGAGCTCCTCGGCGCCACCGCGAAGCTGCGCGAGACGCTCGTTCGCCTCGCCTCGGATCATGCCGACACGGTGATGCCCGGCTACACCCACCTGCAGAAGGCGCAGCCGGTACTCTTCGGCCATCACCTGCTCGCGTACTTCTGGATGCTTTCGCGCGATGCGACGCGCTTCCGTCACGCGCATGAGGCCGCCGATGTCATGCCGCTCGGCAGCGCGGCGCTCGCAGGGACGACCTTCCCGGTCGACCGCCGCTTCGTCGCCGACCGCCTCGGCTTTGTCGAAGTGAGCGCGAACTCGATGGACAGTGTCTCCGACCGCGATTTCCTCCTTGACCTCACCTACGCCTGTACGGTGACGATGATCCATCTGTCTCGGCTGTGCGAGGAGCTCATCCTCTGGTCGTCCGAGGAGTTCGGTTTCGTGAAGATGGACGACACGTACGCGACCGGTTCGAGCATCATGCCGCAGAAGAAGAATCCGGACTTCGCCGAGCTCACACGTGGCAAGGCCGGGCGCGTCGTAGGGGACCTCGTCGGCCTGCTCACGGTGCTCAAGGGCCTCCCGCTCGCCTACAACAAAGACATGCAGGAGGACAAGGAAGGCGCGTTCGACGCGATCGACACCACGCTCGATTGCCTGGTCGTCGTCGATGGCATGCTCGCCACGATGTCGGTCGACACCGCGCGCATGCGCGTCGCGGCGCATGGCGGGTTCATGGCGGCGACCGACCTCGCCGACTACCTCGTTGGTACCGGCATGCCCTTCCGCGAGGCGCATGAAGTCGTCGGCCGTCTCGTGCTCACGCTCGAGCGCGAGGGGCGCACTCTGCAGGAGCTCTCCGTGGCCGAGTTCGCCGCTGTCGATCCCGCCTTCGGCTCGGACGCCCCGGCGGCTGTCAACATCGATGGTGTCGTGGCGCGCAGGGTGAGCGAGGGCGGTACGGGCGGAGAGGCCCTCGCAACCCAGCTCGAAAGGGCCCGCGACGTGCTCGCGGCCGACACTACCTGGCTCGAGGCGCTCGCCGAGTAAGAAGGGAGCGCGCCAGATGCCCGAGCTCGACAACGCTGCCATCGCACGGGAGCTCGAGGTCATGGGCGACCTCCTCGAGATAGCTGGGGCCGACCGGTTCCGGGTGCTGAGCTACCGCAAGGCGGCGAACTCCATCCGTGCATGGCCCGAGCAGCTCTCCGTGATGGCCGAGGCCGACCGCCTGACCGAGGTCCCAGGCGTGGGCAAGAAGCTCGCCGCCAGCATCGCCGAGATGTTGCACCACGGGACCTTCCCTGAACTCGAGGCCGCGAAGACCGAGTATCCCGCGGGCCTTGTCGAGCTCACCCAGGTCGCCGGGGTCGGTCCGACGCGGGCCCGGCAATTCTACGAGAAGCTCGGCGTGGATTCGGTCGATGCGCTTCTGCACGCGCTCGATTCGGGTGAGATCGTCCGGGTGGGCGGCATGGGGGAGAAGACGGTCGCCAACATACGGCATGGGGTGGAGTCCTACCTGGCGCACCGGGGCCGCATGCTGCTGATGGACGCTCTACCGCTCGCCGAGCGCCTCGCTGGAGAGCTGCTCGAACACCCTGCCGTGCTGAGCGCGACACCCGCGGGCTCGCTCAGGCGCATGCAGGAGACGATCGGCGACATCGACATCATCACCGTCTCTGAGGACACTCCCGCGGTGATGGAAGCCGTGCGCTCGCTTCCGGCGGTAGCGCGCGTGCTCGGCAGCGGTGAGACGAAGACGAGCGTGCTCACCACCTCCGGACTACAGGTCGACGTCCGTGTAGTGGCACCCGACCAGGCCGGTGCGGCGCTGCAGTACTTCACCGGCAGCAAGGAACACAACGTCCACCTGCGCGAGATCGCCAAGCGGGCCGGCATGAAGGTGAACGAGTACGGGGTGTTCCGCGTCGCCGAGGACGGTACCGAGGTCGAGCGGGTAGGCGGTGCGACCGAGAACGAGGTGTACGAGGTCCTCGGCTTCGCGCAGACGCCTCCGCCGGAGATTCGCCACGATACCGGCGAGATCGAGGCCGCGCTCGCCGGCGACCTTCCGCGCTTGCTTGAACTCGCCGATATTCGCGGCGACCTCCACGCGCACACCACGAGTACGGATGCGCACTCGACGCTCGCGGAGAACCGGGCGATGGCCGCCGACCTAGGCTACGAGTACCTGGTCGTCACCGATCACGCCGAGAACCTGCGCATGGTCCGCGGCATGACCGTTCCCGAGCTCGAGGAACAGTGGGCCGAGGTCGACGAGCTCAACGACTCGCGCGGCGACCTGCCCTACATCCTGAAAGGCGTGGAGCTCAACATCGGATCGGATGGGACGGTCGACTACGATCCTGGTGTGCTCGCTCGCTTCGACTTCTGCATCGCGTCGCTGCACTCGGGCTGGGGAGAGGAGGGCGCTGCGGTGACCGCACGGCTTCTGCGCGCCATGGAAAACCCCTACGTCGACATCATCGGTCACCCGACCGGCCGCATCATCGGCAGGCGCGATCCCATCGCGCTCGACATGGACGCGGTGCTCACCAAGGCAGCCGAGACCGGTACGATCATGGAACTCAATGCATACCCGGATCGGTTGGACCTCAGGGACACTCACCTGAGACTCGCCATGCGGCATGGAGTGCGCGTCGCAATCGGGACCGATGCGCACCGCTCAGAGCACATGCGCTACATGCGCTACGGTGTGGCGACCGCGCGTCGGGGATGGGTCACACACGACCTGTGCTTGAACGCGCAGCCGCTCGATGTGGTGCGCTCGTGGCTAAGACGCGCGTCTGAGTATCCTCCCACTGACCACCAGGCATAACGTTGCGGTACCATCTCGCGTATGGAACCGAACCTCCCGGATCACTCCCTGCTCCTGTCGCGCTCGTTCTTCGCACGCGATCCGCGCATCGTTGCGCGCGGGCTCCTCGGATGCGTGGTCATCTCGCATAAAGGGAGCGCTGTGACCGGCGGGCGCATCGTAGAGGCCGAGGCCTATCTCGGCGCGGATGACTCTGGCAGCCATGCGGCCACCAGGGGCATCACATCGCGAAACGCCGTGATGTACGGGCCTCCTGGCCACGCCTACGTGTACTTCACCTACGGCAACCACCACATGTTGAATTTCGTGTGCGAAGCGGAGGGCACGGCGGGCGCGGTACTCGTACGCGCTCTCGAGCCGTTCTACGGGCTTGCCGAGATGGCTGCGCGGCGCGGCAACAGGCCTGCCGGTGAGCTCACCAACGGCCCCGGAAAGCTCACCGAGGCACTCGGCATCGATCTGTCGGACAACGCATGCCCGCTCAACGAGAAGGGGATATTCGTCTACGATGCACCTCGACCCGCCGCCGAGCAGGTGGCCGCCTCCGGGCGGATCGGTCTTGCGGATGGTCACGAACACGAGTACCGGTACTACCTGCGCGACAACTCTTTCGTATCCCGTGGACGCACCGGCCCGGTACGCAGGCCGGTTCGTGCGACAGACAGGAGTGAGCCGTGAGCATCGCACTGAAAGACATCTACCGCATCGCAGTCGAGAAGGGCATCGCCGCCGACGCGCGTGACCGCGCGGAGATCGACCGGGTGCTCGCGAACGCCAAGAAGGCGCATGACAAACTCGACGAGGACGAGCGTGAGTTCTTCGACACCGAGAAGTTCACCAACCCCTACTCGGATACCAGGATCTCCGTCGGCGACCCCGATTCTGAGGTGCGCGGCCTGCTCGTCGGCATCGACATGGAAGTAGGCGAGGTCGTGCTCGCTGACCGCTTGCGCGAGAAGGGTGAGCCGGTCGATCTCATCTTTGCCCATCACCCCGAGGGCGCCGGCTACGCCGGCCTCCACGAGGTCATGTACATGCAGGCCGACCTCTGGGCCGCCCAGGGTGTCGCTATCGGTGCGGCGGATGCGCTCATCGAGCCTCGGGCGCAGGAGATCCGGCGCAAGGTGATGCCGGCGAACCACTATCGTGCGGTCGACGCTGCCAGATTACTCGGGTTCTCGATGATGTCCTGCCACACCCCGGCGGATAACAGCGTCAACGTCTTCGTGCAGCACTTCCTCGAGGAAGAGGCTCCGGTGACCCTCGAGGAGGTCGTGAAGGCGCTGCGTCGAATCCCCGAGTACGCCGACGCAGCCAGGAAGGGATACGGGCCGTCGCTCATCTCGGGCTCGGGCTTGGCACGGCCCGGGCGCATCGTCGTCGATATGACCGGGGGGACCGAGGGCCCAACTGAGGCGCTCGAGCGTCTCTCCGCCGCGGGCGTGGGCACCCTTGTCGGTATGCACTACTCCGAGGAGCACCGCACCAAGGCCGAGGAACTGAAGGTCAACCTCGTCATCGCCGGCCACGTGTCATCGGACACGCTCGGCATGAACCTCATACTCGATGAGATCGAGCGCGCCGGCGAACTCGCGATACACTGCACCTCGGGGATGGTTCGCTTCAAGCGCACGTAGGCGCGGCGAGCATTTCGCCAACCGGAGAGGCCGTGTCGCCTAGGGCTTCTTCCCGGGCGGCTTGGCTGGATCGGTTGTGTCGTCTGACGGCGGAGGCGGTTCGGGCGCGGGTTTCGGTTCGGGCGCAGGTGGCGGCGTCGGATCCTTGCCTTTCGAGACCTGGACTGAAACCACGTCGTTCGGGCGTGCCGATGAGCCGGCGGCAGGGCTCTGCGTGACAATCGTCCCGGCAGGCGCCGTGTCGTGGTAGACCTCAGCGGCAGCCAGTCCGAGGCCGGTTTCCTCGAGTGCGGTTCGTGCTTGTGCGAGCGTCATTCCGACGAGGTCTGGTACTGGCACCTGGAGAGGTTGCTGTACGAACGTGTACTCGGGTTTGCCAACCTTCTCGAAGTCCAGCTTGGGCCGACCTTCGAGCGCTGCCTTCATGAAGTCCGCCCAGATGGGGGCCGCAACCGTGCCGCCGAAGCCTCGGCGTCCGCGGACGTTGAGCATCGGCTTCTCCTCCTGGTAGAAGCCTACCCATACGGACGTCACGAGGTCTGGCGTGTACCCGACGAACCAGGCGTCGCGGTAGTTCTGGCTGGTACCGGTTTTGCCGGCCGCCGGCCGGCCGATGTCGGCCCGGCGCGCCGTGCCGCCGGTGATGACGCCCCGCAGTACCGTGGTGGCCTCCCCCGCGATCTCCGGTTCAAGGGCGGGTACGCCCTCAGGATCCGCCTCGAAGACCACATCTCCATGCCGGTCGATGACCTTCGTGATTGCGACGGGCTCGTAGTGCACGCCGTTCGTGGCCAGCGTGCCGAAAGCCGAGGCCATTTCAAGCGGGGTCACATTCTGCGAACCGAGGGCGATCGAAGGGTAGGGGGGGATCGCCGAGGTGATGCCCATGCGACGCGCCACGTTCGCGACCTTCTCGGCCCCGGTGCTCTCGTCATCGTTGAGCTCCCAGATAAGCCGGGCGAACACGGTGTTGACCGAGGACCGCGTCGCCGCGTCCATGGTGATGAAGCCGCGGCCGCGACCCTCGCTGTTGGAAACCTCCCAGACGGGGGTGGTGGGGATCCGTGCCGGCGACGAGGAGTCAACGTATCGGGAGGGCGGCATCCCGGCCTCGAGGGCGGCGACGAGGACGAACGTCTTGAAGCTTGAACCGGGCTGGCGTCTGCCTTGCGTGGCGAGGTTGAACTTGTTGGTCTCGAAGTCCCGGCCGCCGACCATCGCCTTGATGAAGCCGTCCCGGGGATCGATGGAGACCAGTGCAGTGTCGGGGTCTTCCGGCCGGCCCAGGGCGTCGCTGACCGACTTCTCGGCCGCTGCCTGCATTCGCATGTCGATCGTCGTGTGGACCTCGAGGCCTCCCTCGAATACGAGTGAAGGACTGTACTCCCGCTGCAGGAGCTTCTTGACGTGCGCCACGAAGTACGGAGCGGCGTAAATGCCGTCCGCCGGCTGTGGTGCCCGCTTCAGCTCGAGCGGGGTCTCGCGCGCGACTGCATACTCCTCGGCGGTGATGTAGCCGTTGGCGAGCATGCGCGAGAGAACCAGGTTGCGCCGCCTGGTCGCTCCCTCCGGATTCGCGTACGGCGACAGGCGGCTCGGCTGCTGCGGCAGACCCGCGAGGAGTGCGGCCTCGGGCAGGGTGAGATCGTTGGCGTCCTTCGAGAAGAACGTCTGGGCGGCTGCCTGCGCGCCGTACGCACCCTCACCGAAGTAGATCGCGTTGAGGTAAAGCTCCAGGATCTCATCCTTGCTCTTGCGCTTCTCGAGTTCGCGGGCGAGAAACGCCTCCCGGACCTTGCGTGCGAGCGAGATGTCGGTCCGCTCATCGAGGAGGACCGTGTTGCGGATGTACTGCTGGGTGATGGTCGAGGCGCCCTCGTCGGGTGACCCAGTCACGATGTCCCTGATGGCCGCGCGTGCGATACCGTACAGGTCGATGCCGTCGTGGCTGTAGAAACGCTCGTCCTCGACTGCAACGACTGCGTCAACAAGGTCGGTAGCGATGGCTGACATCGGCACGACGGTCCGGTTCTCGAGGTAGAGGCGCGCGAGCAGCACTCCGTCCGCCGAGTAGACGCGCGTGGTCTGTGCGACTTCGAACGCATCGGGGGATTCGTAGTCAGGGAGGTCCTGCAGCCATGAGCTGAGGACTCCGTACGCACCAGCGGTTCCGAAGAGGAGCAGAGTGAGTACGCCAAAGAGGCCGGCAGCCAGCACTCCCAGCACGATTCGTGGCCCCCCGCGCGAACGCCTGGCACGTCTGCGCCTGGTTGACATGCTCCCTGCTCACCTCCGATTTTGTATTATCCCACCCTGCGCTAGTATCGTGCCAGGTGACCAGAGATGGTGTCACCAAACCGATACGACGAGTCCGCCATGCCTAAGGTTCTCACAAACGCAAGACCCGAGCTGCTCGCGCCTGCCGGAGGACCCGAGTCACTGCGCGCTGCGGTCAATAACGGCGCCGATGCGGTCTACCTTGGTGTGGACCGGCTCAACGCGCGGCGAGGAGCCGAGAACTTCACACTCGACAGTCTCCGGAAGGCGACCCGCTTCGCGCATCTGCGCGGCGTAAAGGTCTATCTGACCGCCAACGTCGTAATCCGGCCTTCCGAGATGGGGGAGGCGCTCTCCCTCGTCGACGAGGCATGGGCGAGCGGGGTCGATGCGATTATTGTTCAGGATCTCGGGCTTGCCCGTGCAGTCGCGCTAGAGCTGCCAGAGGTGCGATTGCACGCATCGACGCAGATCAACGCGCACAACACGGCTACCATATCGGAGCTTGACCGGCTCGGCTTCTCGCGTGTGACGCTGGCCCGGGAACTCTCGCTCCCGGAGATAGAGGAGATTGTGCGGGAGGCCCCTGTCGAGGTCGAGATCTTCGTGCACGGCGCACTCTGCTTCTGCTACTCGGGCCAGTGCCTGCTCTCCTCGGCGGTCGGCGGGCGCTCGGCCAACCGGGGCATGTGTGCCCAGCCGTGCCGCCTGCCCTACGAGCTGCTCGACGAGAAGGGCAAGCACCTCGAGACGCCCGGACGTTACCTACTGAGTCCCCGTGACCTTGCTGCGGTCTCGCTTCTGCCGCGGATCGTCTCGGCGGGCGTGAGCGCGCTGAAGATCGAAGGCCGGATGAAGAGCCCGGAGTACGTTGCTATCGTCACTGGCGTCTACCGCGCGGCGCTGGACCGGGCACTTGCCGATCCGGAGGGATTCGAGGTGACCGAGGCCGAACTCGACGCGCTCGCCGGAGCGTTCAACCGGGGGTTCACGACGGGCTACCTTGACGGTATCCGCGACCATCGGCTGATGGGATACGACCGGCCGAACAATCGCGGCGTGCCCGTGGGGCGTGTGACCGACGTCGTGGAACGGGCGGCGATCGTGGCGTTCGAGAAGGCGGTCGAGACTGGTGACACGCTGGAGTTCTGGACGAGGCGCGGGCGTTTCGGCCAGAAAGTCGGGGCGCTTACGGTCGATGGCAACGAGCGCCCTGTGGCCCCGGTCGGATCGCGTGCGAGCATGCGGGTCGACAAGTCCGTGTCCGCCGGAGACCGGGTGTTTCGGGTGGCGAGCGCGGCGCTCGAGAACGCTGCTCGGCGCACATTCGTGCCGGAGGACGCCGGCCGCACGGTGAAGACACGCGTGAGCGTGCGCGCGCTCGTGGGAGAGCCCCTCGAGATAGCGATCGGGGCGGGAGAGCATCGCGGTGTCGCTTGCGGCCCCGCGCTCGAGCCCGCCCGCACCAAGCCGCTTACGGCCGCCGATATCACCGAGCACGTCGGCCGCCTCGGGGGGACGCCCTTCGTCGCTGAGGCATGGGACATCGAACTCGGGCCGGACGCTGGCGCGGGCTTCTCATTACTGCACCGGGTACGCCGGGAAGCGGTCGAGGAGCTCGAGCGTTCGATGCTCGCGGCCTACGACCGGCGTACGCCATCCCATCCGCAGCCTCAGGCTACGCGTGGGCCGGGCCGCACCGCCCGTTGCGACATGCCCGATCTCGTCGTGTGGACGACGCGTCTCGCCACGGCGAAGGCGTGCCTTGCAGCGGGCGCCCACCGGGCGATTGTGCCCGCGTGGGCCCTCGAGCATGATGCCGAGGTCTTCTCCAGGGTTGCGGTCGAATTCAAACACATGGTGAAGAACCGCGAGGTCGGCTGCGCGCTCGCAAAGGCACGGCCAGGACGCGCGCTTGTTGTCGGCAACCTCGGTCTCGTGCGCCCGGCTGCGGAAGCGGGCGCCGACGTTTGGGCGCACTGGGGGTTGAACGCCGTCAACCCCGGCACGGTGGCAGTGCTTGCGGAAGCCGGGGCAGGGGGCGTGTGGCTGTCTTCTGAGGTGTCGGGCTGGGAGGTGGCGACGATCGTCGCCACCTCGAATGTTCCCACAGGTATAGCGATCCTGGGCCGACAGGAACTCATGGTGACCGAGCATTGCGTGCTGATGTCGTCCGGGCCCTGCTCGCAGCGGTGCGGCACGTGCACCCGCCGAGAGCGCTGGTATGCGCTCCGCGATCGGAAGGGCTACGGCTTCCCCGTGATCAGCGATGCCGAGGGCCGCTCGCACATCTTCAACGCAATACCGCTCGACCTTACCCGCGCGCTGCCGGAGATACTCGAGGCGGGTGTCGCGGCGGTCCGGCTCGACTTCACGGTGGAACACCTGCAGATGGCCCAGAGCCTCACCCGTCAGGTCCGCGAGGCCCTCGAGTCCGCCATCGCGGGACACCCGCCTGTTGCCGATGCGCTGCTGGAGCCGGCGACCGCCGGTCACTTCTTCCGCGGGGTACGCTGATGCGGTGACGCGGGGTGGCGCGCTACCGGACGATCAGCTGCTTGGTCACCGACGACGTCTGGTCGTTGGAGTCCGTGACCCAGAGCACCACGTCGTAGGTGCCCGGTTCGACGAAGGCGTGCGTGATCTTCACACCCTCCGCCCCGGTCCCGTCTCCGAACTCCCAGAGGTAGAACACGATCGTGCCTTCGGCCTTGGAACTGGCTGCGTCGAACGTGACAGGCTGGTCGACCAGCGGCTCGACGGGCGAGACTGTAAACGAAGCGGTTGGAGGCGGAGCTACCCGCACACCGGTCGAGACGACGATGCGTACGGTCGAGCCGACCTCGATCTCGGTACCCGATGCGGGATCCTGGCGAGCCACGATGCCGGCAGACACACCGCGGATCTCCTCCTCGGCGACCGTGATCTCAAGCCCGAGGGTGGTGAGCTCGGCGATCGCCCGCTCCTTCGTCATGCCGATAAGCTCGGGCAGCGGTATCGTTTCGGGCCCGGTATGGATAGAGCACGAGCCGGGTTTGACGCCGGTCAGGAAGAGTCCCTGGAAGGTGTCAGTACACCACTCAGTTGTCAGCTCGCCTGACTCCCGGCACACCGATGCGTTCTCGAGACCTTGAGGCCGCTGGAACTCGGCGGCCTCCCGGCCCTCCAGCGCTCTCTTCATGAAGACCGCCCAGATTTCGGCCGGGAATGAGCCGCCGGTCACCCGGCGCCCGTGGACGTCAGTCATCTCCCGTTGCCCTTCCGGGTAGCCAACCCACACCGCTGCCACCAGGTCCGGCGTATATCCGACGAACCAGGCGTCCCGGTACTTCTGAGTCGTTCCCGTTTTGCCCGCGGCGGGTCTTCCGATTCCGGCTGCAGTGCCGGTGCCACGCGAGATGACACCGCGCAGGACATCCGTGGTGAGATAGGCGACTGCCGGGTCGAGCACGGCGCTCACCACTGGTTTGGTCTCGAACAAGCTCTCGCCGTCGGCACTCGTCACCGAGCGGATGGCGAACGGCTCCGCGCGCGACCCGGCCGCTGCGAGCGTGCCGTAGGCCGACGCCATCTCCAGGGGCGTGACACCCTGTTCGTGGCCGCCGAGTGCGATGGCCGGCACCGGGGTAATCTCGCTCTTGATGCCCATGACGTTCGCAGTGTCGACGACATCAGACGGACCGACGTCGAGTATGAGCTTAGCGAAGACCGAGTTCACAGATTTCTCTATCGCCTCGCGCAGTCGTATCGGCCCTTTTCTGCCCCCGCTCGCACCGGTGACCTTCCAGGTCTGGCCGTTCGGGAGGACGAACTGGGAGGGCCCGGCCTCGAATACGTCCTCGGCCGTCACGCCCTCCTGGAGCGCTGTGACGAGCACGAATGGCTTGAATGCCGAGCCAGTTTGGCGGCCCTGTCCCTGGACCGCGACGTTGAACTGCTGCGTGGCGAAGTCCCGCCCGCCTACCATCGCAAGAATCTCGCCGGTCTTCGGGTCGAGAGCGACAAGAGCGGCCGAGGGGTCATCCTCACGGTCCAGGGCCTCGGCGACCGAAGCTTCAGCGGCACGCTGCATCTTCAGATCGAGGGTGGTGCTCACGCTGATGCCGCCGCGGAAGACGGCCTCGGCACCAAACTCGTCGATGAGCTGGGCCTTCACGTACTCCATGAAGTACGGTGCGGTCACGTTACCGTTGCCGAGGCCCGCAAGCACGAGTTCGGCTCCAGCGGCCTCCGTGCGCTGGGCCTCGGTGATCATGTCCTGGTCGGCCATCTGGCGCAGCACGGTCCCACGCCGGTTAGCCGCTTCGGCTGGATCGAGGTAGGGCGAGTAACGGCCTGGCGACTTGATCACGCCCGCGATCATGGCGGACTCCGCGAGGCTGAGGTCGGTCACGCTCTTGCCGAAGTATGCCTGCGCAGCGGCCTCGACGCCGTAGGCTCCATGTCCGAAGTAGATGGTGTTGAGGTAGAGCTCGAGAATGCGGTCCTTGCTGTAGCTCTTCTCGATGCGGTAGGCGAGGATCGCCTCGGACACCTTGCGCTTGAGTGTTTGCTCCGGGGTGACGAAGGCGTTCTTCACGTACTGCTGGGTGACCGTAGAGCCACCCTGCGCCGTGGAGCGCGTCCGTATGTCGACCCACAAGGCGCGCGCGATACCGATGGGGTCGACGCCCTTGTGCTCGTAGAAGCGCGAGTCCTCGGTGGCAATCACCCCGTTGCGCAGTTCTTCGGGTATATCCGCGAGCGGACGGTCGGTGCGGTTCTGATCGGCGAAGAGCTTCGCCAGCACTTCGCCGTTGCGGTCGTAAACCACCGAAGTCTGGTCGCGGCCCTTGGCCTTGCCCTCAGGATCCGGCAGGTCGCGGAGGATCGAGGCATAGACGACGCCGCCGGTCACGACGAGCGCTATGAGCAGCACCAGCGCGGTGATACCGGCGAGCTTCAGCGTGCGTCGGCGGCCCGGTCTTGCCTCCTTGCGCGACGGGCTGCGCCGGTTGGCTTCGGCTGCGCGCCCGCGCGTGGGTTTGCGGGAAGGAGCGCGCCTGGCAGGAGGGCGATGCGCGATACCCGAGCGCTGCTGAGTGCCGCGGGAGCGGGGCGCCTCGCCGTCCATCCGCTTTCTCACGCGGGGCCTGGGTTTTGGCCGCTCGTTGCGGTCCCTGCCGGATCGGCGTTTTGCATCGTCGTTGTACGCGCTCATGTCACCTGTTCATCGGGGGCCACCCGTGCGATGGCATGCGTCGACCCGGATGCAGGGCCGGGCGTTCGGGGGTGTGTATCGTGCTAGAGTATGACACGCAAACACCAGGTCGGCATCCGCGAGTCACCGAAGCGTAACCGCAGGCCCTGTCGAGTCCGTATCCACCGAGATGAAGGAGCACGCAAGACCGTGCTGTCCGCAGACGAGCAACTCCATGTGATCAAGAGCGGCGTGGCCTACCTTGTGCCCGAGGACGCGATGCGCGCCAAGCTGGCCCAGGGCCGGCCGCTCGTGGCCAAGCTCGGGGTCGATCCCACCGCGCCCGACCTCCATCTCGGCCATGCCGTGCCCCTGCGCAAGCTCAGGCAGTTCCAGGATCTCGGTCACGAGGTGGTGCTCATCATCGGCGATTTCACCGCGCTCATCGGCGATCCCTCGGGCCGCAACTCGACGCGTCCCGCCCTGTCGGCCGAGGAGATCGAGGTGAACGCGCAGACATACATAGAGCAGGCGTTCAAGATTCTTGACCCTGCCCGCACGACGATGCGGCGCAACTCCGAGTGGCTCGCAGGGCTCGGCTTCGCCGATCTGATACGGCTGACCAGCCGCTTCACCGTGGCGCGCATCCTTGAGCGCGATGACTTCCAGAAGCGGTACCGCGAGGGCGTGGGCATCTCGCTTCACGAGCTGCTCTACCCCATGGCTCAGGCGTACGACTCGGTTGCTATCCGCGCCGACGTCGAGCTCGGCGGCAACGACCAGCTCTTCAATCTGCTCGCCGGACGTGAGCTCATGGAGAAGGAGGGCATGGAGCCGCAGGTGTGTCTTACCCTGCCCCTTCTGGAGGGCACGGACGGCATCCAGAAGATGAGCAAGTCCTACGGCAACTACGTGGGACTTACCGATGAACCGGCCGATATGTTCGGCAAGATGATGTCTATCCCCGATGAGCTCATGGTGAAGTACTACCGGCTGTGTACCGCATTACCGGTAGAGGAGGTCGACGTTCTCGAGGAACAGCTCGCCAGCGGTGGTCTCCACCCGAACCTCGCCAAGAGGCGGCTCGCCCGTGAGGTCGTCGGCTTGTACCACTCCGCCGAGATCGCAGTGGAGGCGGAGCGGGCCTTCGACCGGGTCTTCAAGGAGCGCGACGTGCCCGAGGACATCCCAGAGCACGTGGCCGATCTGCCCGGAGAGGTGTTCCTGCCGGGCCTTCTGAAGGACGCCGGGTTGGTGCCTTCGAACGGGGAAGGACGTCGCATGATTGCCGGTGGAGGGGTGCGCATTGACGGCCAGCAGGTCAACGCCGACGCGCTCAACGTGCCGCGCGACCGGGTGCTGGGCGCCGTCATCCAGGTGGGGAAGCGACGGTTCGTGCGGGTCGTCGCCCGGTCCTGAGCGACGCGGTTCGCACGCCCTCCGTGCGGGTATATACAGAGTCCGGGCCGTTCCGGTTCGGGGATTGCGCTGTCCGCAGGGTAGTGATAGCCTAGGCGGGCCGCACTTTTCGGCTTCGTATCCGATTCGAGACGCAGGTTGATAATGACCAACTGCCAGGGGTCGTTCGTATAGAAGGTGACCGGGTCGCACAGGGCGACGGGTCACCGTCGTAGCGGATGCCTTCTGGCCGAGCCAGAAGGCGTTTTTCATGCCCGTGTGACGGGCCGGAAAGCACCCCCGGGGAGCGAATCGAAGAAAGCCACGAAGAGTTGTTGACAGAGGGCGAGGGAATGCGTAATGTACCTCCTCGCCGCCGAGTTACGGAATGGTGGCACACGGCGGGAAAACCGCAGGAACTGTAGGGATTCTCGCCGAGCCTGAACCTTGAAAACCGGATACTGTGACAAGCCAGTAGGTTCGCGAAATGCGAATCACATAACCAAACCCGTCAACCGAGAGGGTCAACAAAAGGCCAAACCGGAATGACAACCCGGATCCAAACCGTGTCGGTTTCCTTGCCGGCGCAGGTGGATCCAACCGGATCGAGCAAGATCCAACCTTCGTGGAATACGGACGCAAGGTCCGTAACACTTTCAACGGAGAGTTTGATCCTGGCTCAGGATGAACGCTGGCGGCGTGCTTAACACATGC
>JACUUN010000242.1 GCA_014859265.1 Coriobacteriia bacterium
GTCAAGGCAATGGATGCCGGTGGGCTCGAAACCACGCTGCGAGAGTTCGGCCTGACCGCGAAGATCGACCGCGGTGAACTCAAGTGCAAGTACTGCCGCCAGCCTGTCTCGCGCGAGATGGTGTACGCCGTCTTCCGGGAGAGTGGCGCAATCAAGGTTGTCTGCAGCGACCCCACCTGTATCGGGAAGCTCCTGGAGAAATGGGAGTCGTAGTGTTCACGGGACTCCTTGCTGCCTACGGCATCCCCATCGGGATCGCCCTATTCGTGGTCTACGTCGCGCTCACGTCTCCGGAGAAGATCGAGTACTTCTGGGGTTGGATCGGCGGCAAGCTGAGCCGCGCGGAGTCTCGCCTGTCGCGGCACTCGCTCGGGCAGAGGCTGGATTCGCATCTCAATGACTTCGCAGCGTCCGCGATGGCGAATCTCGAGCATATCGAGCCGACAGGCGTAAAGACGAGTTGGCTCGAGAACGAGGGAGATGTGCGGGCTGCGCTCTCCTCAGATGGTGACGTTGTGATCTTCCTGAATCCTAGCCTTCCGGATGGCTAGAACCTCGCGCGGGCTGCGCTGGCCTTCGTCGGGAGGCAGTTCATCCCGCGCGCAAAGCTCTGCCTCACCCCCCGCCAGCGCGCCTCAATGGATCTCTACGTCACTGGGGCTCTGTTGGACAGTCAGAGGAGTCTGGTCGCTAGCGAGTTCTACTCAGCGGTTCTTCAGCCTCTGGTGCAGGACGACGAGAAGCTGTCGCATCTCGTCAGCACGTGTAACGAGATCGACCGAAAGGGCTACTTCTACCCCGTCCTGGTTCAACAGCTGATCTTTCTGGGCGAGAAGGTCGCTGTCGGCGCAGCGAGAGAGCGCGTGCACGAAGAAGTCTCAAAGTTCATCGCCTGGCTGCACGCCCGGTCCGTTCGTTTCGACAAAGACGACACGGTGCCGCTGTTCTTCCGTGGCAACTTCATCTCCGTTGGGATCGTGTTGGTTGCGAAGTGGGAGAAGGCTGCAGCTGGTGATGCAACCGTGTTCGCCAACTCTGGCGTCAGGTACGCCAACGACGGATTCGAGAATGTGTACGTCTCCGGTGATACTGAATACTCGCAGCTAATCAGTGACA
>JACUUN010000081.1 GCA_014859265.1 Coriobacteriia bacterium
ATCTGCAACCATCTGCAACGCACAACGAGGAAGCATACCGAGGAGACCGGGTGGGGCAGGGCCGTTCTGCGAGAATCAGCGGGTACCTCGTACTCAGCATCGCGCTGGCCTCGGTGGCGGTGGGTGTCGGGCGCTTCGCCTGGCACACCTCGGCCTTCGCCATATCGTACGCGCAGACCCGCAGTTGGACCGAGTCGCGCGACACGCTCTCAGAGTGGTGGGGCGGGCGCTTCTTCCCCTACCGCGACGGCGGCGACTACCTCGCGGTGCTCGCCGACCACGACCACTGGCGCTCGCCGAACTACGTGATCGGCGCCGTTCTCGAGGAGCAGGGCCAGACCGCGGAGGACCAGGCGCTCGTCATACCGGAAGACCTCGGCCTGATGCGGCAGAGCACGCGCGTCAGCAACTACCAGAACGCCGACGGGAGCGTCTGGTCGGTCGAGAGCGTGGTCTTCGAGTACGAGCGCATCCGCTCCACCACCACGATCCCCCTCGAGTCGCGCCCGTACGACCCGGCGCTTGACGACGAGACATGGGTGGCGCTCACCTCCATGGCCGAGGGCCCGTTCCCGTACGACACCTACTACGTGTCGCCTCCAGCAGGTGCATCGGGAGTGTTCGTGCTTCACACCGACTCAGCGCGCGAGGCGCTTCTCATCCTCCCGATCGAACTCAGTCCTGTGGGGCCGCGATGACTGCGGTAATCGTGCCCGAGGTCCTGGTAGTGCTCGCCTCCATACTCGCGGGCTGGATGGCGCTCTGGCCGTCTCGCGCGAACCTCGGCCCGACCGCCTACCACCTGGCCGCATTTCCCGTGGGCCTGCTCGCATGGGTCTTCGTGGCGGGCGCCTCCATCCTCTCCGGGTGGCCGTACCTGCCCGGAGAGGCGATCGTGGGAGGCGGCGCCTTTGTCTCGGGACTCCGTGCGCTGCAGCGGCGATCACGGCAGGACTCGGCAACCGAACGATCCGGGGGTGTCACTGCAGCGAGCTTCGCAGCCGCCGGAGCTGCATACGCCGGGGTAACAGCTGCCCTCGCTGCGACCCGGCTCACGGTCTTCACCCCCGACTCGGTCAGCGATTACTGGCCGATGGCCCTGCTTCTCGAGCGTGAGGCCGAGTTCTCGGCATTCATGATCTCCTCGCGTGGGTTCCTGCAGGTCTCGGTAGGTGCGGCCAAGGCCGCGGTCGGCGGCGAGTGGCTCTTCGTGCTCTACCCGCTCCTGGGTGCGGCACTCCTGGTCACCCTTGCGTGGACGATCTGGACCACGGCTCCCGCGACCCTCGGGCGCACGGGCCGAATGCTCCTGACCGGGCTGCCAACGGTGTTCCTGCTGACCGACCCGTCCTTCCTCTTCTACTCCCTCTACGTGCACTCGCACGCTCCGAGCGCACTCTACCTGCTGCTGTCCCTCGTCGGCCTGCGCCTCGCAGCCGACCCTGCGACCGGGCAGGCGGCCGGAGGCGCCCGCGGATGGCTTGCGGTCTCCGGCCTTGCGACCGCCGGGCTCGCGCTCACCCGGCCCGACGGGCTTGCATACGCCTTCCTACCGATCGCGGGCGCCCTCTCGCTCCTGCTCGATCGTCGGCGCGGGGCACACGACTCGGCCGCCTACTTCGGGCCGCTGCTCTTCGTCGTCATCGGAGCGCATGTCGCCGCCTACGCGCAGCTCGGTGTGTGGGAAGCCCAGAAGCTGGACGGCCGGCTGACCGCCGCTATCCTGCTCGTGATGGCCGCAAGCGCTGCACTGCCGTGGCTCGCCCGTACGACCGGTCTCGGCGAGCGCCTGCGCCTCGAGAGCGGGCGGGTTCTCCTTGCAGAGATCGCAGCGGCCGCTGCGCTGGTCGCGCTTGTAGCCGTGATGAGCTGGGAGAACGTGAGCCTCTCGGTCATGAACCTCACCGTCAATCTCTTCGATATGGGCGGCTACGGCCCGCTCTGGTATCTGCTTGCGGCAGCGGTGCTCGCCACCGTACTCACCGGACACGCACTGCGACCTGCCACCTGGGGCCGCTCGCTCTTCCTCTCCATCGTGCTCTTCTTCCTGATGGCGGTACTCGTGCATGGCACCTCACACGTCGGCCGCGTCGGCTGGGGTGACAGCGCCAACAGGGTCGCCTTCCACATCGTGCCGGTGATCGTGTGGTACGTCGCCGAGGTCGCGGGCAGTATGCTGACCCGGAACCAGTCTGGGCGGAGGACGTCATGACGACGCCGGCATCACCCACCGCCTCACGTCGGCGGCTCCTGGTCGCCCTCCAGTGGGCGCTCACCGCGCTCACCGTCGGCGTCATCGTCTGGTACCTCGCGCCCAACCTGGGTGACATCGCGGCAGTGTCCCGGGTCACGCCCGGTCTGCTGCTGGTCGCATCTGCCGGTCTGGCGCTTCAATTCCTGGCCAACGGCATGGTCTTCCGGCTGTTGGTCGAGCATTTCGGGAAGCCGATGCGCCTCGGACACGCGATTCTCATCGGCCTCATGGACTCCACCCTCAACTACCTGCCGATGAAGGCGGGCACGGTCGCCACCGGCTTCGTGCTCGTGCGCCAGTACGGCATACAGGTCGGTGACTTCGCCGCTATCGTCGCGGGCGCCACCGTCCTCAACGTCTGGCTCGCCGCACTCGTCTCCGGCATCTGCCTGCTGCTCCTCGGCATCCAGTCATCCATCGCGCTCTCGGTCATCGTCGTCTCGACGCTGCTCGTGGCCACCCTGATGACATGGGGCAGGATGCACAAGCCGCGTGCCGCCGATGAGCTGTCGCGGGTCAGGCGTGGCATCACCCACATGGTGAGTGGCATGGCGCTCATCTTCCAAAGCCCCCGGCTTGTCGGTGGGCTCACGGCGCTGAACCTCGTACGCCTGAGCGCGGTAGCCCTCGTCCTCTACGCGTCGTTCGCCGCGATCTCGCACGGCGTCTCGGGCCTCGAGGCGCTGGCGATCGCCGGCCTTGCGTTCGTCCTCGGACGCCTGAGCATCCTGCCGGGCGGCCTCGGCTTCAAGGAAGCGGGCATCGCAGGGACCGCGGTGCTCATCGGTGTCCCGGCAGTCTACGGGCTTGCGGCGGCGGTCATCGACCGGGGCGTCATGGCGGCGGCGCTGGTCGTCCTCGGCATACCGGCGACCATCTGGGTGCTGACCCGGTCACACACGACGCTCGCCGGTGCCACCGCGGGGCTCGAGGAGGCCGGACCCGTGCACGGAGAGCCGGGCGACGCGCATCCCATCGGCAACTACTACGACAAGTACAACACCCGCAATCCCGTCTCCCGCTATCTGATGAACCGGTTCCGGGCCGACCTCGGCGCGCTGTGGGCCGAGGCGTCGCCCCGCTCGCAGCTCGACGTCGGGTGCGGCGAGGGCGTCATCACGTGCGATTGGGCCGCATCCCTCGGCGAGGGACGCGTTGTCGGCCTCGACCAGGAGGATGCGCGGCTGCGGGCCGAGTGGGCCTCGCGCCACCGCCCCAACCTCGAGTTCGTCTCCGGCGACGCTGCGACCCTCGGGTTCGCCGACGGGGAGTTCGATCTCGTGAGCGCCATCGAAGTCCTCGAGCACCTGCCCGATCCCCGCACAGCGCTCTCCGACATGGCGCGTGTCGCCGGCTGCTACCTGCTGCTCTCGGTGCCGCGCGAACCGATCTGGCGCGCCCTCAACATGGTAAGGGGCGCCCACTGGCGTACGCTCGGCAACACGCCGGGGCACATCCAGCACTGGTCGCGCCGTGAGTTCGTCCGGTTCGCCTCAAGCTTCGGTGAGGTCGTCGGGATCCGCTCTCCGCTCCCCTGGACGATCGTGCTCGTCCGGCTCGGCTCAGAGCCCGCTGTCGTCCGGGCCGTCGAGCTCCATGCGCCGGATGCGCCACCGGATGTCCTCTAGCATCTTGCGGTTGTTGCCGATGAGCTCGGCCAGCAGCCCGAAGAGCGCGAGCTGCACGCCCACGAGCAGCAGGATCGCCGTGAGTATGAGCGACTGGATGTGGCCTCCACCTTGGCCGATGGCGAAGAAGTAGACGAACCGCAACCCCACGAGCACTCCGACGCCGAAGAATACGAGGCCGGGGACCATGAAGAAGCGCAGTGGCTTGTAGGTCATGAAGATGCGCGCGATGGTCACGAGCGAACGCTTCACGTAGCCGCCGATGCTCTTCACGAGCCGGGACGGCCGCAGGTCGCCGTTCACGCGAATCGGGACGCTCTCGATCGCCATACCGGCGCGTCCGGCCTGGATGATCGTTTCGATGGTGTAGGTGTACTCGGAGAGCACGTTCAGGCGCAGCGCCGCATCGCGCGAGATCGCCCGGAACCCGCTCGGCGCATCGGAGATGTCGGTCCTGCTCGCAACGCGCACCGCCCAGCTTCCCAGACGCTGCAGGAACTTCTTGAGCGGGCTGAAGTGCGGGATGTCGGCGATGGGGCGGGCGCCGACCACGATGTCGGCACGACCCGCCAGGACGGGTGCGGTCAGCACGGGGATGTCATCGGCACAGTACTGGTTGTCGGCGTCGGTGTTGACGATGACGTCGGCCCCCAGCCTGAGACACTCGTCGAGGCCGTTGGCGAGCGCGACCTCCACCGTGCGGTCGGTACTGCCGTCGTCGATGACGAGCCACTCGACCGCATCGAAGCCGGGGACGTCACGCGGCAGGTCAGCGAGGGTTATCGGGAGGGTCTCCTCCTCGTTGTAGCACGGTATCTGGATGATGAGCTTGCGCACGTGGGACCCCTTCCGCCGGCTCCATTCTAGCCGTAGACCTGCACGATGTCCCCCGTGTGCTACCCTGACGCCGACATGCTGCTGCCGGTCGACGACGTAGGGGATCCCATGGCTGAGAAGGTGACCATCGTAGGTACCGGCTACGTCGGCCTCGTGACCGGCGTCTGCCTGGCGCGCTCGGGCCACGACGTCACCTGCGTCGATGTGGACACCGACAAGGTCGCCGCCCTCTCCTCGGGACAGCCGACCATCTACGAACCGGGCATCGCCGAACTCCTCGCAGAGGGCCTCGAGAACGGTCGGCTGCGCTTCTTGACTATCGAACCCGGTTGGCGCGAGCTTGTCTCCGACATCACCATCATCGCCGTGGGCACACCCATGGCCGAGAACGGCGCCGCTGACCTCTCGCACGTGCGCTCGGTGGTCGAGGGAGTGTGCGCCGAGGCCGACCGCCCGTTCACGCTCGTGATGAAGTCGACGGTACCGCCGGGGACCGGCTCGGTACTGCAGGAGCGCTACCTCGACGGTGCCGGCTGCGCCATCTCCTACGTGTCAAACCCCGAGTTCCTGCGCGAGGGGCACGCGATACGCGACTGGTTCGCCACCGACCGCATCGTGCTCGGCTCCGACGACCCCGACGCCATCGCTGCGATGCAACGCCTCTACGCCGACATCGACGCACCCGTGGTGGTGACCGATGTGGCCAGCGCGGAGACGATCAAGTACGCCAGCAACGCCTTCCTCTCCACCAAGATCTCGTTCATCAACGAGATAGCCAACGTCTGCGACGCGGTGGGCGCCGATGTGGACGCAGTGGCCTCGGGCGTGGGACTCGACGAGCGGATCGGGCCGCAGTTCCTGCGCGCCGGCATCGGCTACGGAGGCAGCTGCTTTCCGAAGGACACCCGCGCCCTCGACTTCATCTCGACGCTCAACGGCTATCAGTTCACGCTCCTCAAGTCGGTCATCGACGTCAACAACCGCCAGCGCATCCTGCCCGTCATACACCTTGCCCGGGCCCTTCCCGACCTGCACACCCGCACGGTCGCGGTGCTCGGCCTCGCATTCAAGCCCGACACCGACGACACGCGCGAGTCGCCAGCACTCGACATCATCCCGCTTCTGCTCGAGGAGGGGGCCGGGGTCACCGCGTACGACCCTCTCGCCGGGGAGCTCGATCTGGGTGACGGTACCCGACAGGTCGCAACCGTGTGGGAAGCGCTCGAAGGCGCCTCGGCAGCCATCGTGGTGACCGAGTGGCCCGAGTTCATCAACCTGGACTGGGCGCGTGTACGCATGCACATGGCGGATCCGGCGATTATCTTTGACGGGCGAAACTGCCTTGACCGTGCCGCTATCGAGGACTCTGGCCTCACCTACATGGCGGTCGGCCGCCCCGGTGCGCACCGCACAGACGGCGGGGCCTGATCAGCGTATGCGGCTGACGTCGGCACGGTGATCGATGCAGACGGCCC
>JACUUN010000243.1 GCA_014859265.1 Coriobacteriia bacterium
TAGCACGCCGGAAGTCTTCAAGGATACGCGCCTGCTGAAACCCAGCGACGACGGCGCTAGCGACGCTTGTCTTGACGATTCGCTCGAGGTATTAGGCACGAAGGCTCTTCATGAGGACGTGTCTCGCCGCGCACATCATCACGGCTATGACAGCATTGGCGTGATCGTGAAGATCAAGGGTGTCGATGATGAAACCCCGGCGTTGGTGGGCTTGCCCAGTGACACGAAGTACTCAGAGGAGGTCGTTAGGCAGTACGAAGGGTGCAGCGTCGTCTGCGTCCATATAGGCTCTATCACCCCACGCAACTTCAAGTTGGTCGACTACTTCCTTGAAGAGAAGACGTGCGAGGAAGTCTTAGCCCGCAAGCAGCACTTGTATCTGCCTGGAGCATTCTGGTTCATCATGCGTCTGATGGAGTCTCCGAGAGTGGATATGCGCGCGGGAGGTGCCGAGCGAGGAAGACGTGACCGACTAGTCGTCCTATCTGAGTTCGGCGAGGAGATGAGCGGTGGCCTCCGCATCGACCTTGCTGGGAAGCTCGATTCCTGGGCGCGTGACAGAGATCCGAAGAGGCTCGTGCGAGTTGTGCCGGGAGATGTCGGGCTGGTGGTAGACCCGGTCAGGGAGACCATGCTGTGTTCATGCTGTGAGCAGTATTACCCGTGGTCAACGGAGCTTAAGTGTGAGTCCTCCGGCGATTCGGAGCAAATCTTCTACGTCTGTCCTAGTTGTCGAACAGTGCTGTCTCAAGACGACAGGACCACCATCTTCCGCAGGAAGCAGACACCCCTGATGAGGATGACCAGACCTTGAAGGAGGCGCTCAGGTCAGCAGAAGCAGCTGCCAGGTCTGCGCTTTCTGATGGAGCCGCGGGGCTGGCAGCCCGAACGAACGACCCGGGGCGTCTGGCGAGGCTGGCTGTACTCTCCAACTGCGGCTCGCGTGAGGCCACCGCGGTCTTGGGGGATACGCGCCGGGCCGACGGCGGCTGGACCGATGTTGAAGACACTATGTGGTGCACCATTCTGATGCAGCGGTTGTCGCCCGGTGGGGCTGTCGCAGAAGCGGGGGTCCGTTGGCTGTGCAATCAGCGAAG
>JACUUN010000082.1 GCA_014859265.1 Coriobacteriia bacterium
TATTCGAGCCGCCCGTGCCGGTGCGGTACGCGGTGATCGAAAACGGCTCAGTGCGGGTGGTCGAAGGGTAGGCGTGAGGTCACTGCTGAAAGGCGGCCATCACTTCCCCGACCCACTCTTCCTGGGGCTTGCCCTGGGGGTGAGCGGCAACCACGACCCTCGCTGGCTCGTTCGGTGCGTGATCGGCTGTCTCACCTGCAGCCTCGACCCAACGGAACTCCGATGACGCGAAGGGTACGAAGCCGAGCCGCTCGAGGAAGGGGCCTGCCCAGTCCTTCCCGGTGAGCATGAACAGTCGACGCGGCCGGTAGATCGACGTCTCGAGCTCCATCAGCTCCAGACAACCGGGCAACTGGATCCTGCAGAGAGCGGCACTCGGATTGCCTAGCGGGTTCGGGGACACCTTGTACAGATTCGACCACACCAGATGGGATGGCCAGGAGGGTTTCTCGGTGTCCGCGATGTCCAGCCGATCGGTCACCTCTCGGATCACCCGCCAGAAGGCGGAAGTCGCGGTGTTGTACTTGGGTCGCGGATTGCCCCAGTGGTCCGTGACCCACGTCATGGGGCATGGACCGGCCCCATTGACGCTGGACATGACTTCGTCAGCGACGGCTGCAGCCTCTACCGGCCTTGCGAGCTTGCTCGGCACGATGTCAGATCCCCACCCGTTGACTGCGCGCCCCACCACCATCAGCTCATTGCGGTAGAGGTGTCCCTCCATGGCGAGAAAGCCGGCAAGCTTCTTGTCGGCGAGTTGTCCCGCAGATGCCCCGATGGGAGCGAGCACCTCTCGCGTGAAGAGGTCACGTTCTTCGACGGTCGCCATCACGAGCCCCCAAATGATGTCCGCGGCTAGCACGAGCGTACACCACGGGCTTGGCGTCGGGGGTGAGGCGCACCGCAGCGGTCGGGTGCGCCCCCGACGGCGGGGGGTTCCCAACTCGAAGGGTGCCGGCGTCGCACCATCGTCAACGAGGCAAGACTGCACGCACCCCTAGGCCTTCACCCTCTCCTCGTCCAAGTGGTCATCGAATCCGATTACTTGCAGGGCATCAGGTGAGGGGAGGTTGTCGCGGAACACGACCAAGTTCGTTTGGTCGGGAATGAGCGCCGACGGAGCGACGATTCCTTCGATTCCGTTCTTGCGTGCTTCGATCGCCACCGTCTGGGTCACGCTCGGATGCGCAGCGTCCTCGCTGTACGGGCCAAGCAGGTCGCTCCTCTGAAGTCCAAGGCGGGACAGGACCGTGTCGTCAGTGAGATCCAGCATCCGCGCAAGCTGAACCCGGATCGCCACCAGAAGGCGTGGAGGGAATTCCCTCACCTCGAACAGCTCGTTGAGGTGCAGATGCTCTGTAACGGCAAGGTTCGCAGAACTGGCCAGGTATAGCGCCCCGCATCCCTTGACGTTGTAGCGCCCATAGTTCAGAAGTGCTCCGGTCGTATCGAGGGGCTCTCGCTTGCGACTAGTACATCGGAAGAACGTGCCCTCCAGCGATTTGAACCCCTCGTCCACTTGTGCCCCCAAGCGCAGACTAGGCGGGACCCCCATCCGCGAGGCGCTCCAGCGCCGCAATCACTATGTCCGTCTTGCCATCAAGTATGAGATCTACAGGCGCGTGTCCGCGGAATCCACGGTTTGGTGAGCGCAGCCATTCAGGCCCGTAGCTTCTCCCCAGCACGTCTTCGATAAGGAACTGGAGTCGGGCTAGTTGACGCACAGACCTTGCCGCCTCGCCGCGAGCCGTCGAGTGATCACTCCCGGTGCTCTGCCAGCGGCAGACAGATCTCGTGCTGCGGCCGACCGCGGTGGCGAACTCCTCAATCGTAAGACCAAGGCCACTGCGAATACTCTCAACATTCACGGGAGAAGCGGCCGCGATATCAGCCAAGCCATTCTCAACACGATCTGAACTGATTGACTTCACGATTCCCCCCCGTCTGGCTTCACTAGGATTCATACCACAAGACTCCTGCTTCTGTCACAAATAGCACCACGAATGTCGTTGCCAATGGCATAAGGGTCGGCAGTTTCAGCGTCATACTTGATGGCAAGCAGATAGCGTGCCGATGATTGGACTCGACTTGCCGAACTCTCGTTCTCGGGTTCCCAGCCCCGCGGTGTTCGCCCAGCTCCACTCACCCAGCGATCTTGGATTGAGGATTACGCGACAGCCTCGACTAGGCACTCGCCGGTGTGCATCGTGGCGAGGTCCGGCCCATTGAGTCCTTCTCGGCCTTGAGCACGAGACCGGGCGTGCCGATAGCCTCATAGCAGGCAGATTGCCCGAGCGTCCCGTGCATGTATCCGCGACGGCTCGGCGACGTTTGGCTATGGGTAGGGGGCTGTCGAGTCGTGCCTCGAGAAGAAGCGGGTTTCGCTGGCTACTACCTTCAGAAGAGGGTCGTGGGCATTCTCGCCAGATGGCTGGGCCCGTACTTCGTGTTCTGTGTCCTGGCAATCCTGCTTGCAGTCTATCGACCGCATCCTGCAGTGACCTGGCCGATTATCGCCTTCTTCTTCATTGGCTTCGGCCTCCGGAAACGTTTCGAGAACACGGTAGGGTCACGGGTCTACTCATGGCGAACAGGGCGTGATTCCGAGTGGGAGGTCAGTGAGGCTCTTGCGGCACACCTCGGCGATGATTTCTATGTGCTCAACGATGTCGAGCTCCCGGGTCTTGGAGGGAACATCGACCACCTAGTAGTCGGTCCTTCAGGGATACATGTGATCGAGACGAAGGGGATCGTCGGACGAGTGGATGCGACGACTGACAGGTTGCTGATCAACGGCTACCCACAGGACGTATATCTGCGGAAGAGCAAGGCTCAGCGAAGCGCGCTGCGAAGGTTCATCAAGGACGCGCTTCCGAGCGATCCACGCACGTACCCGATCTTCCCGGTCCTGGTGTTCACCAGAGCCAGCGAAGTCAGGTCCCGGGGCACGACAGACGGCGTCTGCGTTGAGGACATTGACGGGCTGTTACGCCTTCTCGACAAGTACTCGGGAAGCCGGCGAATTGACGAGCTGCATCGGGCGCAGGTGTTTCACGCGCTGGCCCCGCATGTGGCTTCTGCGGGTAAGCGGCTCATACAGGTTCTAAGCGGCTAGCGGTCCATACCCTCAGCGGATGCCACCGGTCTGTCCCCACTTCGGGTGCGCCCCCCCAAGGAGGAGGCTCCCAGTCCGGCAGGATGAGGGAGTGCGTCGGCGCAATGCCAGCATGGTCAGGTATGCTGATGGCAGAGCGATATGGTGTTGAACAGACTGCAGAATCGCCGTTAGGCGAAACGCATCCGAGGGGGCTTCATGGCAGGACAATTCCTTCCGATCATCAAAGCAATCGCACCATATGTGGCGCAGATTGCCGGCACAGCGATTCCTGCCTTCACCTCGAAACCCGCAGAAGTCGCGAAAGACGATCCCGTCATCGCTAAACAGATCGAGGAACTGCAGACAGCAGCCACTCAGAACGCGGAATCCGTTCGCGTTCTGGCCGAGAACCTTCAGCAAGCCATACAAGGCATCGAGACAGCAGCACAAGAGGCGAACAGGCAGACCGCTACCCTCAGGACGATGCTCTTTGTCGCACTCGGCCTCTCGGGACTATCTATGCTGCTGAGCATCTTTCTGCTTGTCATGTGATGCCCACGAGTTCTTTGAAGCTGAAGGGTCGGCGTGTTCGGCCACAGTTTGCCCGCGCGTGAACGGCGCGCGCTCTCGGGCCTCAACAGACGCACCCTCCGAGGCCGGATAGCCGCCACGACGCTGGTGGTGGGGTCAGGCGGGTCGTCTTGACATCACAGTCTGCGACTTCAAGTTGCTGGAGCGACGGCCCCACAGATGATCGCACTCGCCCTTCTACCTAAGGGCGTCGAGGAGAGAGCCAATCTCCAATAGCATTCTGGTCGTCCCGGATGACGGGCACTCCAGTTCGAGTGGCTCGAAGCCCAGGTGCTCGTAGAAGGTCACTGCTCCATCTTTGGCATCAACGACCACCCCGACGCAGCCGAGTCTCTCGCGGGCGATCACGGCGATGCCGAGCGCGTGGGCCAGAAGAGAGCGGCCGATGCCCTGCCCTTGACACCGTACGTCCACAGCCAGCCTGGCGATGAGGAGCGCGGGCAACGGATAGCCAGGCAAGTGTGCCAGGCAGGCCGCGTCGGCTGCCCTGATGGAGGTCCCCGCCACCGTCACGAAACCGTCGATGCGCCCCTGCGTGCGGACGTGCACGTACGTGACGCTGGCCCCCGCTCTGGCGTTAGCGAGTGCGTGTTTGCTGAGGTACCGATCGAGCTCGGGCGATCCACAGGAGAAGCCGGAAGGGTCGTCTGTCTCCGTGAGCGCCCTAATCACCGTCGGCGGCCATCAGGTCCTTGAGGGCCTGAGTGGCCGGACGGGGATAGCGTACTCGCTCGATGACCGATGCGAGGGACGCGGGGGTGACGACGGTATCATCGTGGTGGCGAGCGATGGCGGTCATGGCCTCGCGATGGTCCTGTGCGGCTCGCAGAGCCTCGACCCTCTCCCGGAACCGGTCGTCCTCCTCGGCGGCCTGCAGCAAGTCATCGAGGAGCAGCAGCTCTTCGATTGAAACCAGTGCCGCGACTGGGCGGTTGTGTTTCTCGATCAGGACGCGCTCCTTGCCGTAGCCCACGATGCTGAGTATCTCGGCGAAGCGCGTGCGTGCCTCGGAAGCGGTTATGGCGGTCATGGCGACACCTCCGAGAAGAGAATATACGTTTTATACGAATAGTACAAACCAGGCATCAACCTGCCGAAGCGGAGGAACGCATCATCAAGATCCTCAGGATGTGGAACCGATACGAGTGAAAGCGGCGGCTCGGCCTCCCCTTGGGCTGGTCAGACTTCCGAAATCAGCTCCTCTCCAAACCCGTGCGCTCGAGGGCGGTCGTAGCAACCTCCGCCACCGCCAGGTAGGATGTGCTAGGAGGTGTGTCATGGTCGGGCTGATAGAGGACAAGCGAGACGCAATCGCCGCCCTGTGTCGCAAGTACGGCGCAGTGAGCATGCACGTCTTCGGCTCTGCCGCGCGCGATGACTTCAAGCCAGGTCGAAGTGATGTCGACCTGCTAGTCGATTTCGGTTCAATGGATCCCTTCGATCTCGTCGACGCCTACTTCGACCTGCTCGACGAACTCCGCTCCTTACTCGGCACCGAGGTGGACCTAGTGATGAGCGATGCGATTAAGAATCGCTACATCATGGCCGAAGTCGAGCGCACCAAGCAGGAACTCTATGCAGCGTAAACCGCGAGCATATCTGGCTGATGTGGTGGCGGCCTGCGACGCGATCGCGATCGATGTCGCAGGGATCGATCTGGGTGCGTACCTTGAGACGCGGAGCATTCGCTCTGCGGTCGAGCGCGAGTTCATCATCATCGGCGAGGCTATCAACGCCCTGGGGACTCTCGAACCGGACCTGTTCTCACGGATCACGCAAGCACGCAAGGTCGTCGACTTCCGCAACCAGCTCACCCACGGCTACATGACTGTGAACGACACGCTCGTCTGGGCCTACGCTGTGCAGAACGCGCCTCTGCTTCGAGAGGAATGTGCCGCGCTGCTATCTGAGATGGATGCTGAAGAGACGGACTAGGAGCGGGGGGCGGGGCGCCCGCGTCGTGTCTCGACCTTGATCGATGGCACGAGGGCTTCAGGAGGCGTCGACGATGAAGTGCGCTGCATGTGCGACCGGTGAGGCCGTTCCGGGCACGACCACGATCACCGTCGAGCGCGATGGCACCACGCTGCTCCTCAAGGCCGTCCCTGCTCACATCTGCGACGACTGCGGCGAAGACTATCTTGACGCGGAGGTCCTCGCTGAGGTCGAGCGGATCGTGGAGACTGCGGTCGATTCCGGCGTTGAGTTGCTCGTGCGCGACTTTCCCGTTAGTCGCTGATCAACCGCGCGGTTGCGGCCTTGCTGAAGTGGGCGGTCCGCGGGACCGCATCGAGTTCGTGAGGATCCTCTAGGACGGCGAGTATCCGGTAGGTTCAACCCTGACCTAGTTGACTCCTTAGTTAGGTTTATCGTACAAACCTTACTAAGGGGAGGCGCTAGTAATGGGAGCTTACCAACGCAAGCGGTGGACCAGCGAGGCGACAAGCGGTTTGCCGC
>JACUUN010000244.1 GCA_014859265.1 Coriobacteriia bacterium
TAAAGCGGTACGCGAGCTGGGTTTAGAACGTCGTGAGACAGTTCGGTCCCTATCCACCGTGGGCGTAAGAGACTTGAGAGAGGCTGTCCCTAGTACGAGAGGACCGGGATGGACGAACCTCTGGTGTACCAGTTGTCACGCCAGTGGCACCGCTGGTTAGCTACGTTCGGTTTGGATAACCGCTGAAAGCATCTAAGCGGGAAGCCAATCTCAAGATGAGGTCTCTCACTGGGTTAACCAGGTAAGGCCCCTCGTAGACTACGAGGTTGATAGGCTGCAGGTGTAAGCGCAGTAATGTGCTCAGCCGAGCAGTACTAATAGGCCGAGGTCTTGATCTCATTCGAGTGATCTTCAAGCGCTATGCAGCTCTCAGGGTGCGGGCAACCGCTCCCTGTTAGGGCGCATGACAACGGTATATCGGAACCATGCCGACAGCGAGAGCCGCCGGATGTGTTCAGTGACTATGGCGGAGGGGGTACACCCGATCCCATTCCGAACTCGGCAGTTAAGCCCTCCAGCGCCGATGGTACTGCGGCGTAGGCCGTGGGAGAGTAGGACGTCGCTGAACACATCCGGCGGCTCTCTCGCATTCCCGGATAGCCGGGCCCGCATGGGCCGTCGTGCTTGTCGCGCATACTTGAGCGAGTTGGTCAGGATTATGCTAGAATCCCGTCACGTACACGAGCCGGCCGCCGTACGGCCGGGAATGCAACCAGGAAGGAACTCCGAATGAAGGAGCGAGTAGAGAAGTCACTGGAGAGGATCCGGCCTGCCCTGCAGGCCGACGGCGGCGACGTCGAGCTCGTCGAGGTCACCGAGGACGGCGTTGTCAAGGTTCGACTCGTGGGCGCGTGCCGGGGCTGCCCGATGTCCCAGCTGACGCTCGCCAACGGAGTGGAGCGGGTCATCAAGGAAGACGTCCCCGAGGTCGTCCGCGTCGAGCCCGTCTAGACTGCGCAGCCTGAAACGCAGCGAACAGAGCGAGGGGTCGGCGATGCGCCGGCCCCTCGTCGTATGTCCGGCACATCTGTAGAATACGGGCGGCGAGCTTCGTGCCTCTTTCCCGCT
>JACUUN010000083.1 GCA_014859265.1 Coriobacteriia bacterium
CAGAGCGCGAAGAAGCCGAAGAAGCGCACGCGCCGCTCCTCGCCCTTCATGTAGCCGATGGCATAGATGGTCGTGAGTACCCACAGCGTCGAGGAGACCGCCGAGAAGAACATCCCGAGGGCGTCGGCGCGGAACCCCACGCCGATTCCGGGCGTGAACTCGATCAGGTCATAGACGTACACGGTCCCGTTCAGCGAGCCGGGCAGCATCGACATGACGACGCCGAACTTGATCGTGGAGGCCGCGAGCATCCAGAAGCGGCGCCAGTGCTTGTTCTTGCCGGCCAGGAAGACCATTGCGGCGCACGCGAGCGATATCGCCGGGGCGAGCATCGGTCTGATGTCGTAAACCTCCACGTCAGCCTCCCAACGGGGCGAGCAGCAGCTCCGCGGCCGGTTTGATGAACGTCAGCGGGATGGGGCCGACGGTCAGGCAAAGTACGGCGAGCAGCAGGGTGGGGAAGAGTATGGAGGCGGGCGCCTCTTCAACCTCGAGTATCTCGGGGCGTGTGGGCGCCTGGAAGTAAAACGCGTTCACCATCCGGATGTAGTAGATGAAGATGAAGAGCGCGCCGAAGATGAGTGCGAAGCCGAAGAAGGGCTGGTCGGCCTCGAACGCACCGAGTGCGATGTACCACTTGCAGAAGAAGCCCGCCGTGGGCGGGATGCCGACGATGGAGATCGCGCCGATGGAGATGGCGATGCAGGTGAGCGGCATCGAGCGGCCGATTCCTCGCAGATCGGTGAGCGTGCGGTATCCGGTTCGGTAGATAAGCCCGCCCGCCGCGAAGAAGAGTGTCGCCTTGATGAGCGCGTGGTTGAAGACGTGCGCGCTCCCCCCGATGATGCTGGAGTTCGTCGACAGGCCGAGCCCCATGACGATGTAGCCGATGTTGGAGATCGTGGAGTAGGCGAGCATGAGCTTGATGTCGTCCTGGAAGATGGCGAAGAACGCCCCCATGACGATCGAGATCGCGCCGAGCCAGACGAGGGTCTGGTTGAGCATGTGCAGGTCGATCATGTTCGCGCTGTTGTAGATCTGGTAGACGCGAATCATGCCGATGATGCCGATCTTGACCACGAGCCCGGAGAGCACAGCGCTGATCGGGCTCGGAGCGATGGCGTGCGCGTCGGGGAGCCAGATGTGCACAGGGAAGAGCGCGGCCTTCACCATGAGCCCCACGGTGAGCATGCCGAGCGCGAGCGCGGCCGGTGCGACCGGCTCGGCGGACGCGAGACGGGTCGCCACGTCGGCCATATTGAGACTGCCGGTGACGCCGAAGAGGATCCCGACCGAGAAGAGCACGAGGAGTGAGGAGATCGCTCCCATGAGGAGGTATTTGAACGCCGCCATCTCGGCGATGTGCTCGCCGCTGAACGCCACGAGCGCGTAGGCCGAGAGCGAGAGGATCTCGAGGAACACGAACATATTGAAGAGGTCGCCGGTGATCACGAAGCCGATCATGCCACCGAGGTTCAGCAGCAGCAGCGAGTAATAGTAGGGGATGCGCTGCTTAGGGACCTCACGGAGCCACTCGACGTAGCGCAGCGAGTAGAGCACCGCGAGCCAGCCGATGAGGCAGATCACGCTTATCGACGCGCTGAACTCGTCGAATCGAAGCTCGATACCGTAGGGCGGCACCCACCCGCCCGGGAGGTAGGAGAAGGGCCCCTCGGCAGCCACCCGCAGGATGAGGAAGAGCGCGGCAGTCGATGTCACGGACATCACGCCGAGCGCCCACCACGGTGCCACGTGGCGGCTGCGGAGAGAGACCACGGGTGTCAGCACCGCGCCGAGGAGCGGCACGAGCACCACCACCACGAGCCAGTGCGGCCACGCCAACACCTACTCCATCTCCCTCAACTCGTCGGCTTCGATGGTCCCGCACTGCCGGTAGATGCGGATGATGAGACTGAGCGCGAGCGCGGTCGTGGAGACGGCCACGACGATGCCGGTGAGCACAAGTGCCTGCGGTACCGGGCTCGCGAAGGGAGCGCGCGCGTCGGCCCCCATGATGGGCGCGTCACCGCCGTCCACTACGCCGAGCGCGATGATGAACGAGAAGACGGCCGTCTCCATGATGTTCAGGCCGAGGAACTTCTTGATGAGGTTGTTCTTGGCGATGATGATGTAGAGCCCGATGCAGAAGAGCACCACCGGGGCCACGTAGTCGAGGTTGTCCCAGAGTGCCTGCAGCATCACTCGGCCTCCATCTGGAGGAAGAGGGTCGCGAAGATGGCCGCCCCGCCGAGCCCGATCCCGGCCTCGAGGACGAGCATCATGAGCTCGCGCACGAGGTGCAGGGAGGCCTCGGCCGGGAAGCCGAGGAAGTAGCCTGTGAGGCCCGCGCCGAGAACGCCAACCACCACGAACGAGATCAGCGCTGCACCCTGCATCCATGGCAGGGCGAGCCTCGGCATGAGCGAGCGCGTCCGTCCCTCGCCGAGCACGATCGTGAGCGCGATGAAGAGCGCGCCGAGTATCGCGCCGCCCTGGAAGCCGCCGCCGGGGGTGACGTGTCCGTTGAGGATCACGTACACGGCGAAGAGCGCGATGAAGGGGGCGAGCAGCTGCACCACGAAGCTCACGACCGGGCTTACCGGTGGCGGCGCGGGGACGTCACCGCGCGCCGCGCTGTCGGCCTTCGCACCGGGCTCCTTCCGGCGGGTGATGAGCACCGCGAGGCCCGCCACGAGCGCCGTGAAGATGACGGTGACCTCGCCTGCAGTGTCCAGGCCGCGGTAGTTGAGCAGCACGCCGGTCACGATGTTGTCGGCACCCGCCTCCTCGGCGCCCCGCATCAGATAGCGAGCCGAGATGTGCGTGTGCACCGGGGCGGTCGTCTCGCCGTGAGGCGGCAGGGCGGCCACCCCGATGAGCAGCGGGATCGCCGTGATGATGAGCAGGGCTGCGACGAACGCCTTCTTCACTTCTCTCGCCTCGTCGTTCGTGCGATAGCCACCAGGAAGAGCACGGTCGTGATGCCTGCTCCGACGGCCGCTTCGGTCATCGCCACGTCGGGAGCGCCCCGGTGCTGCCAGAGCAGGCACATCACGAGGCTGTATGAGGAGAAGATGATTGCGGCCGCGAGCAGGTCCTTGGCGCGGGCAACGGCGAGCGCAGTCGTGATCAGGAAGAGCAGCAGCAGGATGTCGAAGGTCACGCTCACGGCGTTCGCCCCTTCTCTGCGTGCCAGGGGGCGAGCCCCGTTCGGTGTGCAGCGCGTGCGAGCGCGTGTCCGGTCGTCGGGCTCGAAAGCAGCACGAGTCCCGCGAGCGCGATGATCTTGCCGGTTGATGCGTCGAGTCCGTTGAAGACAGCGAGCGCGATGAGCAGCGAGCCGGCCCCGACCGTGTCGCACTTGGTGGCCGCATGGGTGCGCGCGTAGAAGTCGGGTAGTCGCAGCAGACCGATGGTGCCCACGAGAAAGAAGAGCGCGCCGAATGCGGCGAGCACGACGGTGGTCGCGTCGCGGATGTCGGCGGTCGAGATCACGACTGGTCACCCGCGAGGCGACCGGTCTCGAGGAGGCGACCCGCGGTGACGGTGATGACGAAGTTGAGCAGCCCGTAGACGAGTGCGATGTCGAGGAGCATGGCTCTGCCGAAGACCAGCGCGAGCAGCACGAGGACGACGAGCGTCTTGGTGCCGATGATGTTGACCGCGAGGATGCAGTCCACCACCGTCGGGCCTGCGCTCGCACGCCACAGGCAGGCGAATGCGTTTACGAGCAAGAAGATGCCGACACCCCAGAAGAAGGACTGCATGCACGCTCACTCCTCGAAGACGTGCGAGATCCTGCGCTCAAGGTCTCCGGTGGCGATGTCGGTCGCGAAACGCTCGGCTAGGCAGTGGATGTAGAAGGTCTCCGCGTCGACGTCGACGGTGAGTGTCCCCGGCGTGAGCGTGATCGAGTTCGCGAACGCTACGCGCGACACGGCGCGCGAGAACGATGCGCGGTGACCGATGATGACTGGGTCGATCGGCATCTGCGGGTCGAGGACCACCTCGGCGACTTGCAGCGCGGCCATGAGCACGCTGGCAAGCAGGCGGGGGATGTAGAGGAGTAGCCGCACTGCTTGGCGTGGCGAGAGCGCAGGGGCGTCCTGCGGCCACAGGAAGCGGGCCGCCCAGACCCCGAGCACGAGCGAGAGGACGACGCCCAGCGCTAGGTCGAGCGGGCCGAGCGAGCCCGTGAGCACGAGCCAGAACGCGAAGAGCACCGTTGTGGCCTGCGTCGTCTTCACGATGCGCCGTCCTCCCCGAGTCGTCCTTCGGCGACGTCATAGAGACCCGCGCGCTCGCACGAGTCGCCGGGGTAAGTCGCCGACGCGGTGCGCACGGAGCAGTGTGTGGCCGGTTCGAGCACGTCGCCCTCGAACTCGGTGTCAGCGACGATGGCGCGGATGCGATCGCCCACCTCCAGCGCTTCGGCTTGCCCCGCGAAGGGCAGCAGTACGCCGAAGGCTGTCGGCCCGTAGCGACCGACGATGTCGTGGTCGCGCACGCTCACCCGCAGGACGTCGCCGAGGTGTTCGAGCAGCATCTCCGCCTTGTAGTGTCCGAACTGCTCCTTGAAGGCGTCGAAACACTCGACCTGGACCAGCAAGAGCGAGCACCGCAGCTCGTAGCGCTCGCTGCGGCGGAGCTCCTCGGCCAGGCACTGGTCGAAGTGCGCGCGCTTGTACAGCCCGGTCAGCGGGTCGAGGATCGAAGCCTCCTCGAGCAGATGGCTGTGACGGAGACTGCGATGCGCCTGCACGCCGATGACGATGCCCGAGACCGTGAAGGCCGCCATGCCGATGGCAAGTTCGGGCAGTGCAGAGGGGTCGAGGCCGGTGCCATAGAGGGAGAATGCGACGAGCGCGACCGAGATCGCGGAGACGAGCACGGCTCCGGCGACGTGGTAGGTGAGAGCCGCGATCACGATGGGGACGACGTAGAGAGGCCAGAGGGTGAGCAACTCTCCGGTTATGAGTATCAGGACTGTCGCGAATGCGCCTGTAACGCCCACCATGATGAGCGTGGCGAGGTGCAGGCTGGTCGGTCGCCGTTGACTATCCGGCATGGCGACACCCCTCCGTGCGCGCGCCTGAGTCCCCGACCACCCGTGCGTGCGGGCGTTCCTACAGGCACCCGTGAGAGCAAGCCAGATGATGCATCGGAACGCTCCCACAGTCAGTATTACCGTTCATGTGAGCGAAGTCACAATATTTCCCAAACCTGAGCGAGTCTGAGCGACGTGGCTGTGGCGCCGGACAGAGGACAGGTGCGCCATGAGTGCGGTTACGGCCATCCGGCGTTGCGGGCCACCTTTGACGCGGTGTCGGCCACCTGAAGCGGTTCGGGCACGCGGTGGCGGCCGGTCGACCACGCGAGACAGAGCGCGATGGCTGAGTCGAGGTCGACGAGGTGACCCGGCGAGACGTAGACGGGCTTGACGCCGGTGCGCAGCCGCAGCGACGCCCCCGCAGCGCCCCACTCTTTCGTGAGCACGTAGTACGAGCCCCGGGAGGTATCGGGCATGTGGTCGATGGCGTGGAACGGCGTCTTCGGTACGCCGACGGCGGGGATACCGAGGAGTACGCCAACATGAGAGGCGAGGCCGAGCCCGCGTTCGTGGACGACGCCGTGCCCGTCGACGAAGATGACGTCCGGTTCGACCGAGAGCGCCTCCAGGGCCTCAAGCGTCAGGCGTCCTTCCCGGAACGCGAGGTATCCGCGCTCGTACTCCACATCGGGCTTGCCAGCGACGACCGCCGTGTCGACCACCGAGAAGCGCCGGTCAAGCAGCACCGCAGCCGCCCATGCGAGCGAGCCGTCCTTCGAGTAGCCGACGTCGACGCCGGCCGCAAGGCGGGGTGAACCCGGGCCCTCGGCAGGGAGTGGGTGCAGTTCGACTAGGGGCGCGAGGCGGCGCTGGATGGCCACCGCCTCGTCGGGCGCGACTTGCCACGGGTGGCACAGATCTTCTCGGGTGCGGGGCATGG
>JACUUN010000084.1 GCA_014859265.1 Coriobacteriia bacterium
ACTCGCGATGATAGTGCCCTCTACATCCGCTGCTCGGCCGAGGAACACCATCATCATCTCGTCTGCACCGCCTGCAGTGCGGTGGCGCACGCAGCATGCCCCCTCGACCCGGTCTTCCCCGGTGAAAGCGCGTCACGTGATGGCTTCGTCGTCACAAGTCACGAAATCACCTTGTATGGCCTTTGCCCGGAGTGCGCTGGCCGCCCCGGACCGCAGGATACGATCGACTCCGGGAAGAGCTGACGCATCCATGTCGCACATCCACATACCCGACGGCGTGCTTCCCCTCTGGCTGTGGGTAGCGGGCTGGATTGCCGCAATCGTGGTGGTCACGGTCGCGGGGCGGATCGCCAGCCGGTCCGAGGCGCGGCGTAAGGTGCCGCTTATCGGAGTGGTTGCGGCGCTCATGATAGTGGCCATGTCATCGGAGATCGTTCCACTCGCTTACCACGTGAACCTCTCGGTCATCGGCGGCATCCTGCTCGCTCCTGCGCTCTCCGCGATCACAGCCTTCATCGTCGTGCTCGTGCTCGCGATGCTCGGCCACGGTGGCGTGACCGTGCTTGGGCTCAACGCCATCGTCATCGGCGCCGAGATGGTGATCGGGTGGGCGCTCTTCCACGCAGTCCTGCGTGCGCTCGGACGCTCCCGCGCCGCGATCGGCGCCGGCGTCGCCACCGTCTTCACGCTTGCGATCACCACAACGCTCGTCGTGGGCATCGTGTGGCTCGGTGGAGCAGGTGAGGCGGCCGAGAGGGAGACCGGCGCTCTCGATCCGGCGACCATGCGCTTCGAGAATCCGTTCGCCGAAGGTGTGTTCGAGTTCGGTCTGTTCGGAGGGAAGGATCACGGGCCTGATGATTACGAGGACGGCGACGAGGCCGGACGCTATCTCTCTGCAGGACGCTTTGCCGCGGTCGTCTACACCCTCGGCCCTGCTGGCTGGCTGATCGAGGCGCTGGTGACCGCTGGGATCATCGGCTACGTGGCGCGCGTACGCCCGAAAATGGTCTTCGAAGGTCCACTCGCCGAGGAACACCACCGCATCCCGGGTGACGAGAGCGGAGGACACTAGGTGCACATCGGCCGAATCGATGAGTCCGCGACCCTCGCTGACTCCTGGCTGCACCGCGTCTCGCCGGTAAGCAAGCTCCTGGCGTTCGCACTGGTGCTGGGCGCGGCAGTCTCGACCTGGAATGCGCTCGTCGTGGGCTCGCTCGCGCTCGCGCTGGTCGCGATTGCGGTCTCGGCGCGGCTGCGCTGGCGGCTCCTCCTCACGCTCGCGGGATACCCGGCAGTGTTCGCGCTCGTCTTCGCCTTCAGCGCGGCCACGAGCGTGCTCGGTGGCGTGACGATCGTGCTCAAGGCCGTCACTGCGGCACTTGCCGCGGTGATCGTTGTGCTCACGACCCCCTACCCCTACGTCTTCGCTCCCATCCAGCGCATCGTCCCCACTATCGTCGGCGATGCGCTGCTCATGACGTACCGCTCGCTCTTTCTGCTGCTGGAAAAGTTCGGCAACCTAATCACGGCCTCGCGGCTCCGGGCGGGCCTCACAACGGGACACCCGGTCCGCTCGGCTCGCGCGACGACCCGGGCGCTCGGCGGGCTGCTCATCTACTCGTTCGACCTCTCGCAACGCTCCTACGACATCATGCGCATGCGCGGGTACGAGGGGCGACTTCACGTCACGCTGCCGAGGAGCACCGACCGCCGGGTGGACGTCGCACTCGTCACCGGGGCTCTGGCACTGCTCGGCGTCTCGCTCACCTGGCGGCTCGGCTACCAGGCGCTCAACCCGTACAGCTGGGTGCTTCCGATCGTTCCCGTGCTCGCGATCATCGCAACACTGCTCACGAAGGAGAAAGCCGCATGAGCGAGCACACGGGCCATGCCCACGGCCACGCCAGCCTGGATGCGGTCGTCTACGTGAGTTGCGTGCGCCACTCGTACGAGGACGGCACGACGGTACACCTCTGCGGGCTCGACTTCCTCGTGAAGCGCGGTCAGCGGGTCACGGTACTCGGCCCCAACGGGTCGGGCAAGACGACCCTCCTATATCACCTGCTCGGTCTGCTAAGAAGCCACGAGGGCGAGGTGCGCGTCTTTGGCGTGGACCCTTCTCGCGAATGGCCGAAAATCCGCCGGCGCATCGGCGTGGTCTTGCAGAACGTCGACGAACAGCTGCTCGCACCCACCGTCGCCGATGATGTCGCCTTCTCGCCACGCCAGTACGGGATGGCCGAAACGGAGGTCGTGCGGCGGGTGGACGACGCCCTGGCGATGCTGGGCATCGCGCACCTGCACGACCGGGTGCCGCACAACCTTTCCGGCGGGGAGAAGCGCAAGGTCGCACTTGCTGGGGCGCTCGTTATGGAGCCCGAGCTGCTCGTGCTCGACGAGCCGTTCGAGGGGCTCGACCCGGCATCACGCGACAGTCTTATCGAGCTGCTCGAGCGACTCTCGACCGAGCAGGGCACAACGATCGTCATGTCGACACACGACATCGACTCCGTGCCCGAGTTCGCCGACTACGCCTACGTGCTCGCGCCGGGCGGCGCCATCGTGTTCTCGGGCACACCGGAAGCGGTATTCAGCCAGGCAGACCTGCTGGCCGAAGGGAACATCAAGCCGCCGATCCTCGCCGAGCTGTTCGCGGCACTCGCGCACGCCGAGGCCGATGCCCCGCCGCCCGCGCTCTCTGTCGACCACGCGGTCGAGGCGCTCGTGCGCTGGAGGCGCGGGGAGTAGGCATTGCACGGGGAACCCATCCTCTCAGGAGCAATGCCCGCTCGGAGGTGGTCCAGCAGAAGATACCTAGTCGCAGGTGTCAGCCGGAACGTCGACGAAGCGCTGGCCGAGCCTCTCCAGGACCATCGGCATGGTCGTGTACTCCATCTCGTCCAAAGAGAGGCGATGAGGCTCGAACGGCCCGTGGCGGCGGAGGTAGTCCGCGACCTTGAGCGCCGTCTGACGCGCGCGGTCGAACGAGATATCACCGAGCATGTCCCGCGGCTCGCCGAGCATGCCCGCCTCGGTGATCTGAAAGCCATACGCCACGACGCGCGGTGGGCCGTCGAAGCGACTGGGAGTGTCGTCTTCCCATGCGACCGGCATGAGCGGTCCGTGGTGGGAGCCGCGCATCCAACCGGCCACGGTATGCGGGAAAGCGAACGGTTCGAGCACTTCGCCGACGGCCGGCAGCCCGCTCTGGCAACGGACCAGCATCACGGGGTCATCCTTGCCCACGTAGCGACCGGCTATCAGGCTCAGCCTCTGCGTCGACGTGCAGGCGCATATCTCGCCATTGTTCTTGCGGCGGACGTTCTTGATCACGTACCGAGCCGGCGCACCGATCAGCACGAGCATGTCGTAGATGTCGGCAGGCGCGCTGAAGACCACCTTCTTGTGCTCGAAGAGGTCATGCACCTCGAAGTCGAAGCCCTCGTGCATGTTCGGATCGATTACGAGGCCAGCGGTGTTGAACGGGTCCGCGAAGATCTTGTAGAGCGGCAGGTTCCATGCTCCGGGTTCGGTCTTGTCCGCAAGGAAGACGATGACCGGCTCGCTCGGTCGCACCTCGAACTCCATCTCCGCACACCCGGGGCCCATACCGCGGATGTTGCCGGAAAACGAGTCGCTCAGAAGATCTTGGCCCGCGCCGTACTGGCCGAGTTCGCGGGCGACATCCGTCATGAGCAGAAACGTATCCCAGGCGAACTTGTGTACGTCCTCGCTATCGCCGCCGCCGCGGTGGGTCATGATGAGAGCCGTATCGTCCCCGACGCGTCCTCGACGACCGTCAACGATCAATCCGCTCTCCCTGGCTTCGGCCAGGCGGCGCTCTGCGACTGCAGACACCGCCGGATGAACGCTCGAGTGCCCTACCCACCCCCCGATATCCGCCTTGATGACGCTGAGTGTCAGCTTATCTGCCATGACGACCACTCCTCAACGAACGTAGGAAATTCCTCCGCACCTGATTCCTCGACGCCTCGTATCACCGATACCCCCATGCCGCCCACGCGTCAACGAACCCGCACAGCTGCTGCTATCCCATCTTCTTCACAGCCCGCGCGTACTGCGCGCCCCACTCTCGTGCCGCAGCGACCTCGTCGTCGGTCGGGCGGTACTTCTGCGTGTACGGCTCGAACGGCTGCTCGAAGCCTATCTCCGCGAGCCGCTCAACGATCTGCTTGCACGCTCCGCTCGACCAGCCGTAGGAACCGAACGCCCCGCCGAGCTTGCCCGTGGGATGCAGACCCGAGAGGTACTGCAGGTAGCCCGCGACACGGTAGAGCATGCCGTGATGCAGCGCCGGCGAACCGAGGAGCAGCGCGCGCGCGTCCAGAAGGTGGCGTGTCACGTGGGCAATCGGCGTGACCGCCAGGTCAAAGAGATCGACCTCCACGCCCTCGGCGGCGATACCGTCTACGACGGCGCGAGCAAGCGTGTCAGTCGAGCCCCACATCGTGGAGAACGCGACCACGATCTTCTCGTGGGTCTCCCCCGCCGTCAGACGGGCATAGGTCTCGAAGAGCGGGCCGAGCGTCTCGCCGCGCCAGATCACGCCGTGGCTCGGAGCTATGGTGCCGATCTCCCAGCCCGTCGCAACGACCTTCTCGACTGCCTTTGCGACCTGCTTACCCAGCGGCATGAGGATATTCGCGTAGTAGACGGTGAGTTCCTCGATGGCGAGACGGAGACCGACCTCGTCGGCGAATCGCTCCGAGGACGCCATGTGCTGACCGAACGCGTCGTTGGGCATGAGCACGCGTTCCTCGGCGCAGTAGCTGAACATCGAGTCGGGCCAGTGCACCATGGGCATCGGCAGGAATCGAAGTGTCAAGCCGCCCAGATCGATGACGTCGTCGGCACCGACCGCCTCGACCTCGAGCCCGTTGTGGTACTCGGCTACGCCAGCAACGCCGGAGCGCGAAGCGACGACGCGTGCGTTGGGCATCGCGGCCATGACCTTGCGCAGGCCGCCGTTGTGATCGGGCTCAACGTGGTTGACGACGATGAGGTCGACCTCGGTCGGGTCGACGATGCCGTGCACACGGGCGAGCAACTCGTCGACGAACGACTCTTTGACGGTATCGATGAGCGCGGTCTTCTCGCTGCCGCGCACGAGGTAGGCGTTGTAGGTGGTGCCGCGCGGTGTCTCGTAACCATGGAAGTCACGCAGGTTCCAATCGATGGCGCCCACCCAGTGTATGGAGTCGGAGACCGGTATGGATCGCATGGTGATGCTCCTTCGTCCGTCGGAGACAGGTCACTTGTTGATAGATACCCGTTGGGGCCCAAACAAGGGTCTTCTGCTCAGACAGTCCTCGGCGGGGGCCCGGGCGTCTCCGGTCGCGATGCGACCTCCGCCGCCTCCCCGCCTGCGGAACTCGCATCAGACCCTCGTCCGGGCCGCCTACGAACTCCGCTTCACGAAGAAGTCCGCCATCGACAGCAGCAGCTTGCGGGCCTTGCTGTCCGACAGCGCTTCCTCGAGCGAGCGCTTGGCCTCCAGGATGAGGTCGTGCGCGTACGTGTTCGCATACTCGATCGAGCCCGCCTCGGTCATGATGGCGACAGCTTCGTCGAGTACCGCGGGGTCGCTCGCGCGGGCCGAGAGGATCTCGAGCAGGCGCTCTCGGCGCCCTGCGTGCTTGAGGGCGTGGATGGCGACCAGCGTGCGCTTGCCCTCGGTCAGGTCGCTGCGAAAGTCCTTCTTCGTGGAGTCCTTGGTGCCGACGAGGTTGAGCACGTCGTCCTGGATCTGGAACGCAAGACCCGCCGCCATGCCGAACTCGCGCAGCGCCTCGATCTGCTCGTCGGTGCCGCCGCCGATGATGGCGCCGACCGCGAGCGGCACCGCACCCGAGTAGTAGGCAGTCTTGTGGCGTGCCATCGCGAGGTAGTCCTCGACACTGAGATCGAACCGGTCATCGCGTGCCCATCCGATGTCGAGCGCCTGTCCCTCGATGGTGCGCGTGGT
>JACUUN010000085.1 GCA_014859265.1 Coriobacteriia bacterium
GGCGACCATCCCGGAAGGGAGGGTGATGCCGGCGTCTGTAGAACTTGTCGAGGGGCCGCTTTGTCGAGCGGCATGAGACAACATCGATCGGTTTCCTATTGAGAGAGGAGTTGGAATGGGTATCACTCGACGTGGCTTCCTGCAGTTGACCGGTGCCGCGTTCATGACGAGCCTGGTGTACGAGTTCACCGGGCAATCCCCTGCCATGGCGGCAGAAGCCGGTGAGGAATGGAAGCTGGTCGACGTCAGCGAGACGTCGACCATCTGCTGCTACTGCTCTGGCGGTTGTGGGACGATCATTTCTGTCAGAGACGGAGAGCTCATCAACGTCGAAGGCGATCCGGATCACCCGATTAACCGTGGCGGCCTGTGCTCAAAGGGCTCTTCACAGTTCGGCGTGAACTCCATCTATGACGATGAGAGCGGCGAGCGCATCATCAACCCGAACCGGCTCACCACGCCGATGGTTCGCCGCGCTGGCCAGTCGGAGTGGGAAGAGGTTTCCTGGGACCAGGCGTTCGAGGAGATCGCGCAGCGCATCAAGACAACTCGTGACGAGAACTACGAGACCGAGTCGGATGGCGTGACGGTGAATCGTTGCGAGGCCATCGCCAGCTTCGGCGGCGCTGCTCTCGACAACGAAGAGGCCTATGCGCTCCAGAAGTTATGCCGCGGTCTCGGCATGACGTACATCGAGCATCAAGCCCGTATATGACACAGCTCGACGGTGGCCGGTCTTGGCCCCTCGTTTGGTCGCGGAGCGATGACGAATCACTTCGCCGACTTCAAGAACGCTGATGTCATTCTCGCAATCGGCTCGAACAACGCCGAGAACCACCCCGTCTCAATGGCGTGGGTGCAGGAAGCCAGGGCGAAAGGCGGCAAGTACATAGTCGTCGACCCCCGCTTCACCCGCTCCGCTGCTCTGGCCGACATCTACGCTCCCCTGCGCTCGGGTACAGATATCGCGTTCTTCGGTGGTCTGATGAAGCACATCATCGACAACGACCTGTGGCAGAAGGAGTACGTGGTCAACTACACGAACGCTTCGTTCCTCGTCAACCCCGACTACGATTTCGATGACGTCGAGGGCCTGTTCTCCGGCTGGGACGATGAGAAGAACTCGTACGGCACCGCGGACACGTGGAAGTACCAGATCGAGTCAGAGCAGCCGTGGGACACGTCGGAAACGGGGCCTTTCGCCTGGACGCAAGCATCCGGAGTTCCCGAATTCGCGCCCAAGGTCAACACGATTGCCAAGAAAGACCTGACCATGGAGGACCCCAATTGCGTGTGGCAGCTGATGAAGAAGCACTACGAGCGCTATACGCCCGAACTCGTCTCCAGGATCACGGGTTGCCCCGAGGACAAGCTCATCGAGGTCTGGGACACATTCGGCTCGACCGGTGAGCCCGCGCGGTCGGGCACGATCCTCTACGCGATGGGGCAGACCCAGCACACGTACGGGTCGCAGAACGTGCGGGCGATGGCCCTCGTGCAGCTCCTGCTGGGTAACGTCGGCGTCGCAGGTGGCGGTATCAACGCACTGCGTGGAGAGGCAAACGTCCAGGGGTCGACGGACATGGGAGTGCTCTTCCATATCGTCCCCGGATACATGCCGGTTCCCGTACAGGCCAAGCACCAGAACCTGCGTGCCTGGCTCGAGGCGGAAACGCCCGCGGCCGGCTACTGGTCCAACAGGCCTAAGTTCTTCATCAGCATGCTCAAGGAGTTCTACGGCCCGTACGCTACCGCGGAGAACGACTACGCCTACGACATGCTCCCCAAGCTCAACGGCATCAACCATTCACACATCGGTGTGTTCGAGTCGGTCAACGACGGCATCGTCAAAGGCATGATGTGCTGGGGCCAGAACCCGGCAGTGGGCGGTCCGAACTCGGTGTTCGAACGCGAGATGATGGGAAGGCTGGACTGGCTCGTCGCTGTCGATCTCTGGGAGACCGAGACAGCCTCGTTCTGGAAGGCTCCGGGTGCTGATTCCTCGGCCATCCAGACCGAGGTCTTCATGCTTCCGGCCGCGTGCCACTACGAGAAGCAGGGCACGGTCTCTAACTCGGGCCGGTGGATCCAGTGGCGCTACAAGGGTGTCGAGCCTCCGGGAGATGCGATCGACGACCTTGAGATGATGCACGAGATCTATCTCAAGCTCAAAGAGCTCTACGAGGCCGACGGCGGAGCCAATCCGGAGCAGCTCACGAAGCTCTACTGGCCCTACGAAACCGACGGTCACGCCGATATAACCAAGGTCGCGCACGCTCTCAACGGCTATACGGTGGCCGACGGCGAGCTCGTCAAGAACTTCCCGGCGCTCAAGGCGGACGGATCCACAGCGTGTGGTTGCTGGATCTACTCCGGCTACTACAACAACAACGATGCGAAGGACGATCCGTCCCAGCAGCCCACCGGCTCGCGCGGAAAGGACGATCCGGGCGGCCTCGGCCTGTTCCCGCAGTGGTCGTTCTCCTGGCCTGTGAACCGGCGCATCGTCTACAACCGTGCTTCGGCCGACGTGAACGGCAAGCCGTGGAACCCTGACAGGATGCTTGTCGAGTGGACCGGCACCGAGTGGCTGCGCAACGACGTGCCAGACTTCGGCTTCCAGGTGGTCGCTCCTGACGGTACGATCACCCCGACTCCGCCGGGCAAGACCGCGTTCATCATGAATCCCGATGGCGTGGGTCGCTTCTTCGCGGTCGGCGCCGCCATGAAGGACGGTCCGTTCCCCGAGCACTACGAGCCCTTCGAGACCCCGGTGAAGAACCTACTCAACGGTAGCCAGAACAACCCGGCCCTGACGTTCGGCAGCGCCGAGTCGGTGAAGCCGAGCGATCCCGAGAAACACCCCATCGTCTGCACGACCTACCGCCTCACCGAGCACTGGCAGACCGGAGGCATGACCCGGAACATCCCCTGGCTGGCCGAGGCCATGCCGCACATGTTCGTCGAGATGTCAGAGGAACTCGCCGAAGAAAAGGGCATCGTCAACGAGGATCGGGTCAGGGTGTTCAACGAGCGTGGTTCAATCGAGATGTACGCGATGGTCACGCCGCGTTTCAAGCCATTCGACATCGACGGTCAGATCGTTCACCAGGTCGGCATGCCTTGGCACTGGGGTTACGGTTCCGGTTATTCGACCGGGGCGATCGCCAACGACATCACTCCGAACGTCGGGGATGCGAACACATCGATTCCCGAGTACAAAGCGTTCCTCGTCAACGTCGAGAAGGCATAAGGAGGGTATGACTCATGGCTGAAAACGCGATTCTGTACGACGCGTCGAAGTGCAGTGCGTGCAAGGGCTGCCAGGTGCAGTGCAAGCAGTGGAACATGATGCCCTCGGGCCTCGGCAAAGACGAGAATGAGTTCACGGGTTCGTATCAGAGCATGCCGGACCTGAATGGCGACACACGTCTGCTCATCGAGTTCCACGAGGAGGCGGCCGGTGACGGCATCCAGTGGGCGTTCTCGCGGCGGGCCTGCTTCCACTGCACGGAACCCACGTGCATGGAGGTCTGTCCTGTTGGCGCCATCAGCCAGCTCGATGACGGCACCGTGAAGCTCGACAACACCAAGTGCGTCGGCTGTAAGTACTGCACCGCCGCGTGTCCCTTCGAGGTCCCCAAGTACCGTGAGAACTTCAACGTGTCCAACAAGTGCACGCTGTGTGACGACCGCGTAGCCCAGGGCCGCGAACCCGCGTGCGTGAAGACGTGCCCTGCCGCGGCGCTTTCATTCGGTCCGCGTGACGAGGTGCTCGCCGCAGGCAAGGCACGCGTCGAGGAACTCAGGACGGCCGGCTACGACAAGGCCGAACTGTACGGTGAGACCGAGATGGGCGGCATGCATTCGCTCTTCGTCGCCCAGTACGGCCTTGAAGCACACGGTCTGGTGCGCGATCCGAAGAGACCCGATGCTGTCGCCCTCTTCTCGCTCATCAAACCCCTCGCCGGTCTCGGAGTCGCCGCGGTCGTCGGCGGCCTCGGCCTGTCGTTCCTGACCGGCATTGGCTACGACCGAGACGAGCTGACCGCCGAGAGTGCCTCGGCATACGACGCCGCGAAGGAGGAGAAGTAACAGTGACACGATACATTCAGCGCCACAGCTTGCTGAAGCGAGTGATTCACGGTGTCCATACCGTCGCTTGCCTCGCTCTCATCGCCAGCGGTACGATCCTCTTCGTTCCCGCCCTCGGTCGCGCCGTCGGTTCCGATGTCGTCCAGTCCGTGCGCATGTTGCACCGGGTCTTCGCGGTCGTGTTCATCAGCGCGCCGCTGCTCGGCATGATTGTGGCCCCCAAGGGCTTCGTGCATATCATGAAGAACTTCTTCGCACCGTGGGATGCGGACGACAAGAAGTTCATGATGCTGTTCCCCAAGTACCTGTTCTCGCCCAAGAAGACCCACATGCCCAAGCAGCACGAGGTCAAGTCGGGTCAGCGTCTGGCCGACGGGATGCTCATCGCAGCCTCCGTGTTGATCGCCATCACGGGCGTCATACTCTGGGCGGGCAGGTTCGTGTCGCCCGAGGTGTTCCGGACGGCCCTGATGCTGCATGACGTGGCGTTTGTGCTCGTTACGTTCATCATGTGCGCACACATCTACCTCGGTGCTGGCGTCTTCCAGCCCTACCGCGGCTCCGTACGCCTGATGTTCGGCGACGGCAGGGTCTCCGAGGCGGATGCCCTCTACCACTGGGGCCACTGGGCGGACGAAGAGCTCGCAAGCGGTGAGAACGTGGTTGAGGCGTAGCGATTCGTCGGACGCCTTCAGCACGGACTAGTAGCATGACAGGGGGCCGGGCCGTCTACAGTCCGGCCCCCTGTATCGTATGGCAGAATCGAGCGGAGACATGACCACCGTAGGCGCTGTGCGCCAGGGAAGAGGAGTGAATCAGTTGAACATCGACCTCGTGAGCCGGGCGGCCGACGCCTACCTGCAGACCGCCGAGAGCCCTGACGCAGCTAGACTGCGCTTTCTCGAAGGGCTCTGGGACATCCAGTACTCGGTCGAGTCGGTGAACAGGCCCTACACAGCCCCGGAATCTGACGTCGCGCGGGACGCGATCGTATCGGGCCAGCCCCTCTTCTTCGCAAGCCCGCCCGAGGTGCCCATCGCCGAGTATGTGGATACCGTGTCGCGCATCGCTCACTACGCGAGCGAGATGGCCGGTCTACCCGCCGAGCAGGCTTCCGCGCTGCGTGACGCCGACTTCGCAGCCGCGATCGACGGAGAGCGCCTTGCGACTGCCGTTCACAGCGCCAGCATGTTCGCCGCGGACGTGACGAAGCAGATGGGTGCGGAACCGGATGGTGCACTCACCCCGGCCACGGTCGCCTTCGTGCTCATATCGGCGCTTGTGCCGTTCCTGACTGGACCGTCACGAGCCGCCATGGAGTCACTCGGCGAGTTCGATGGCCGTGCATGGCCGGCGGGGCGCTGCCCCATCTGCGGCGAGGCTGCCGCGCTTGGCCGCATGGGTGAGAGCACGCAACTGCAGGGTGCCGAGCGCACCCTGTGGTGCGGGCTGTGCCACGGCGAGTGGGGATACGAGCGTATCCGCTGCGTACGCTGCGGGACCCGCAGCCCCGGCCGGCTCCGTTACAACCACGTCGAGGGCGACGCTGCCCACCGGGTACACCTCTGCGAAGAGTGCCATGGATACGCCAAGTTCGTGTTCACGGACGATCTGGACAAACCGCTCTCGATGGTCGTCGAAGATGCCATGACAACCACCCTCGATGCAGTGGCACTAAGCATAGGCTACACGGCCACCGGCGATGGTGGTGCAGGAAGCTGCCGAGGCTCACAACGACCGTGAAAAGACCTCCCGCAAGCTCCTACGCATCACCCTGACCCGCGTGCTGGTATCATCTGCAACCATCTGCAACGCACAACGAGGAAGCATACCGAGGAGACCGGGTGGG
>JACUUN010000245.1 GCA_014859265.1 Coriobacteriia bacterium
AACGCGGCGTACGGACGCTGCGCTTCATCCACGTCGGCACGTTCAGCGGGAATCGCCGACCGGACGAGTTCCTGACCGGACTGGCCCTGGCTGAGTCGGGCGACAGTCGCATCGCTGAGGACGTGGAGGTCGTCTTCGTCGGGGCCGGGGCTGAGGTGGAAGAGGTAGCGCGCAGGCTCGGCGTGCGGTCGAGCATCTCTGCAAGGGGGTATCTCGGACACGAGGACGCGCTCTCCGAACTCGCTGCTGCCGATGTCGCCCTGATGCTGCTCTCCGAAGGCCGCGAGAGCGAGGTGAGCCTGACCGGCAAGATCTTCGAGTACCTCGGCTTGCGCAAACCCATTCTCGGCGTGGTCGGGGCAGGGGAGGTCGATTCACTGCTCGAAGGAGAGCAGGGCTGCTGGCTGGCGCTGCCGAGCGATGCCGTCGCCATCGCGGAGGCGATTGCGGAGGTCCACGTTGCGTGGCGGAACGGTGATCTGCCCCGACCTTCCCGCAGGCTCACCGAGCGCTTCAGCCGCTCGGCACAGGCAGAGCAGTATCTGGCGCTGCTCGACGAGGTGATACGGGAGCACTCGGCTTCTCGGCAGGCCTGATGAATGGGGTCTGTGCGGAGCGTCCGGCCCACACCCTGAATGCATCATTTCTGATACACTTCGAGTCGGCCGGCCACTCGGCAGTGACTCCCGAAGAACGGGCACTACGGATGAACAGCGGACACATCGGCAGCGACTTCGACGACTTCCTCCGGGATGAGAGCCTCCTCGAGGATGCAGAAGCCGTCGCTGCCAAGCGCGTGATAGCGTTCCAGATCGCGTGCGAGATGAAGGAGCGCGGCATCACCAAGGCTGAGCTGGCCCGGAGGATGAAGACGAGCAGGCCCGCCGTCGACCGGCTGCTCGACCCGGAAAACCCATCGGTCACGCTCTCGACACTGCAACGGGCTGCCGCTGCAGTGGGCAAGCGGCTCAAGCTCGAGTTGTCAGGGAGATGACGCAGTGAAGTGCAGCGCATGCGGAGCCTCGATGAGCCCGGTCGTCAGCGAC
>JACUUN010000086.1 GCA_014859265.1 Coriobacteriia bacterium
AGCGGCTCGCGGGCGCCGGTGCGCATCGCCCGAGACGGGGTCGAGGTCGAGATCGACCTCCTCGGCGCCGCCGAAGGAACCCCGCTGGCCTTGGGCAACCAGGCCCGCTATCCGGGCGTAGGCCCTGATGTCGACCTCATCTACGAGTGCCTTTCGAGCGGGGTCAAGCAGACGCTCGTGCTGGCCTCCGCCGCCGCGCCGCCCACCTTCACGTTCCGCCTCTTCGTGCGCGCCGGAGAGTTGCGGCAGGGCTTCGACGGCGCCTACGGCATCTTCGCGGCAGCCGATGACGACGAGCCGGTCTTCACCCTCGGGCAGGTGGCCGTCTGGGATGCCGCCGGCATGGAGGCGGAAGTCGGCACGCAAGCCTCGATGGCGGTCGAGGCTTGCGCCGACGGCGCGTACCTCACCTACAGCGTGGATCCGGCCTGGCTCGCCGAGCCCGCCCGGACCTTCCCGGTCTTTCTCGACCCCACCCTCGTCGTCGAGACCGACACCTACGTCCGGCAGGGCGCGCCCACCAGCGGCTACCCCAACGCGACCCTGCTCAAGGCCGGCAAGGCAGCGGTCGGTGACGAGCACATCGCCTACCTGCGCTTCGCGGTCAGAAGCGACACCTCAGGGATCAACCTTCGCAACGCCTACGTCCGCGACGCCACCTTCCAGGTCTGGGCCAAGACAGTGGATCCCACGTGTCCGACCGCGCGCCTCGGCCAGGCCGGCTACTTCGCGCCGAGCGTGAACTGGAACACCAGACCCGCCTTGCTGGGGGCGATCGGGAGCCAGGCCGTCTCCCAGTCCGCGTGGTCGTACTGGCCCATCACGGCTACCGCGCGCAAGTGGGCCGACCCGGACTACGGCAGCTCCTGGGGCTCGCTGCAGCTCTACCAGCTGGACGGCAACGGGGTGCGCTTCTACAAGGAATACAACTCCAACGAGGCGTCCAACTACAAGCCCAAGATCATGATCGACCACGTGATCCCGGCCGCGTCGTTCGACCCGCTCGCCAAGAGCGCCTACCTCGCCGACGGCGCCGACGTGATAACGCAGAGGGTCACGGTCACGGCCGGCGGCTACCGCACGCACATCCGCCAGTTCGGCATGCGAGTCGGCAGCACTGCAAACACCGAACTACGCTGGTTTGAGACCGAGCCGCCCTCCCCCTGGGTCTCGCTTCAACGACCCGGCGGCTACTTCGCCTACAAGCCAAGCGAGACCGCACAGACGATCCCGCTGCTCGAGCAGTGCTCCTCGGCGCTCACCGACACAGGCCGCACCTTCACCTTCGCCTATGCGACAAAGCCGACTTGGGGCGACGTTCAGAACAACCGCCACCAGTGGTCCGTGGTCATGCACGAAGCGGCGACCTGGAGCGGCAGCCCGGCGCTCACCACGTCATGGCAGGCGGGCGGCTCGAGCTTCAACGTGGTGCCTGCGATAGAGGCGGTTTCGGCCGAAACGGCGCCGTACGAGTGGTTCACCGAGGTCGACTCCGACGGCGACGGCTTCCCGGACAATGCCGCCGATGAAGGAGCGGCCGGACGGGGGAGCGCGTCGCTCTCGTGGGAGGCGCATCCGTCCGCCACCGGCTACAAGGTCCTGCTCTCGGACGGAGCCACGTACCGCCAGGTCGGCACCACCGCGGCCGGTACCACCACGTGGAGCAGCGCCGGCAAGGGCATCTACCCGAGCGACACCCGGATCGCGGACCTGATGCCGGGGAGCAACCCGTTCCTCTCCGGCGACGGCCTGGAGCTGCGCGATGACCCCAACCCTCTGTACCGCGCGACCGCTGGCGCCTCCGATACGCGCACCCACTACGAGTTACGCGTCGTGCCGTTCAACAGCGGAGGCGACGGTGCGGCAGCCGACGTTTCCGTGCAGCTCCCCAACCGCACGCTCGGCGTCAACGACGAGGCCAAGCACACGACCTATGACCTCGGGGAGATCGCGCGCCACGCGACCGAGGTCGAGCTGGACACCGGCGTGCTGCAAGCCGATGTGACAGACCTGGCGATCGCCTCGTGGGGCCCGGGAGCATCTGTCGCGCGCCACTACGCATCCGACGACCACACGCCTGGTCTGTTCGCGCCGGGCTGGAGCTTCAACTTCGAGCAGCGGATCGAGCTCGACGGGAATCGCGCCACCTACGTCGACGAGTCCGGCAAGACCCACACCTTCGTGCGCAGGCAGCAGCAGGTGGTCAAACACGACACCGGCGGCACCGCAGCGCACAACAACATGAACTGCTACTCATGGAACAGGAACGTGGTACGCGACGCGTCCGGCACTCTACACGCCGTGTACGCCGACTTGGCCACGAAGACGGTCTACTACGTGAGTTCGACTGACGACGCACACACCTGGAGCGCTCCGGCCGTACTGGCCACCTCGTCCAACACGATCTACCAGCCCTACCTGAGGATCGACGGCAACAACCGTGTGCATGCCTTTTGGCCGGAGTTCTCATCCGACTACCACCGCGTCAACCACCGCTACAAGGATGCCGGTGGGGCTTGGAGCGCCAAGGTGGTGATCGGTGCGGGCCACTCAAGCGACGAGGTCGCCTTCATGCCCAACCCGGCGATCATGTCCAACAACACGCTCGAGCTCGTCTACGACCGCGGCCACTACCTCGGCATCGGGCGGAAGGTCTGGAGCGGCAGCGCTTGGAGCGGCACCTCTGGCGTGCTGACAGCCGCCTACGACCACCAGTACCAGAACACCGTTGCCGTCGGCTCGGACCTGTATTACTTCTTCCGCAAGAACGCCGACACGCGCCTGTACATGGCGCGCAGGGTCTCGAACACCTGGTACGCGCCGGTCATGCTGACAAGCTTCGATTCGCCCTACCACAACGAGGTCGTGGACGCCGACGGCAACATCTGGGTGTTCGTGTCCAACTACACGCCGACCTACAAGACGATCGAGTTCGCGAAGTACACACGCGCCACGAACTCCTGGAGTGCCTGGTCGAGCTTCGATGCGCAAGGCGAAACGCACGTCTACCTGCCCTCGGCCACCCGCGACGCGAGAGGGAACGTCTGGGTCTTCTACAACGTCGGCCCCGAGATCCACTACAAGGTGCTCGACGGCGCGACCCAGCAGTGGTCTGACCGCGCGCAGCTCACCGACCGTGCCTCCGACGGGGACTGCTACTGGCCGAAGGTCCGCTACCAGGACTACCACCACGCGCAGCCTGATCGCATCGAACTGACCTACAGGCAGAACACCACCGGCGATGCTTCCACCTACCGCCTCTACTACGCGACACTTGATGCGCGCGCCCACGACGCCAGCTACGTCGCTCCCAGGGGCTTCCACGGCGAGTTGACCGAGACGAGCGGGGGCTTCCGTCTCGAGCTCAAGGGCGGCCGGATCCTCGAGTTCTCTGAGGATGGCACCCTCGTTCGCGAGGCGGATAGACACGGCAACGCGACGACGTATACGTACGCGGGCGGCGGCCTGACGATCACGGCTGCCAACGGGCAGCACATAGACGTGGCCTTCGAGGACGGCAAGGTCGTCTCTGCCACCTACGCCACCGCGGACGGCACCCGCACCGTAACCTACGACACCTCCGGGCTCACGTGGGGCGCTTCTTGGGGGAGCTGCACCGTGCGCTACTTCCCGGGCACGAGCGATGAGCAGCGCGTGCGCTACACCTACGACCTCTGCTACAACTACCAAGCCGAGGAGAACTACTACCTCTCCCGGATCGACGTGCCCTACCTGCCCAGCCACCAGTGGGGCGTGTCCGACATCCACGTGACCTTCGACTACTTCGCCGGCACCCAAGACCAGCTCAAGGTGACCAGCTGGTCGTTCGGCGGCCCGGGCGGCGGCGGGATCTGGTACGAGCGCGACAGCAGGTTCGACCCGATGCCGAACGGCGTGACCGTCCAGCACGGCGACACGGCCATCCGCGAGAGCGGCGAGGGGTTCGGCAACAACGTCTACCAGGAGTTCGAGTGGCACCCCAACGGCGCGACCGCTCGCAAGAGCAACGCGCTTACCTTCGATGACCCGGTGCGCAACTGGACCTACGAGTACGCTGCCGGTGGCGAGGTCGTCCGCGAGGCCTCGCCGATGGGCGCCGAGCGCTACCGGGCCTACGACGCGCGCGGCAATCTGGTCCGTGAGCAGGACGCCGACGGCGGCGTAACGACCCACGCCTACGACAGCAACGACGACTTGGTGTGCGAGACCGACGCGCGCGGCTCGTCTATCTACCGCACCTACGACCCGCCCGGCACGCTTGTCGCCGAGGAGCGCGTGCTGAATGCAGCGGGTGAGCGCTCCAGCAGGACGTGGACCTACGACGCAGCCGGCAGGGTGACCCGCGAGGAGGCTGCGATCGGCCCCTCGGAGACCCCCGCCGTCACCACCTACGGCGACTTCGCAGCCAGCGGCGAGCCGCGCGAGGTGAACCAGGTCGGCGTGAAGATGAGCGCGAGCGGGCAGCCGCAGACACTCACCGAGCGGCGCACCTACGACGCGTTCGGCAACCTGGTGGGCCGTGAGAACGCCGCTGGCGAGGTCGAGGAGACCAACGTCTACAGCATCGGCGGGCGCCTCACGAGCAGCACGGACCTCGCTGGCGCGACCACGGTGAGCGAGTATGACGACCCCGGCCGGCTCTCCAGTAGCTACCGCAGCAAGGCCGGCGAGATCATCGAACGGACCGACTACACCCGAAACGCCTGCGACCAGGTCACCCTCGAGGAGCACTACCTGGGAGGAGACCTCGCCTTCACGATCGAGCACCACTACAACCAACGCGCGCAGGAGCGCAGGATCGTCCACTCGATCTCCGGGACCACGGACCGACACCGCGATGCTCGCGGTAACGTCGTGATCGAGGTGGATCCGGACGCGCGGCAAACCCGACGGCGCTTCGACTTCGACGGGCGGCTGGAGCGCGAAACGGCGCCGGGTCAGAGCGTGGATGACTCCACGCTCTACACCTACAGCGCGGAGGGACGCCTGATCGAGCAGAAGGAGCCGGACGGCTCGTGGACGGCCTGGGAGTACGACGCGGCCGGCAACCAGGTCAAGGAAACGCGCCCGCACGAAAGCGGGGCCACGGTCAGCGACCTCTCCCTCTACGATCTGGGCGGACGCCTCGTGCAGCTGACCAAGGCGGCCGGCACCGACGAGGAGGCCACGACTGAGCATACCTACGACTGGCTGGGAAGGGTGACGACGAGCGCGCTGGGAGAGGCCTCGTCAAAGACGTACAACACGCTGGGGTGGGTCCTCTCCGAGCAGGACGCAGACGGCATCCAGACGCTGCGCACCTACGACGCGCTCGGGCGTGTCCTCGCGGAGTCCGTCGGGGGCAAGACAACGACCTCGACCTACGAGCTCGGCCGCCTCAAGGCGCAGACCAACCCGCAGGGACGGACGACGAGCTACACCTACGACGATTTCGGCCGGGTCACGCTCGAGACGCATCTGCAGGGCGCGGCCGAGATCAAGAGCATCGAGACTGCCTACGACGCACTCTCGCGCGCCGTCGCCACCACCCAGACGGCAGGACCGGCGCGAACGGTTGCGGCGACGAGCCGGCTCACCTACGCGGCCGGCTCCACCAAGCACTCGAGCATGACGACGAGCTACGGGGGAGCGTCCACCACCGTCACCTACGACAGCTCCGACAGGGAGACGACGAGGACGACCACGTTCGCCGGCGGGGCGAGCGCGCGCAGCACCACGAGCCGCGATGGTGAGGACCGCGCCACGGCATGGAGCACCGACGGGGAGGCCAGCAGCGCCTCCTACGACGCCTCGGGTAAGCTCACCGGCCAGGCCGGGCTGGGCTGGGCGGGCTCCTCCAGCGGCGCGAGCTACACCTACGATTCCGACACCGGACGAAAGGTCG
>JACUUN010000246.1 GCA_014859265.1 Coriobacteriia bacterium
AACGATGTAGGAGATGAGCTGCGAGCGAAGCGAGTCAGCTCGATCTCCGGGTTAGACACACCATAGCCCCTCGCTCACATCTGGTCATCACTTGCCCCTAGAATACTGTTCACGTCGTCTCGATTGGCAACGAGCCTCAGCTGATAAGCCCGTTGCTCACGAAAACGATTCAGGGCCGTCAGCCTGAGTCCGTGTCTGGCGAACAGTTTCGCAGCCGTGTAAAGGCGCAGCTTTAGCGGCTTGGGTTTCCCGATCCGCAAGTAGAGAAGCGTATCCTGGTAGCTCGACCAGACCCTTAGCGCGAACAGGAACGGCATGTACGCCACCGTTAGGGCGAACAGCAATGTGATCGACTGCACCACCTGCATCCCCCAAAGACCATCGAAGTCGGCTACGGCGCCCCCGATGGCCCTGACTAGCATCGCCAGACCGGTAACGGTTATCAAGCCGTCAGCAATCCTGACGACCACGGCGTATTCCTCAGAGGACTGCGCGAATGCATGAATCGCGCCGAGGAGGACAAGCCAGGGAACCAAGAGTAACTCGACCGGGATGCTGAACGTGTAGGTGTTCCCGAGTGTGCCGACCACTGCCGAGAATCCAAGAGTCGCCAAGACGAGATCACGATAGTAGCGTCTCGAATGGTCCTTGCTGTCCATCGCTTGCCATACCAGCGCGGTCGTGCCCGCGAACACGAAGGCCACCGTGTCCCACCACAAGGCGGGGTTCCAGAGACCCCCCGCGTTCAAAGCGTGGAGCACGCCTGCATTCCAGGCCAGGCTCAGGCCAGCAGGGACCAGAAGTGCCGGCTTAAGCGCTAACCGAATAACATCCGCGATGCTTGACCTGATGTCTCGGTGAGCTATGCAGAGGATCAGCAGGGCAAGAAGCCACACTGCGATCGATAACTGTCGCGGATTCAACGGTGCTCCTCATCGCACGGAGTCGATGACACCATTGTCGCACCCGGGAGTGACAGGACCGCTGGGTTGTGTCTAACCGGTCTAGGTTTGACCTGCAAGATGAG
>JACUUN010000087.1 GCA_014859265.1 Coriobacteriia bacterium
CGCCGACCGCCTGTGCCAGGCCGCTAGTGTCGGAAATCGTGCTGTAGCCGTCGTTCTGCGCCAGCGCGTAGTTGTAACTCAGCAGAAAGGCTCCGACCACGAAGACCGCGACAATCAACAGCTTCGTCGCCTGTGGGGTTGCGATCGGGACTGCCGCGCTCTGCGCCTTGCGGTTTCTATCGGACATCGTCCTCTCCTTTCGCTAGCCGACGAACTCGGCGTCATAGCCGGCTTGCACGATGGCTGACCGGATTCGCTCGGTATCGATCACGTCCTCGTCGAAGGTGACGACAGTCTCTCCCGTCGCGTGATTGCACTCGACTGTCCGTACACCGTCCAGATCCTCGACACTCATCGTTATCAGCATCGAGCACGAACTGCAGTGCAGACCGTTCGCTTGGAACTTCTTGGTTGTAGCCATGTTCTCGAGTCCTTTCTACGTGTGGTATGCGATCTCTCTATGCGAAATAGCCGCCGAGCAGCAGCCCGAGGATCACTGCGAGCAGGACCGCAGTGATCCCGAGTGCGAACTCGGCATTGGACACACCCATGACACCGGGCGCCGGCACGGGCTGAGCGCTTCGCTTCTTGCCCTTCGAGGGCGCGGCTTGTTCGGCCACACGTCGGGATGCCCGCTCGCCGATGCCCAGCCACGCGGCGGCGCCGGCCAGGGCCACGAGCAGGATCGCCAATGGCGCAGAGACTCCACCGCTTGCTGCCCCGGCGCCGACCTGAAGCGTACCGGCCATCATGCCCATCTGGCAGGTCATCTGGAAGACGCCTTGCGCTGTCGGAGGCAGGTCGATTGTTGTCACGCCGTATGGTGTAAGGGACACCTGGACGCCGAGCCTAGGAATGAACAGCTGATCCGAGCAGAGACTCTCCTCCCGCCGGTCCACGATCAGCCGCACCGGTTTGTCGGCGGGAATGGCCAGTGTCTGCGGCTCGAACCGATTCCGCTCGATGACGAGCTGCACTTCAATCGTACCGTCCGCGGCGGTGGTGAACTGCGACTCGTCGAGGACAGCCACTTCACCGCCGAGCACCGACTGCTTCACAGTGTTGAACGTGACGGGCGATCCCAGAGCCGTTGCGCCGCGGTTGATCATCACGACACCGAGCACCAGGATCACTACGGCGGCCGCGGTCGCCATGTACGCCTTGAAGCGTCCGCTCAGATAGCTGGCCACGGCACCGTAGCCCAACATGAGCGGCATCGTACCCAGGCCGAAACCGAGCATCGTCACCGCGCCGAAGAGCGGCGTGCCAGCACCTGCGGCTGCAACCTGCGCCGCCTGAAGCGGCCCGCATGGCATCATGCCTGTCATCATCCCGAAAGTAACCGGGGTGGCCAGCGACGACTCGCCGGCAGCCGCATCAGAACTCGAGCGCCTCCGCAGCTTCATGAGTGCTTGCATGAGGAACTTCGGCGGACGGGGGGTCAAGTGCCTCAGCAGCGGGAACTTCCCTGTCATGCCAAGTCCGAGAAGAACCATGTATGCGCCCGCGACGACGCTCACCCAGCTGCGCGCATCCTGGCTGATAAGGGCTCCGATACTGCCAAGCAGCAGGCCGACGAGTGTGTAGCTCACGATCTTCGCCGAGTGATAGGCGAGATGGGGAACCATGCGCCGGAACAGCGGACCGTCCTCGTTGCCCTTCACGGCATACGAGAGGACCATGTTCCCGCACATCATCACGCAGTGAAAGCTGGTGAGAAGCCCCGACACGAGCATCGGGAAGAACAGATTCACGCGAATCCTCGCTTCGGTCGTCTCGACCTCGCAGGAGGCCGACGTTCCACGGATACGTCAGGAGGAGAGCCGCCGGAAGGCGCCTCCAGTCACGTACGCGGCGCAGCCCGAAGGCGCACCGAAGCGAGATATCAGAGCCGGAGCGGCGGTGAGTGAATCGGCGAGACAGAAGTGTAGACCCCGGCGACCCGCCCAGGGTGGCTGATCGATGGAACATCGGGCCGGAGCTCGCCGCCGGCGAGCGCGACAGGAAGAGGTTCGGAATCTGCGCTGCGCACCGTGCCCTGCATCTCTTCCTGGCCGGGGTGGGGACATGCCGCCATCGAGCCGTTGAAGTCATAGACACACGCGTCAGCAGCGGCAGCCCCCGATTCGGCCGGCATGCCCATCGCCGTCAGCGGTGATACGACACACAGCGCGCTCGTCGCTGTCAGTGTCAGTAGCACGGCCATGACGAGCGCCGACATGCGTCTAATGTCGATGGTCAGTGCCATTCGTCCCCTTCGCGTACCCGCGTTGTCGCCGTATGAGCAACCCTTGTACCGATTATCGGCCACAACGGGCAAGCGAATAGGCACCTAATTGATGGCGAATCCAACACCGGATCCCCCACCGATCATGATGTGAAACCGGTCGACCATCTCCCACTCGACTAGTGCGCTATTCGAGCCCTCGGTGGAACAAGTCTTGCACCTGGCAACACGCAGGGGCACCCGTCGAGGTTGTTCCGGACCGTTGATGTTGGAGGTCGAGCATGTCCAAGAAGAAGCATCGCAAGTCGGGCGCCCAGAACAAGCAGAGGGGGCCCTCTCAGAAGCAGCAGGCGCCCGCGCCGCGCAAGAATATCGGCGGACTCGTTGTCATCGCCGCCATAGTCGTCATCTTGATCGTGATCATCGTCGGCAGTCGGAGTGGCGGCGTGCCGGAAGCATCCCCGGAAGAGGCCCGCTACATCGGTCGTCTCCTCCCGGCCGGATACCAACCACCCACCGTCGCAGATCCAACGGACTACACGTCTACGATCGAGATGGCGGAACTGACCGTGACACCCGGGGACACTCAGCTCACTGTCCCGGTCGCCGAGCTGACCGCAGCCAGAATCGCGCTGTTCAAGTACCAGAAGCCAGACGGTGCCCAGCTCCCGCTGATTGCGTACGTCAAGCCATCTGGAGCGCTCTTCGTGGGCGTTAGCTACTGCCCCCCGTGCCAGGGTGAATGGCAGACGATCCAGGCTGACGGAACCCTCACCTGCAACGCGTGTGGGACCAAACGCGACCTGGAGTCGATGGTCGGCATCAGCGGTGCGTGCAAGCTCTATCCGCTTGATGAGATCCCTGTGACCATCGCCGGCGATGACGTCGTCATCGAGCGTGCGGGTCTCGACACATGGACCCCGCAGCCCCTCGATCGCAAGGTGGGATAGCTTCCGGAACGGGCAGCAGGGGTAAAGGCTGACTATGACGAACGGCCTCAGTTGGACCCACCTCGAGGAGTGCTATGCCCCCGGACGCACCCACAGAACCCTCAGGCACCCAGAGTCCGCACCTCAACCGGACTCCTCCTGCCGAGAGCACGCCGCTGCCTTGTTGGAGCGGCCGACACCCCGCATCGCCGCAGGTTGGCGGCACCGCGGTCGTCTACTGCGAAGCGAACTTCGGCGCCGACGATGGTAAGACCGCCAACGGGTTGGTACGCCATTCCGAGAAGTACGAGATCCTCTCGGTGATCGACAGTGAGAAGGCAGGACTCGATGCCGGTGAAGTGCTCGACAACGAGCCGAACGGAATCCCTGTCTGTGCAGATCTGGCCGATGCGATCGCCAAGGCGGGGCATGTTCCGGACTTCTTCATCCTCGGGATGGCACCCTCCAGTGGCCTTCTCTCACCTCTCGAACGTGGGGTCGTGCTCGACGCCATCAGGCGGGGGATGAACATCGTCAACGGCCTTCATGAATTCTTGAACGACGACCCCGAGTTCGCGGCAGCGAGCGAGGCCCACGGCGTCACGATCTTCGACGTGCGGCGCCCGCGCCAGAAGAAGAACCTCCGGTTGTTCAGCGGCCGGATATCCTCGGTCGCCTGCCCTCGCATCGCCGTGCTCGGCACCGACAGCGCGATCGGCAAGCGCACCACGGCCACAATCCTCACCCGATCACTCAACGACCGCGGGATCAAAGCGGTCCTGGTCGGCACCGGACAGACCAGCCTCATTCAGGGCACCCGCTACGGGGTGGCGCTGGACGCCGTCCCGTGCCAGTTCTGCTCGGGCGAGGTGGAAGCCGCGGTGGTAGAAGCGTTCGAGTGCGAGCACCCCGACGTGATCATCATCGAGGGACAGGGCGCACTGAGTCACCCGGCCTACCTGTCGTCGATCTTCATCCTGCGAGGCGGCCAACCCCAGGGGGTCATCCTGCAGCACGCGCCAGCGCGCCAGAGACTGGGCGATTTCGCCGGTGTGCCCATGCCGACTCCCGCGAGTGAGATCAAACTCATTCAGACCTTCGCCGACACGAAGGTCATAGGTGTCACGGTCAATCACGAGCGCATGACCGATGCCGAGGTCACCGAGGCAATCAAGCTCTACGAGTCCGAACTCGGCATCCCCGTCACAGATGCGCTCACGCGATCGCCTGATCGGTTGGTCGATATGGTGATTCGCGCGTTCCCCGAACTCGAATGGCAGCTAAGCGAAGCCGCGATCAAGAGGTAGTTGGGCACGCAGGAAGTCGTAGGCGTTAGCGAACGCGAACTTCTCGGCCAGGTCCGGACCATAGCTGGTGCCGACCGCGTCGAGCAGCCCAGCGAGAGCTGCATGGTCTCCCAGCTCGCCCATGGGAACCACACCCCAGTCACTGCCGATGGAAACGGCGTCCTCGCCGGCCAGCGTGGCGATTCTGTCTACGTGACGCAAGGCCTCATCGATCAATCCCTGACCTAGGAAGTCGGGGTCAAAAGCGAGACCGACCAGGCCACCGTGGTCGCCCAGCGTTCGCAGCTGCTCATCGGCCAAGCCTCTCGGGTGGTCCGTTATCCCCTTGCAGAATGTGTGTGTCACGAGTACCGGGGGGCCGTACAGATCAAGCACCTCGTAGAACCCAGCATCGTTCAGATGGGCCAAGTCGAGCAACAGTGGGCTTTCCTCGAGTGCGCGGACCAACTGCCGCCCGGTCGGCTTGAGGGGGGCCGCGCCGTCGTCATAGCAGCTGAACCCGTAGTCGGTTTCGTAGTTCCAGGTCAGCGCCAAGCTGCGCAGGGAGTGCTCGGCCCACAGCGAGTTCAGCGCATCAGGTCCGATGGCCGGGAGGTGAAAGCCCTCCGAATGGGGTAGTACCCCCGTCCGCGGATCATCCGCATCCAGATCCGCAACGGTGGTGACAAGACGGAGCGAGGAGCTGTGAGACCCGAGCAGCTCGTCATGAGCCGCAAGTTGGCTGATGAGACAACTCCCCGGAGTGTGCGGGAACAGGGACGACCAAACTGCGGCAGCATGAGAGGAGCCGGTGAGGTAGTTCGAGCCGTACATCGGGAAACCGCCATCGAGCTGCGCTACACCGGACAGCATGTCCTGGTGCAGGTCGATGAACCTGGTCTTCTGGAGCGCGGTGTGAGTCGGCAACGTGTGCACCTGCTCGTCTCTCGTCATCCACCCTGGCTGAGTACCGCAACCGCTCATGCGTCATTAGCGAAAAGGGTTCCAAGTTGGAGCAAGAAAACAGGCCAGGCACCTTTACGGCTCCTGACCTGCGAGTTTCTTGGTAGCGGGGACAGGATTCGAACCTGTGACCTTCGGGTTATGAGCCCGACGAGCTACCAGACTGCTCCACCCCGCAGTATCCAATTGGCTCCCTCGGGAGCGAACGATGATGTTACCAGCACCGTTCTCACGATGCAAATGGGCCGCGCCGGCCTGTATGCTGATGCGAGCGGCCGGAGGAGCCCCATGCCCCGCACCCGAGAAGATCTGTGCCACCCGTGGCAAGTCGCGCCCGACGA
>JACUUN010000088.1 GCA_014859265.1 Coriobacteriia bacterium
GTGTTGCGCTCGATCATCTTCGTCATGACGCCGCCGAGCGTCTCCACGCCGAGCGAGAGCGGGGTCACGTCGAGGAGCAGGATGTCCTTGACGTCACCCGCGAGCACGCCGCCCTGGATCGCAGCGCCCACCGCAACGACCTCGTCGGGGTTCACGCCCTTGTGCGGCTCCTTGCCGGTGATGGCCTTGACCATCTCGACCACGGCCGGCATGCGGGTCGAACCGCCCACGAGGATGACGTGGTCGATCTCGGACGCCTTGATTCCCGCATCCTTGATCGCGTTCTCGACCGGCTTCTTGCACCGGTCGAGGAGATCGCTCGTGACCTTCAGGAAGTCGGCGCGGGTGAGCGTGTAGTCGAGGTGTTTCGGCCCGGAGGCGTCAGCTGTGACGAACGGCAGGTTGATCTGGGTCGTCTGTGTGGTGGAAAGCTCCATCTTCGCCTTCTCGGCGGCCTCTTTCAGACGCTGCAGAGCCATCTTGTCCACGCGCAGATCGATGCCCTGGTCGGCCTTGAACTTGTCCGCGAGCCAGTCGATGACCTTCTGGTCCCAGTCGTCGCCTCCGAGGTGGTTGTCGCCCGAGGTCGACTTGACCTCGAACACGCCTTCACCCAGGTCGAGGATGGAGACGTCGAATGTGCCACCGCCGAGATCGAAGACCAGGATCGTCTGGGACTGCTCGCCCTTGTCCAGGCCGTACGCGAGCGCGGCGGCCGTGGGCTCGTTGATGATGCGCTTAACATCGAGACCGGCGATCTTCCCGGCGTCCTTAGTGGCCTGGCGCTGCATGTCGTTGAAGTACGCAGGCACGGTGATGACCGCCTCGGTCACCTTCTCGCCGAGGTAGGCCTCGGCATCTGCCTTGAGCTTCTGCAGGACGAACGCCGAGATCTCCTCGGGCGTGTAGGTCTTGCCCTCGACGTCGACCATCGTCCTGCCGTCCTTGCCCTTCTTGACGGTGTACGCGATCGTCTTGCGCTCCGACTCGGTCTCCTCGTAGCGGCGGCCGATGAAGCGCTTGATCGACGTGATGGTGTTCTCGGGGTTCGTGATCGCCTGATTCTTGGCGGCCTTGCCCACGACGCGCTCCCCGTCCTTGCGGAACGCGACGACCGAAGGTGTCGTACGATCGCCCTCTGCGTTGATGATGACGGTCGGCTCTCCGCCCTCGAGCACGGCGACGGCCGAGTTCGTCGTGCCGAGGTCGATTCCGATGACCTTGCCCATGTGTGAATCTCCTTTCATGCCCCCGGCGTCCTACTGGGGACGCTTGTTGTACGTGTCGGCGCCGCATTCCTGAGCGCACGACCGGATGCTAGAATCTGAGTCGTGTATTGTCAAGTTTTCTGCAATCACACAGTGTGTACCCGAGAGGGCATAGCGAGAAACGCCGGGGCAGTGGGCCGTGCGAACTGCGTTAGGCGGCGTGCCCGTAGCGGCGCGGAGTCATCGGCCACTCTCTCACATATGCGCCCGTGTAAGCGCCCAGGGCGCCTCTCGAACGCAGCTCTTTACACGGCCGCCGACCCCCGCTAAGGTACGGCAGGACCGAGGGGTTCCCGCCCCATACGACAGCCCGTGAGCGAGGAGGACCGATGCCCCGACCTGTCATCGTAGAGGACGAGTGTTCTGCCTGCGGAATCTGTGTCGATGCATGCCCCGAGGGCGTACTCGAACTCGTCGGCGACGTGGCTGAACCGGTCAACGACGATGACTGCACCGCCTGCGCGGCGTGCATGGAGGAGTGCCCGATGGGCGCGATCACGGAGATCGAGGACGCCTAGGACTCCGCCGACAATCCCGGCTCAGAGTGCGGGCGGTCGAACCTCGATAGCCTGCATCTGTCGCCAGACCCGTCGCTTCGCACGCTCGTCAGCGAGCGACGCCTCGAGCCCGTCGACTGCCACGAATGTCCGTCCGCCAGCGCGGACCCCGGTGCCGTAGGGAAGCGCTCCCAGGCTGAATGCGGCAGCCACCTCTGCCGTCGCAGTCGCGTCGAGCGCGACCACCACCGTCGGATCGACGGCCTCGACTTGTATCACGAGCCGTTCGCGCAGCAGGTCCGGATCGATACCGGCCTCAGGATGTGCAACGGTCGCGAACACGGAGTCCTGGTCGAAGCCGAGCGTCTCGAGCGCCTTGCGCGCCGCAACGCCATCAGGACCCGAAAGCGCGGCCCCGCCCGAGACCTCAGCAGGTCCGGGCTCACCTTTCACCAGAACGACCTCGGCGAAGAGGTCGCCGCTCCACTTCACACCATCTGATCCCGGAGCCACACGATCGGCTGCGGCGAACTCGGCCAGCGCTTTCTCGGCGTAGATGTGCTCGAGCTCCGCTGCCTTTCCCCCGGACGTGTTCGGCTCCCCGCTCATGACCGGGCGAACCATCGGTAGGTCGGCCCGAGGCCGACGTCGAGCGTCACCTGGGACTCCCAGCCGAACACTTCGCGCGCCTTGGACGAATCGAGCGAACTCCGCATCACGTCGCCGGCACGCTCCCGGGCGCTGCCGTAAGAGCCATAGAAGCCGGCGATTGGCCGCAGCGCGGTCGCAAGGCCCGTGACGCTCACTTCTTCGCCGGTCGAGATGTTGTACGCGGGCCCGCAGGGCTCGCCCTCACACAGCTTGCCATCGAACTCGAGGGCCGAGATGATGGCCGCAACCACGTCGGCCACGTAGATGAAGTCCCTTGTCTGCTCGCCGCTCCCGTGAATCACCGGTGTACGGCCTGCGGCCAGTTCGGAGCAGAAGACGGCGACAACGCCGCCCTCACCCTCCGAGTCCTGACGCGGGCCGTACACGTTCGAGAACCGGAAGGAAGCGAAATCCGTCCCGGTCCCCGTCAGCTGCTCGGCGAGTGCCGTCTCGGCGGCGAGCTTCGACGAACCGTACGGGTTCACCGGGACTGTAGGCGAACACTCCTGCAGCGGCACCTCGGCAGGCTCACCGTAGACCGCAGCAGAGGATGCGGAGAGGACGCGTGTCGCTCCTGCTGCGGCCGCTACCGCTGCCACAAGACGCGTCCCGTCGACGTTGACGGCCGAGTCCCGAACGGGATCCTGTATGGAGCGCGGAACGCTCGACTGGGCAGCAAGATGCATGACGGCATCGGGTGCGAACTCAGCGAACGCCTCGGAGAGCGACTCGTCAAGGATGTCCATCGTGCGATTCCACGCCGAGGGGTGGAGGTTCTCCGCATGCCCCGTGGACAGGTCATCGATGACGCCGACCTCATGCGAACCGACGAGAGCGTACACGAGGTTCGAGCCGATGAAACCCGCTCCACCGGTAACGAGGACGCGCATGGACCGACCTCCTAGGGTGAGGGAGCCTCGGGGGCGTCCTCGAGGCGCTGCATCTCGACAAGCTTGGTCTGAATGACAAGCCGATAGCGGGCGCTATACGGCGGGTGGCATGCGGAGAGCGTGAGGCGGGGATCCTCGGTCGATCGCATCACCTCGACCTGATCCGGGGTGACGATGAGCTTCTCGGCAACCTCATACGTGTAACGGCGATACGGTGAGTAGAAGTGGATGATGTCCCCCTGTTCGAGCTCATCGAGACGGCGAAATGGCGCTCCGTACGTCGTCCGGTGCGCGGCAATGCCCACGTTGCCGGTCTCGCCCGGGAGGTCGGTATAGGTAATCCAGCCGGGACCTTTCTTGAGTTCGTCGGTGCCCGAGCCTAGCACCACCACCGCGTCGAGTTCCATCTTCTCTATCACGAGCCTGCCGAAAACGTCCCCTTTCTCCAAGCCGCGCCAGTACTCGACATCCTCCTCCATCCACGTCTCCCAGCCGGTCAGCTCCGGCTCGGGCTCATCGACCAGGCGGTCGGGCGAAGGTGCGCCCATGGTGCCGAGGTCGGCAATCTCCGCGCGCAGTGACTGTTGCTCGCGCCCGGTCACGAGATCGGTCACGAAGTAGTACGACAAGAGGCCGAGTGCCATGCCGATGAAGATGTTGCCGACGGCGTGAAGCGCCACCCGTGAGGGCGGTCGGCGCTTCGGCGCTGCGTCAGAGGTCGGTGTCATGGGTGCCGCTCACCCTCCCGTATACGTCGTGTTCGGCCTGCACCGAGTGTGACGACCGTTACAGAACACTCTAAGGCTAAGCACGTTCCTTGCCGATATACCCAGTGTAGGACACGTTGACAGCCGCACATCGCCTCAGACTCCCCGATCAAGGCACTGCACGCCGAAAGGCGCGCTTCGCAAAGTCACGGGTCTACCGGAGGGCACGCCCTCCCAGGACAGCCGGACCGCCGGGTACGAGATCTGGTCGAACTCACAATCGGCCCGGTCCCACCCATGCCACACGGGAGGGACCGGGCCGATTGTGCGCACCAGGCTCGTAAGGGGTTTACGGCAATGAGCACTCAGACTCGAAACACGACAAACGCGATGCGGCTGCTGGCGGCAGTGCTAAGCGTCATCCTGCTTGCAGGAACAGCACCCGCTACTGCCTCAGCACTGACCGAGACACGGCCGCTCGAGGTCACGGCCAAGTTCGCCTCGGCCCTCGACCCGGACATCGGGACCGTCACGCCGCTGCAGAAGACTGGCGCAGACAGTGTGAGGGCCGAGAGTCCGGCTGAGTTCACAACGCCTCTTGTCAAAGCGAAAGCACCGTTGCCGAAGCCGGTCGTGAAGCCGACGGTTAGGACAGTGCGCACAGCATCTGGCTCCACGTCGACCAAGGTGTCGTCCACTTCGACAACCACTGCCGCCAAGCCGGCCTCGAGTGGCAGCACGCTCTCACAAGCCCGCTCGATTCTCGCGTCGCGCATCGCGATGTATCCGATTCTCAGGGGCGCGACCGTGGAAGTCGGCGACACGAAGGGCAACCCTCAGGCGATCTGCTACTACAAGTCAGGCCGCATCGTCATCAATGCCAACCACACCGCAAGTCTCGAGCGGATCATCAACCACGAGATCTGGCACATCATAGACTGGCGCGACAACGGCGCGATCAACTGGGGCGAGAGTGTGCCCCCCAGTAACGCCGCGGACTACCGCGGGTAGGAACGGCGTACACGGCGGGACCGGAGCTCGCCGTAGACGTGACAGAGCCCCGGCGGGGATAACCCCGCCGGGGCCCCTCATCGTCCAAGCCCGCAGGGCGGTAGCCGGAGTGCGGGCTAGGCGGCCTTGCGGGAGCGCCTGCGCAGTGCGGTACCGGTAGCGGCAGCTACACCAGCCAGCGCGAGGAGACCGATCAGATCTGCACCGGTGAAGGGCAGGAACGGCTCCTCCTCGACGCTCACTCTCCACGTGCTTCGGTTGTTGTCGGGGTTCTCATCATCGGGATGGGTCACCACGACAACGTTGTCGAGGTAAGTGGTCCCAGCGGGCATGGTCTCGGAGACGAGCATCTTGTAGGTGATCGTCCGGGAAGCACCGGCCGCAAGCGGCTCGGCGAAGGTCCAGGTGATCTTGCCGTTGGAGACCACACCACCGGCAGCGTCGACCACGGCCAGGTAGCGCTGGTCGAACGTGTCCTCGACCACGTAGTTGGATGCATCCGCGCTACCGTAGTTGGTGATAACGACCGTGTACGTGATGGTGTCGCCAGGATCGGCAGTGGTGCGGTCAGCGGACTTCTTCACCCCGAGATCGGGGAAGCCGAGGAACTCATCGATGTCCACGAACGCCTCGTCCGTATCGGACACCGGCTCGCCCACCGGAGGATTCCCGGTTGCGACCACGACGTTA
>JACUUN010000247.1 GCA_014859265.1 Coriobacteriia bacterium
ATATCACGAACTCGACTTGGGCATCCGGCTTGGCCTTGAACCGCTTGAGGATTGCAGCGAGCCCCTTGTCGCTTACCGATATCCGCATCACTCCACCCCCCTACCGTTGCTATGGCTCGAGCCTGCGCCTAACGATGTAGCGCGTAACCTGCAACGCGGCCGGTCGGCCGTTGCACCAAAGGATACCCTCGCATGGCCGCGTTGTCTGGTTGACGCGCGGGTTATGCCGCTCTTGCGATCACCCTGCCGACCTGCTCTCGCGAGGCACCGAGTGTGAGAAGCGCCTTCACGAGCAGGTCGATCGAAACGGACGAGTCCGCCGCCTCCATCTTGGCCACGCGCGACTGGCTGGACCCGAGCAGACGTGCGACGTGGGTCTGTGTCCAGCCGTGACTCACCCGGACATCGCGAAGGTAGTCCGCGAGCGCGAGCTTGAGCTCGACGAACGCGGCCTCCTCCGGACTGAGGCCGAGGAAGTCCGCTGCATCACCGGTGCGCCAGCCGGCGGCCTTGAGCCGGTCTGTCTTGGTCGTATCCATGTCGCTCACTCCTTCCCGCGTGCGATCGCATCGTACTCGCTGAACCTGCGCTTGCAGACGTCTATCGCCGGCTTGGGCGTGGCCCGGGCCTTCTTGCTGAACACTTCGCCGATCACGACGGCGTCCGGGTCGATCCGATAGATGATCCGCCACGTCGCAGCCTCATCAGGAATCCTCAGTTCGTGACAGCGCGGGCCGATCGCCGGCATCGGCCGTGAGTGCGGCAGGCCGAACGAATCACCGCGCTGGAGCCTGCGGAGCAAGACGCCGGCCTCGATCCGCGCAGCGGCTGAGAACGGCGGCGTCTTCACCTCACCGTGCAGCCAGACCAAGGGCTTGTTGGCGGCAGGATTCATCAGGCCGAATATATGTCAGATACGACATACTCGTCAAGAGAGCGGTGCCGCCCCCGGAGACGGCATAACGTTGTTGGGCGTAACCTGCAACGCCTACGCCCGGTCCCTACCCGAGAGTAC
>JACUUN010000248.1 GCA_014859265.1 Coriobacteriia bacterium
CGGGGACGATCCACGTATACACCGGATCGGGCCGGCCATCTCATAGTGACTAGCGTTACAGGCGAAAGGGGTGCTGGGTGTCTGGGGAGGGCACAGACCGCGTCGTGAGCGGCGGGCGTCAGGCGATTCGGGGTACGCCTGAGTACGAAGCCGCTGTCAGGGAGGTGCGCGAGCGCGTCCGCGCGGACTTCGCACCCCTTATCGCCCAAGCGAGTTTCTTGCGCCGATTGCCGATCCGGATCCAAAGATGGCGGCGAACGCGGCGCGAGATCGAAGCGCTCGCTCCTCTCGATGCGCTCTACGCGAACCGCAGTGCGTCCGGGAGGCGTGACGCCTGAATCGCTAACAAGCGCATCGAGCAGGCGCGCACGAGGTAGACTGACCTGAGAGCTCATGCCGCGCAGCTCATGCGCCACACGCTAGGCATACATGGAGGTTGCTCGGTGAAGCCACGCATCACAGTCATCACGCTCGGCGTTGAGGACCTGGAGCGGTCGCTTCGCTTCTACCGCGACGGACTGGGTTTGGCGACTGAGGGCATCTTCGGCAGCGATTTCGAACACGGGGCGGTGGCGTTCTTCGACCTGCAGCCGGGATTGAAACTCGCAGTGTGGCCTCGGTCGAGCATCTCCCACGACACAGGCATTCCGTTGGGCGGTGCGAGCCCCACCGAGTTCACGGTCGGGCACAACGTGTCGTCGAAAGTGGAGGTCGATGTCGTCATGCAGCAGGCGGCCGATGCTGGCGCGGTGATCGTGAAGCCAGCTCAAGAGACCTTCTGGGGCGGCTACGCCGGCTACTTCCAGGATCCCGATGGCCACCTGTGGGAAGTCGTGTGGAATCCGCAGATGCTTCCGCAGGATTGATGCCTAACCAGGGCGTCCAGCAGTCTCGGCGCCAGCAAGGTAGACTCGGGCAGGGAGCGTTCGCTGCGCCTCGCAGCTGACGCCCAACAACGTTCGGTGCGACCGCAGTAAGCTCCCGTTAGGCCGGCGAGGGTAGTATCCTGA
>JACUUN010000249.1 GCA_014859265.1 Coriobacteriia bacterium
GCCAAAGGCCACGCAGCGAGTCCCCGGTCCCGTCCCCGAATCCTTGCCAGGTGCCGAGCATCCGTCGCGAACGTGAGTGCAGCCGGTGGGAGCTTGCCCGCTTCCGCCCTGGCGATGATTTCATCCAATTCTGGCGTTGGGTCTTCGCCGCTCATGGCATGCCTCTCCCGGAGTTCACCATCTCCGTTTGCCTAACGCTCTTGCGCATCACCCGCAAACCGCGGCTCGAGCGCCTTCGTTCAGATTACCGCTCCCCGCCGCGGTTTGTCGCGGTGGATGCGCGGGTTCGACACCGCTCAGCTGCGGGTATACGGAACGACGACATCCTTGCTCATGGGAAAGTGCCGCTTGTTGAATGTCACCAGCGCAGCACCTGCGGACTCGGCCGAAGCCGCCACGATCGCGTCGGCGAGTCCAGTGCCGTGAGCCGGCTGGTAGCGCTGCCTGCACAAACCTCCGAGACGGGCGAGCGCCCGGTCGATGGAGATGACCTCGAATGCGTCGAGGAACCGTTCGAGTGCGGCCTCCTCGTCGCTATCCTTCACGCCCGAGTAGAGCTCCGCCACGGTGATGGCCGAGACGCACAGCTCGCCTTCGAGAGATTCTACGTACCGAATCGCCTTATCGCGACCACGCAGGTACTCGATGATCACGTCAGTGTCGAGAAGGAAGCGGTTCGCCTTCACGAGCCGTCAGCTCCGGGTTCCAGCCGATCCCATTCGCGTCGCAGGGCATCTGCGTCGGGCAGGTCCCGGCGATCGCTCCACAGGCCCCTCGCGCTGCGAAGCAGATCGAGGCGACTCAAGGGACTCTCGCGGTCGATGAACCGGTCCACTGCTGTGCGAATCACTTCGCTCTGGGTCTTGCCGAGACGTCGCGCGATCGACTTGACCGCCGTCTGCTCGCGCTCTGTCAGATATATCTGGGTTCGCCGCATGATGCACCTCCGTAGAATGTACATCATGAGTATACATCATTCACGGTGGCGCCAGCTCTCCGTGTGTCGAAC
>JACUUN010000018.1 GCA_014859265.1 Coriobacteriia bacterium
AGCGACTCGGGGTGGCGCCATGAGCAGTCGTCGCCGTGCGCTGTTCACCCGCAGGGCCCTCCTCGTGACGAACACCGTCCTTGCCGTGCTGCTCCTGGCTGGGCTGATCGCGCTGGTCTCATACCTCTCACCCGGTGGCGCGGTCGTGCGTGGTGGTAAGGTGGCCTCCGGGCTGCGGCCCCTGCTCACCGTCACCGGCCCGGGCCGCGGTCACTACCCCGTCTTCGTGCGCCCGATGAGCGCCGCCTTCGGACCCGACGGACGCATCCACGTGCTGGACACCGGCAACGACCGGGTGGTCGTTCTCGATCGGGACGGGCGCTACGAGCTGGAGTTCGGCGGATTCGGCGCTGTCAAGCCGCTGGCCGGGTTCGAGCCCTCCTGGTCCGAGGGACGCATGAACCACCCCCTCGGCATCGACGTTGACGAGGATGGGAACATTTACGTGGCCGACCTGCGCAACGACCAGATCCAGGTGTTCAATCAAGAGGGCATCTTTCTGCGTCGCTTCCCTGACCCGGTCGAGGTGGTCGGGGAAGGCGCGTCCGGGCAGGGCGGGACGGGCATCGCGGTCGCCGACGTCGCGGTCGCTGGCGGACTGGTGTTCGCCGTGGACACCAGCCAGGTGGTCGTCTTCACGACCGGCGGCGAGTTCGTGAGGCAGTTCGACCGGGCCGCATCCGATGCCGTGGAGTTCGACCGCATCAGCGGCGTCGATGCGACCGAGGATGGGCGCGTCTACGTCGTCGACTCCGGCAACACACGGATTCTGGCGCTTTCGGCCGAAGGCGAGCTGGTGTGGTCGGTGGGCAAGAGCCGGGATGGGGACGCCGGACCGCCTGCGGTGCCGCCTGTCTCGCCCTACGAGTTCGGACTCCCGCGCAGCATCGCGGTCATGGCGGACGGGACCGTGGCCGTACTCGATGCGTTGGAATCCAGCGTCGTGCTGTTCACCCGGGATGGCGCGTTCATGGGCCGGTACGGCGTGGGGGGGTCCAATCCGGCTGAGTTCGCCGGTCCGAGCAGCATCGATGCCCGCGGTGACCTTCTGCTTGTGTCCGACACAGGAAACCACCGTATTCAAGTCGTCGAGGTTGTCCGCTAGGAGCGTGCATTGGCACGTGCTTCGCTGTATAATACGAGTATGAACACGTATAAGATAAGCAAGTGCGCTGTTTCACAAGACGGGCCGATCCGTCTCTTGCTCGCATTCGCGATCCTCGCGGTCGTTTCCGTGCTGATTCTCTCGCTGGCCGAAGAAGCCCGCGCCTACGATTCAGCAGGCTCGGGCAGAACTTGCATGGACTGTCACGGGCGCGAGTCGGACGAGGCGTCTGACACCGTCGCTGCGACCCGCAAAGGCCCGCACGGCAGATACGACGCCACTACCCGCAAGTGTGCTTCTTGCCACAGCGTGCATTCAGCTGCGGCGGACGGCTACGTGCTCCTGCCTGCTGCGACGGCCAAGTTGGTGTGCGAATCGTGCCACGACGGTACCGGTGGCACGGGCGTCTACGGGGCTATTGCTGCGCGTGGCGGCACAGTTCGGTCGGCCCACCGCATCGATGAGACGAATGTCATCCCGGGTGGCGATCCGTCGGGCGGCTCTCTTACCCGCACCTTCTCCGGTGTTGGAGGTATGCTCACCTGCGTCGACTGCCACTCTCCGCACGATACGGATACGGTCGAGCCGTTCTACGGGGATCGAATGCGTGCCTCCCTCGGGAGTGAGGACACGACGTCTGGAGCGCTGCCGACGAACCGGCTCCTGAGGAAACAGCCTGGTGCTGACTATTACGGATCAGACTGGTGCGCTTCGTGCCACGCGGGCTACCACCTCACCGAGGACGGCATCGATCCGGTGACGGGTACGGCCAACCGTCACCCCGTCGGATTTGCCACCGAGATTGAGAGTGAGTGGCGCTTCCACTACGACAACGTGCGTGTCGTGACGAGTACCGAGAGCACCCAGACTACGTGGGGTCCGCTCGGCGGGTCGAACCGCGGATATGTGATGCCCCACGAGTCCGGGAACATGCTTGGCCATTTTGGCCCGCAGCAAGGCGTAGGCCCCCTGTGCCAGCAGTGCCACGAGGATGCTCGTGACGTAGGCGGCATCAAGGACGGCTCACCGGTGCTTCTGCCCGGTCAGGAGTTCAGTGTGAGCACCTATCCGCCCAATCCCGACAGCGGCGACAATCCCGTGTTTCAGGCCTTTCCCCACGAAAGCGATCAGCCCAGCTTCCGCGTGATGCGGAGCGATCCGGACCAGCCCGTCACCGACGGGTTCTGCCTCCGCTGCCACGTTCCCGGTTCCTGACGCCCTTCCGTCACGACGATCACCGGGGGCTACCTCTAACCAGCGGTTTTGCCTAGACCTCGTTATGTGAGGTTATTCACGCGGTGCGCGGGCTCCGGTGTTCGTCCGCTGAAGCCGATGCTAGACTGTAGTCGATAGGGTTCCGGCAACGGCCCGATGTCGACGATGCCTTGGAGGCAGGTACGGCCGGGAGGACTGTTGGTTGACCAAGGTACCCACGAGAGCGACTTCGAGTCTGACGAGGAGTTCTTGCGGACGAAGAAGAAGAACACGCGCCGCTGGCCACTCGTCGTCGCGCTTGTACTGCTGCTCCTCCTTCTCTGCTCGGTCGTCACCGTCGTTTCTACCTACGTCGGGCGGGGTCCCGAACAGGTCCGCGCAGTTGTGCGCAACATCGAGTGCCTCCAGTGTCACTCGGAGCTCATCCCGCAGATGCGGTTCGCTTCGGTCCACAACCCCTTCGAGCTCGAGAGTTGCACCGTGTGCCATACGCCGCACGGCCGTGAGATCGAGCGTACCGTGTGGGCCGAGACAACACAGGTTTTCAAACGAATCCGCACGCTTCTGCGCTGGCTGCCGATCACGTGGCTATTCTCCATCACCCAGGAGGAGATCGACGGCGTGTCTGGCGTCGTGATCTCACGCGAGGTGCTTAAGGACGTCGAAGGCCCATCGGAGCTTGTGGCACCCCTCGAGGAGCTATGTTGGACATGTCACGGAGACATCGGGTTCCAACTGTCTCTCGAACACCAGCACAGCCCGTTCTCCAACGGGAGCTGCGTCAACTGTCACAATCCGCACGCCTCCGAGTACCGTGGGCTGCTGGCGATGAGCCCCCGAATCCTGTGCGTGTCGTGCCACGGTTCGCTCGGTGCCGAGATGGCTCGGGAGCAGCAGCACCAACCGGTCGGCAACTTCCTGTGCACAAGCTGCCATCATCCGCACGCCTCGGACTGGAGCGGCATCTTGACGATGCGCCAGCGCGATCTGTGCTTCAGTTGTCACCCGTCGGTCGCCTGGCTGAGCAACAAAGCCGTCCAGCACCAGCCGTTCGAGTACGACAACTGCACCGGATGTCACGAGCCCCACGGCTCGGACTTCCAACCGCTTCTCATCGATGCCGAGCCCACGGTCTGCTATGACTGTCACCCGGACATCGCGGGTGACTTCCGCCAGGTCAGCATCCACCCGGTGTACTCACGGATGCTCGACTGCTCGGGGTGCCATAACCCCCACGCAGCCGACTACGAGGCACTGCTCGCGGCCCAGAACAACGACATCTGCTACCAGTGCCATGCCCCGGGCATACGGGCGAGCTATCAGCGCTCGAGCCACAACGGGCTGCTGTGTGTCAGGTGTCATACGCCACATGGTTCAGCGTGGAAGCCGATCCTGCGCGAAGCCAATCCTGATATCTGCCTGCGGTGTCACTCATGGGTCGAGTCCCACGACAACCAGCACCCGGTGCGCCCCCAGTACTACGACATCCGGGCCGACGCGCCGCTCACCTGCACCTCCACGTGCCACGGTCCGCACGGCACGGAGTTCTCGATGATGGTCCGCTTCTATCCGTGGCCCCTCGACGGCCGCTGCCTGCAGTGCCACAGCACGGTAGGCATCGACTTCTAGAGATGCCCGAGGCTCTCGAAGGACTGGAGCGATTGAAGGTGACGCCGTGAGCGAAGCGACGATTCCTGCCGCCGAAACTGAAGAGCAACCCCGACGGCTGACAGCGGCTCGGATGTTCAAGCTGCTGGCGGTGGGCCTCTTCATCGTGCTCATAGCACTCATCGTGATACTGCTGCTGTATATCACCCGCGCCGGTGACTTTGGGACGCGAGGCGGGAAGACGATCGCCGGACTGACCCCGGTTCTCGTGATTGAAGGGCCGGGCAGAGGAGAGAGCCCGGAGTTCCGCCGACCCATGGGCGCCGCTTTCGGGCGTAACGGCCGCATCTACGTCTCGGACACGAAGAACAACCGCATCGCTGTCTTCTCCTCCGGCGGTCGTTTCATCTTCGAGTTCGGCGGGTTCGGGCTCACCAAGCCACTGCCCGGCTACGATGCCACCTGGGAGGAGGGACTCATGAACTCCCCCCTCGGCATCGAGGTCGATGAGAACGGTGACATCTACGTGGCGGATTTTCGCAACGACCAGATCCAGGTCTTCGACTCCCAAGGCGAGTTCCTGCGCCGCTTCCCGGATCCCACCGCGGTGGTTGGCCGCGGCTCATCGGGACAGGATCGCACCGGCATCGCGGTCACCGACGTCGCGCTCTGGGGCAACCTCGTCTACGCTCTCGACAGCTATCAGGTCGTTGTGTTCACGAAGAGCGGCGAGTTCGTACGCCAGTTCGGCCGGCCGGGCAGCGGCCCCGGGGAGCTCGATCGGCCCAACGGTATCGCGGTCATGCCTGACTCGACCGTGCTTGTGGCCGACTCGAACAACAGTCGCGTTCAGGCGTTCACCCTCGATGGCGTCTTCATGTGGGAGACCGGCGTGCGCGGCGGTACCGAGTACCAGTTCGGCCTGCCGAGAGGCATTGCCGCGATTGATGACGACACGATTGCAGTTGTCGATGCATTCGACTTCAAGATTGTGTTGCTCGATTCCAATGGAGGGGTAATCGGCTGGTACGGCAGCCGCGGAGCGTCCCCCGCCCAGCTCAACTTCCCCAACGGTCTGGACGCCGCCGGCGACCTCCTGCTTGTGGCAGACAAGGAGAACGACAGAGTGCAGGTACTCCGGCTCGAACGTAGGAGATGACCGGTCGCTCTCTGCGTGTGGACATCGGGTGTCATTGAGATTTGCGCGCTGGAGTACGAGAATGGTGATGATTCCACAGCGTGTACGGTGGGTTCTCTGCCCGAGGGAGGATGCTTGCGGCGTGCTTCCGGCGTGGGACGCGGTCCGCGACATATGGCATGATACCCTTTGTGAATGGCAGGATATGTACGACGACTTAGAGGGTGGGATTCGAACGCATGCCTAGAGCGAGGGCGTTTTTCTCCGGATACACCGACCCGGCCACGCGTCCCCGCTACATCGCATGGACAGGAGCGGCTGTCCTAGGGCTTGCGGCCTTCGTGATCGTCGCGCTCGGTGTGACCTCGACAAACTGGTTCTGTGCCGAGGGCTGTCACAAGGTCCAGGACGACACGATCATCGCGTTCAACCGCTCGGCACACTCCCAGCTCTCGTGCATGGCGTGCCACATGCCGGTCAACGCGGATCCCATTACCTTCCTGCTGCACAAGGCCGAGGCGCTCGGCGAGCTCTATCTCACTGCGACCAACAAGTTCGAGCTTCCGCTGAACCCCGGTTCTCACCTGGCGCTCGACGGCAAGCACATGGGCTCGACCCAGTGCACGCAGTGTCACGGCCTTGAGAACCGCACCGTGACGCCGAGCCCCGGCATCGTCATCGACCACGCGGTGCACGAGGAAGCCGAGATACACTGCACGGTCTGCCACAACCGCACCGCGCACGTCGAGGACTTCGAGCTCACCCTCACCGATCCGGGTTCGGGCGAGCCGAACCAGCCACACGAGGACTTCATGCTGATGGTCGCGTGCTACCGCTGTCATACCACCAGCGGGGAGTCCGTGAGCGGCATCCTGGCTCCGGGCGAATGCGAGGCCTGCCACACGCCCGGTTTTCAGCTTATGCCGGCCAACCACAGCGAGTCGGGCTTCTACGAGCCGTTCGGCGAGAGCGGTGGGCACGCGCAGCTTGCCACGGAGGACTTCGCTGCGTACACCGCGGCCCGGGCGAGCCTGGAGGAGCCGAATACCGAGGCCCCGATGGAGGAGCAGTTGCAGCACCTGCCGCCTATCGCCGCGGTCGGCTACTGCCAGACCTGCCACGACGAGCGCGTGTTCTGCGACAGTTGCCACGGCGTCCAGATGCCTCACCCTGAGGGCTTCGAAGAGAACCATGGCGAGGACGGCAGGGCCAGGCCCGAAGTCTGCGAGAACTGCCACGCGAGTGCTCCGGGCTCGGACTTCTGCAACGACTGCCACCACCAGGGTGCCGATCCGACCCGTCCATGGATTCCGCAGCACATGGACACGGTGCGAGAGAGCGGCGCCCAGGCGTGCTTCGACTGCCACTCACCGACGTACTGCGCCGAGTGCCATGTGAGGGGTTCGGTCTCCCGATAGCGGCGAGAGCGTGGCGCGTGCGGCCTGCCACGAGGCAGGAGGCATCCGTCGTGCACCGAAGAACTAGGATGGCGTGCTAGAGCCGCTGCGGCCGCTGACTAGCGCATACCGTGCTATAATTCCGGCCGTTCGGCCTTAAGTCGGCACCCTGCCGGGGGTGCTGCAGGCCGATCGCTCACGACAGAAGGGCCTGGCTTCATGTCGCGTGTCGACCTCGTGCTGCTTCACGCTCCGAGCGTGTATGACTTTCGCGAGCGCTCCATCATGTTCGGGCCCGTGTCCGATATGGTGCCCTCGACACCCGTCTTCGAGATGTATCCCCTCGGCTTCACCACGATGGCCGAGTACATGGAGCGCAACGGTCTGAAAGTCCGCATCGTCAACCTCGCGGTGCTCATGCTCAATCGCCCCGACTTCGACGTCGAGCGCGCGATCCGCGAGATGAACCCAGTAGCGTTCGGCATCGACCTGCACTGGCTGCCCCATGCCCACGGCTCGGTCGAGATCTCGAAGATCTGCAAGAAGTGCCACCCCGACACGCCGGTCATCTTCGGCGGGCTTTCGGCGAGCTACTTTCACGAGGAGCTCGCAAGCTACCCGAGCGTGGACTACGTTGTGCGCGGAGACTCCACCGAGGAGCCGATGACCCGCCTGCTCTATGCGCTCAAGGGCAAGGGTCGCGTCGACGACATCCCGAACCTTACCTACGCCACCCGGGGCGGCTCGGTGCATAGCACGCCGTTCGAGTGGGTCCCCGCCGACATGAACGACATCTCGCTCGACTACTCGTTCAACATGAAGGCGGTCATCCGCTACCGGGACATGATGGGTTTCGTGCCGTTCAAGGACTGGCTCCAGTACCCGGTGTGCGCCTCGCTCACCTGCCGGGGTTGCACGCACAACTGCGTGACCTGCGGTGGCTCGGCCTACTCGTTCCGCAATCACTTCGGCCGCGACCGCGTGGCCTTCCGCGACCCCGAGCTGCTCGTGCGCGACATCGAGCACTTCCAGAAGTACATCCCGGGACCGGTCTTCGTGCTGAACGACTTCCTGCAGGCCGGGCGCGACTATACTGCCGCGTTCATACGCGGTCTGTCCAAGATCAAGCTGCGCAACCCCATCGGGTTTGAGTTCTTCAAGCCGCCGGCCGAGGACTTCTACCGCTTCCTGAACGAGCACCTCGACGACTACTCGGTCGAGATCAGCATCGAGAGCCACGACGACGACGTGCGCGCCGCCTTCGGCAAACACCACTACACGACTGCGCAGGTGGAGGAGTCGATCGCCGCAGCGCTGCGCAACGGTTGTTCCCGCTTCGACCTCTACATGATGACCGGTATCCCAACCCAGACCGCGGCTTCGGTGCGCGAGACGCCGGCCTACATCGAGTCGCTTTACGAGAAGCTCGGCAACGACACGCGGCTGCTCTGTTTCTCCTCGCCGATGGCTCCCTTCCTCGACCCGGGCTCGATGGCCTACGACAACCCGGCGAAGTACGGCTACACGCGCTTGGCCGACACGCTCGAGGAGCACCGCCAGCTGCTCGTGCAGCCCTCGTGGAAGTACATCATGAACTACGAGAGCCACTCGCTTTCAAACGACGAGATGGTCGACACGATGTACGAGGTGGGGCTGCGCCTCAACCGGCTCAAGGGCCGCCTCGGCATCATCGAGCCGGAGGTCGTGTCGCGCACCGAGGAGCGCATCCTGCAGGCGCACGACGCGATGGCGCGAATCGACGCCGTCATGGAGCAGGCCGACCTGCAGGTGCGCGAGCGAGAACTCGATGCGCTCAAGGCCGAGATCGACGAGCTGAGCGAGTCGACGGTCTGCGAGAAGTCCGAGCTCAACTGGCCGCGCTACGTCAGCGCCCGTAACGTCTACTACGTCATCATGTTGTGGCTGAAGGAGAATCTCGCTAACCTGTTCGGGTCCCGGAAGCCCCGGGTTGTCCGGCCCCGTCCTGTATGCGAGCAACCGGAGACTTGATGCCCGACACGATCGACGAGCGAGACATCGCCGATGCCGCACCGGCACCCGGTCGGCCCACCGCCGAGCGCGTGCAGGGCATCTTCACGCTCATCGCCGGCCGCTACGATCTTTTCAACATCCTCTCGAGCTTCGGCATCGACCGCTCGTGGCGCCGCGCTGCCGTGCGTGCCGCCAACCTGAAGACCACGAGCCGGGTGCTCGACCTGTGTGCTGGCACCGGTGATCTCTCGCTCGCGCTTGCGCGGCAGGGCCGGCCGGCCGAGGTGGTCGGCACGGATTTCGTGCCCGAGATGCTTGCGGTCGCCGAGCACAAGGCGCGCGGGTCCAGCGGGCGCACGAAGGTCTCGTTCTCGGTGGCCGATGCCCAGGACCTGCCCTTCCCCGATGCCTCATTCGATGTGGCGACCGTTGCGTTCGGTGTGCGCAATCTGCCCGATCGCGCTGCGAACTTCGCCGAGGTGTTCCGCGTTCTCAAGCCCGGTGGGCGCTACGTCATACTCGAGTTCTCGCGCCCGCCGTTCGCGCCCTGGCGGTGGTTCTACCACCTCTACCTGCGCGCCGTGATTCCCGCAATCGGCGGGCTACTCACGCGGGACCGGGCGTCGTTCGTGTACCTGAACGACTCGATTCGTTCCTTCCCTGCGCAGGGTGCTCTCGCCGCCGAGCTGCGTGCTGCCGGATTCACCGCGATCTCCTGGGAGGACCGCACTGGCGGCATAGTCGCTATCCACGTCGCGGTCAAGTAGAGGCCAGGTCGGTCGTGGGGAGGTCCGCCGCGAGTTCTGGAGCCCGGCGGGAGGCGCGGAGCGCCGAGGGCCCCGCCGGGCGAAGCTGTCTGAGCGCCGGACCTCCCCACGACCGACCCTCGTGGTGCTGGTAGAATGGCGCCACACAGACTTCGAGGAGATGTGGATGCTACTCGCTGCACGGTATGTCCTGCCGATCGCTGCCCCGCACATCGTCGATGGCGCCGTGCTGGTGCACGGCGACCACATCGTGGAGATCGGCGAACTCGAGAAGCTCAAGGCCGCGCATCCCGACGAGGAGATACGCGACTTCGGCCTGGCCGTGCTCATGCCCGGCTTCATCGACTTGCACACGCATCTCGAGTTCTCGGCGATGCGAGGCCTCGTCGACGACCTGCCGTACTCGCAGTGGAAGTTGCAGCTACTGGACAAGGAGAAGCGTCTCGACGCAGAGGACTGGGAGGATGCCGCCCGCCTCGGCGCTGCGGAAGCTCTGCAGTCCGGCATCACCACGATTGCCGATATCACCGAGACCGGCGCCTCGGCCCGTGCGGCCGCAGGAGCGGGCCTCCGCGCGGTCGCCTATCGCGAGGTTTCCACGATGGAAAAGCGCAAGGTGTCCGAGGTCATGGCGCGGGCGAGTGAGGACATCAGCGCGTGGCGCGAGTACGGCGACCCGTCGCGTCTGACTGTGGGGATTGCCCCCCATGCCACCTATAGCTGCCACCCGGAGGTGTACCGCCAGGTGGCGGAGAAGGCGATTGCAGAGGACCTGCCGGTCTCGATGCACGTAGCGGGCTCCACCGACGAACACGACTTCGTGAAGTACGGCAGCTCGCGTCTCGCGGTGGACTATCGCGACACCTACACCGGTACAGACCTCGGTTGGCTGCCCACCGGTGTGAGCCCGGTTCGCTATCTCGACCAGTGGGGGCTGTTGGAGGTCCCGCAGCTGCTGGCGGTCCACTGCACGCAGGTCGACGACGTTGACGTCGAGATCCTCGCCGATCACGATGTCGCGGTTGCGTACTGCCCGCGCTGTAACGCCAAGCTCGGTATGGGTGTCGCACCGATCGGGAAATTCCTCCAGCGTGGCGTCAGGGTCGGCATCGGCACCGACTCGCCGGCCTCCAATAACACACTCGACATGTTCGACGAGATGCGGATAGGCTTGCTCATCCAGCGCTCGATCGGTGGCTACGAGCCGCACCTCATCGCCCGGCAGTTCGTGAAGATGGGGACACTCGGCGCTGCCCGGGCGCTCGGTCTCGACCATGAGGTCGGCTCGCTCGAGCCGGGCAAGCAGGCCGATGTCATCGCCGTCGACATCTCGCACAGCCACCAGATTCCGACGCTCTACCCGTACAGTACGCTTGTGCACACGGCGAACCAGGAGAACATCGTCTTCACCATGGTCGCCGGCCAGGTGCTCTACGACTCCGGTCGGTGGAGCCTCCTCGACATCGATCGCATCCAGGCACGTGCCGAGGAGATGCGCGTCAAGTTAAGGACGTAGACATGCGCGAGCAGGGCACGGTCGTCTCGGCCGTCAGCGGGAGGCTCGATGTCGCAATCGAGCCCTCCGAGTCGTGCGAAACGTGCGGTGCGTGCGCCAAGGGAGCGGGCGGAAAGCGGCTGCTCGTGGGCGTACTCGACACGCACGGGGCCCGTCCGGGCGACACTATCGAGGTCGAGACTCCACGCTCCGCCAGAAGGCGGGCGCAGGGGCTCGTGTATGTAGTTCCTGTAGTGGCGCTGGTGTGTGGGTATCTGGCTGGCTTCTTGCTTGGAACCTGGGCGGAGTTCGCACCAGACGCCGTCGGCGCACTGCTCGCGATAGGTGCCGGGGCGATCGCCCTTGTCTCGCTGAAGCGATACGAGGGCGCTTTCAGGCGCGAGAATGAGCAGCCGAGGGTGCGTGCTATAATCGCGCGGGGCCGCAGCCGTTCTCCGGAATCCCCGGAGCATGTGGACGGCCTGTCTCACGAGACTAGGAGGGAATCGACCTGTGAGTGACCAGGACTTCTTCTTCGACGAGGACGAGGCACCGGCCAAGGCGCCGGCAGCGAAGTCCACTGCGAAGCCGACCGGCTCTACCAGGGCCCCGGCGAGCGCTCCCCGCGCCACGACCACAAGCATTCCCCTCGGCGCACAGACCGTCACGATGACCGTGGCCGCGCTCATCGGCGTGGTGGCGCTGCTCATCGGTATCATCATCGGGATCCTGATTCCCACCGGCGGCACGCAGGTCCCGTCGCCGAGCGTCAGCGTACCCGGCCTGGGTACGGGTACGCAGGCACCTCCGCTGTCTGAGGACGCGCTGCAGGGCGACCTGCCCCCCGGTCATCCGGACATCGGCGGCACGGGCAGCGGTGCGGTCACGGACACGCCTGCTCCCGAGGGCGAGAGCGAGTAGCGCGTGGCCATCAATAAGAGGCAGTCAGCGCTGTGGGTCAAGGTCGTCGTGATCTTCGTTGTCGTCGCGTTTGTCGGGAGTCTGATTCCTGCGCTCTTCCTGGGGAATAGAGGCACACAGCCGGCGACCGGGGCGACCGAAACCGGCGCCACCCTCGAGCGCATCGCCAACGATCACCTGCCCGCCGTGAATTCATACACGGCACTTCTGCGGAGCGAGCCGACCAGCTACACGGCACTCGTGGGCCTCGGCAATACGTACTTCGACTGGGGATTCCAGATCCAGCGGGCGCTCGGCGGTACCACCGGTCATGACCTGCCGATGTGGATCTCGGCGACCGTGGCATACGAACAGGCGCTTGCGTCGCAGCCGGGTGACCCGAACGTCGCAGTCGACATGGCGATCGCGTACTTCTACTCGGGTCAGACCTCTCGTGCCATCGAGGTCGCCGAGCAGGTGATGGCACAGTCACCCGAGTTCGGCCCCGCCTACTTCAACGGCGGGATCTTCTACCGGGCCGCGGGACGGACTGATGATGCCATCGCGGCGCTACAGCGCTACCTGGAGGTCGAGCCCGAGGGATCGAGTGCCGCCGCAGCACAGAGCATGCTTGCCGAGATGCAGGCAGCGCCATCGGGTGAGGCCACGACCACGCCGTAGCGCGACGTGGCGCATACGGGAACGGAATCAACGAGATGGCGCCGGGAACGGCGCCATCTCCCGTTTCGTGTGCTAGAGAGGTTTCTCCGAAACGGTTGCCAGGGCGTCCTCCATCGACGAGGCGGTGGAGAAGATGCCGTTCAGACGCGTGAGGGAGAGGATGTTATCGACCGTCTCGTTGGTCACGAGGACGAGTCGACCGCCCTGCGCCCCGTACTCCTTTGACAGGCTCAGGAGCAGGCCCAGCCCCGAGCTGTCGAGGTACTCGAGGTCGGAGAGATCGACGATGGACGCCGGTGGCAGCTGCTTCAGTATCCGGTCGATACTCATGCGGAACGCGGCGCACTCACCGTAATCGAGATCCCCCGCGAGTCTCAGGACCCAGTAGGTGGGTTCCTGTGTGAGGTCTATCGTGAGAGACATCGGGGTCCTTTCTTCCGGGCGGATTCACCACAATGGTACCCGTATTCCCCCGAGGGATACCGGACATCATGTGTGCTGCCGGCGCCCACGTCTTGTGTACCGTTCGTGGCAGCATCTCGTGGAGCGGTTGGTACGGGACGTGCAAGCACGGTACAATCTTGCAGGCTGTTCCGGCAACGGTAGGGAGCGAAGCGCGCTATGGAACTCGAGATCACCACGGAGCAGGCCGACGGTGTGTGCACGATGTCTCTCAACGGAGAAGTCGATGTCTACACTGCTCCTCGGCTCAAAGAGTCCCTCGTCAACCAGATCGAATCGGGATGCTCGCGGATCATCGTCGACCTCGAGCGCGTCGGGTTCATCGACAGTTCGGGTCTGGGTGTCCTCGTCGGGGGCTTGCGTCGTGCCAAGGAGCGTGACGGAGCAATCCGCCTCGTTTGCACCCGGGATAACATCTTGAAGATCTTCCGCATCACCGGTCTCGACAAGGTGTTTGCGATCTTCCCCAACGCCGCCGAGGCACGGGAGTTCTAGTAGCCGAGGATCACCGGCAGGGTCCCACGGAAGGGTGTCTTCGTGTTCGGTATCAGCGGAACCGAGCTCTTCATAATCGTCGTGTTCGTGCTGCTCATCTTCGGTCCCGAGAAGCTGCCCCAGTTCGGGCGGACGATCGGCCAGATGATGCGCGAGTTCAAGCGTGCCCAGGAGACCATGGAGGCGGTTATCCGGGCAGAGGTCTATTCGGACAGGCGTCCGGCCGGCAACCTGGCTGACGTCGAGGGCGACGAAGAGGGAGAGGACGAGGAGGCCGCCGCTTCACCGCCGGCCCGTGCTCCTGGCACGCCGCTCCTTCCCGACGACACGGTGCCCGAGGACACGGTGCCCGAGGACGAGGACGAGGACGAGGAGGAAGAGGAGTAGCCCCCGGGCACTTCCTCGGATCATACGATGCCCATAGGACCCAAACGACTCCCCATCATGGAACACCTTCGCGAGTTGCGCTCCCGTCTGACCGTCATCGCCATCGTGGTGTTCGTCGGCTCGATCGTCCTGTACTTCCCGGCACCCTACTTCTACAACCTTGCGATGGCGCCGATTCTGCACATCTTCGGGGATCAGCAGCTCGTCGTGCTCAACCCGTTCGAGACGTTCACGCTGCGCTTCAAGGTCGCCCTCTACGCTACGCTCGTGGTGGGCAGCCCCATCATCATCTGGCAGGTGATGGCGTTCTTTCTTCCGGCGCTCAAGCCCAACGAGCGCAAGTGGATCGTGCCGACGTTCGTTGCGATGGTGGTCCTGTTCGCGGGAGGCGTGATCTTCGCCCACCAGGTGATCCTCGGCACGGCGTTCGAGTGGATCGTGGGGCAAGCGTGGGAGGGCGTCACGCAGATGCCCGAGGCGAGCACCTACTTCCAGGGAGCGATCATGCTCATGCTCGGCTTCGGCATCGCCTTCCAGCTGCCGGTGGTCATCTTCTACCTGATGATCTTCAACATCGTTCCCTACGATAAGCTGCGCGCGAACTGGCGTGTCGTCTACACGGTGCTCATCGTGGTGGCCGCCAGTGCGACGCCGGACTGGTCACCCGTCACGATGCTCGCGCTCTTCGGCGCGCTCGTGGGCCTCTACGAGATCAGCATGGCGCTCGCCCGCATTGTACTCGTCAAGCGCATCGCTCGCCGCCGGGCCCAGGGTTACTAGCGAAGGCCGGGCGCATGCACGAGATGGGTATAGTCAGCGGTATCCTTACCGCCTCGGTCGAGGCCGCGGCACGCGAGAACGCCACGGGCATCAACGAAATCCGCATTCGCGTGGGCGAGCTCACCGAGATCATCGACGACGCGCTCTGCTTCGCCTTCGAGGCGCTCACCCCGGGTACGCTTGCCGAAGGGGCGACTCTCCTCGTCGAGCGCGTCCCGGGCCGCTCGGTGTGTGCCGAGTGCGGCAACAGCTTCAACCACGGTCGCTTCGATGTGACGTGTCCGCAGTGCGAGAGCTTCCTGTGCGAGCTCGTCGAGGGTCGCGAGTTGGAGATCGAATCGATCGATATCGACCTGCCCGATGAGAACGACACCGGGGAGACGCCATGAAGGTAGAGCTGTCCAAGCCGATCTTCGACCGCAACGAGCGGTTCGCGGCGGAGAACCGGGCGCTCTTCAACGAGCACGGGGTATTCGTCCTCGACCTGCTCGCATCACCGGGGGCTGGCAAGACATCGACGATTCTGGCGACCATCGCTGCCCTGCGCGACCGGTACCGAATCGCGGTCATCGAGGGTGACATCGCAAGTGACATCGACGCGCAGAAGATCAAGGCGCACGGCGTGCCTGCGGTCCAGATCAACACCGGTGGCGCGTGCCACCTCGAAAGCGACATGATCCGGCGCGCTGTCGACGCACTCGAGATCGCCGAGATCGACCTGCTCATCATCGAGAACGTCGGCAACCTCGTCTGCCCGACCGATTTCGACCTCGGAGAGCACGCCAAGGTGATGATCCTCTCGGTCCCCGAGGGCCACGACAAGCCCTACAAGTACCCCAACATCTTCGCGCGCGCCGAGGCGGTCATCCTCAACAAGTACGACACGATGCCGGTATTCGACTTCGACGAGGCCGAGTTCCGCGACGTCGTGCGACGCCTGAACGCGACCGTGCCGGTCTTCCCGATGTCAGCGACGATCGGGCAGGGCATCGAAGGTTGGTCGGAGTGGCTCACCGCGCGCATCGAGGCGCAGCGCGTCGCAATCGGCCGCTAGGGACCACCCGCAGGCCGGAAAGGAGCCACGAATGGACCGCAACACCGCGCTGGCGCTCGTCAGGGAGCGCATTCCCAATCGCAACCTCGTGAACCACTGCATCGCCACCGAGGTGATCATGGAAGCGCTCGCCAGCCATCTCGGGCTGGCCGAGGCCGACGTTGCTCGCTGGGGACTCGCCGGCCTGCTCCACGACCTCGACTACGCCGAGACCGCCGAGGATCCGGAGCGCCACGCCCGCGGGGCCGCCGAGGAGCTTGCGGGGGTGGTCGACGACGAGATCGTGCACGCCATCCTTGCACACGCCTGCCACGTCGAGCTTGAGACCGGCATGGACCGCGCGCTCTACGCCGTCGATCCGCTCACGGGCTTCATCGTCGCAGCGGCGCTTGTGCGCCCGGATAAGTCGCTCGCCGGAGTTGAGGTTCGATCGCTGAAGAAGCGCTGGAAGGAGAAGGCCTTCGCGCGAGGCGCGAGCCGCGATCAGATGGACACCTGTACCGCCCTCGGCCTCACGCGGGAGGAGTTCCTCACGGTTGCGCTCGAGGCGATGCAGGCACGCGCGGAGGAGCTCGGGCTGTAAGGGTTCGGTAGGGGACGGGTTGACGCGCGGTATATACTCGCAAAGACTTGCCGCCTGAAGAACAGGACCCGACTCGTATGCGACTGGTCGTCTCAGAGAAGAACATCGCCGCGCGCAGAATCGCCGAGATCCTCGCTGTCGGCAAGCCGGAATCCGACAGGATCTACAACACGCCGGTCTACCGGTTCCGCCGCGACGGCGAAGACTGGGTGAGCATCGGTCTGAAGGGCCACATCATGAAGGTCGACTTCCCTGAGGAGATCGACGGTGTCGATCTCAAGAAGTGGACGCTCGACTCCCTGCCCACGCTTGTCGCCGCCCCCGTGCTCAAGGAGGGCGCCGAGAAGGGCATCATCCGCTCGATCGAGAACCTCGCCAAGAAGGCAAACCACGTCGTGATCGCCACCGACTACGACCGCGAGGGCGAGCTCATCGGTGCCGATGCACGTGATGTGGTCCGCCGCGTGAACGGCGACGTGCCCGTCTCGCGTGTGCGCTTCTCCGCCATCACCAAGGACGAGATCGAGCGCGCCTTCGCCGAGCCCGGTGAGCTTTCCGAGGAACTTGCAGCCGCGGGAGCCACACGCCAGGACATCGATCTGGTATGGGGAGCGGTGCTCACGCGCTACCTCACGCTCACCTCGAACACCGCGTCGAAGAAGGCGTGGGGCGACGTGCTCTCGGCCGGCCGCGTGCAGACGCCGACTCTGAAACTCATCGTGGACCGGGAGCGCGAGCGTGACGCGTTCGTGCCCGAGGACTACTGGACGGTCCGTGCGCGCTTCGTGCCTGTGGGTGGGGCTGCAGGCGGCGACGGCGAGTTCGGTGCATGGCACGCCGCCGAGCGCTTCTCCGACGTGGCCGAGGCCGAGCGGGTCATGGCCGCGATCGAGGGAGCGACCGAGGGCACCGTGGCCGAGGTCACGAAGAGCCGGCGCACGGTGAAGCCGCCCACGCCCTTCAATACCACTGCACTGCAAGCCGCCGCGGCAGCAGAGGGCCTCTCACCGTCGCGCACGATGCGCATCGCCGAGTCGCTCTACATGAGCGGTCTGATCTCCTATCCGCGCGTTGACAACACCGTCTACCCGCCGAGCCTCGAGCTGCACACCATTCTGCGCGAGCTCGATAAGGTGCCCGCGTACCACCAGTACGCCTCCGCGTTCCTCAGGAAGGGCGCACTCACGCCCACCCGTGGCGCGAAGGAAACGACCGACCACCCGCCGATCCACCCGACGGGCGCCGCCGATCCCGAGAAGCTCAAGCCCGAGGAGTTCAAGATCTACAACCTCGTGGCACGCCGCTTCATGGCCACGCTCTCGGATGCCGCGGTGCTCGAGAGCACCAAGGTGGGGATCGACCTCGCGGATGAGCGGTTCATTGCGCGCGGCGACGTGGTGATCGCCCCCGGCTTCCGGGCGGTCTACCCGTACGGTATGAAGAAGGAAGAGCATCTCCCCGCGCTCGAAAAGGGCGCGCCGGTCGCGTTTCTCGGCGCGGAGATGGAAGCGAAGCAGACTCAGCCGCCGGCGCGCTACAGCCAGGGCAAGATGATTCAGGAGATGGAGAAACTCGGGCTCGGCACGAAGGCGACGCGGCACGAGATCGTCCAGACCCTCTACGACCGCAAGTACGTCGACGGCGATCCGATCCAGCCGACCTGCAAAGGCATCAGCGTCGTGAACGCGCTCGTCACCCATGCCGAGCGTATCACCACGCCGGAGATGACGGCCGAGCTCGACCGCGAGATGGACGAGATCGCACGCGCCCACGCGCGGCGCGACGAGGTCGTCGGCCACTCGCGCGCGCTGCTCGCCGACGTGATGTCGGCACTGCTCGAGCATGTGCCAGAGGTCGGGGAGCTGCTCAAGGCCGCAGCCGACGAGGACGCGAAGGTCGGCAGGTGCCCCGAGTCCGGTCACGACCTGCTCATCAAGTACTCACCGAAGAGCCGCTCGTACTTCGTGGGCTGCCAGGGCTACCCGGACTGTTCGGTCACCTACCCGCTGCCGAAGAACGCGCGCTACGCGGCGGTCGACGAGATGTGTGCCGTGTGCGGCAGCCACCAGATCAGGATCATGCAGTTCAAACGCCCGGCGCGTGTGATGTGTCTGAGTACGGAGTGTCCCACCAAGAAGGGACCCGAAATCGTTGTCGGGCACTGCCCGGTCGACGGCGCCGAACTCCGGGTGCGCTACTCGCCGGTTGGTAACCGCTACATTCGTTGCGTGAACTACGACGCCAAGGAGCACGCTGTCTCCTTCCCGCTGCCGCAGTCAGGTGAGATCGAGGCCACCGACGAGGTCTGCGAGCCATGCGGTGCACCCAAGGTCATCGTGCACACGAAGAAAGGTCCGTGGAAGATCTGCGTGGACCCCGGCTGCCCGGCGCGGGCCAACGACTCGAAGAAGCGGGGCGCCGCGAAAGGTCGCAGCGCGAAGGGCGGCACAGCGAAGGGTCGGTCCACCAAGCGCGGTGGCACGAAGAAAACCCTCTGAAGGCAGGGCAGAAGGCGGCGTTCGGGGTATCTCCTGTGTAGCCCTGTCGACCGGCCGGAGAGGCTCTTGTGAAGATCGCCGTCACCCACCATCAGATGCGCAACGACGCCGCCGAGGACGCCAGCGCACTTGTCGAAGCGGCGCGTCTCGCGTGTGCTTCCGGAGCCGACGCGATCGTCTGCCCGCGGATACCCTCATTTGCAGCACTCGACCCAGCGGAGCGTGAGACTCTTCTGGCGCGCATCGAGGGCTGCGCCGAAGGGGCGGCACTCCTCGTGTCCTTCGCGGACGATGACACCGGTCCGCGGGTGGTGGAGAGCCTGCTCGGCCGAACGGCCCTGCTCGGCGGGGATGCATGTCTGCGGGAGAAAGTGCTGCGCACGCTCGTTGCCGAGGGCGTGGATACGGTGGTTTGGCGCCCCGGCGCCGAGTCAGAGCTGCAGGCCGAGGCCATACTGGAGTACGCCCTCGAGTGCTCTCCCGCGCTTGCCGGTCTGCTGGTCGTAGCCGAGTGCTCGGGTGGTGAGGGTCAGGACGGATGCCGCGGCACGAGTGCGATCATCCATGCCGGAGAGCTCGTTGCTGAGGCCACAGGTCTCGGGGACGAGCTGCTCATCGCCGAGGTGGAGGTGCCGATTGCGGCACCCGAACCGAGCCTGCTACTGCCCGGGCTCCCGCCGATACTCGCACAGCGCCTTGCGGTCCACGAGGGTCGCAAGCCTCCGGTCGATTACCTCGCCGACCTGTTCTGATCGAGCGCGGGTGATAGAATCCACGTTCGAAGGCGGCTGCCGTGCGTGCCGCCCGTCCAGTATGTCATCCGGGTGTTTCGAGAGCCCGATGCGATGAGAGGGGTGTGGATGTCCCTGCCGAAGGTGACCGTCGTCGGTGCCGGTCAGGTAGGCGCCACCACGGCGTTCCTGCTGCTCACCAAGGGTATCGCCGATGTGGTGATGGTCGACGTGGCCGAGGGGCTTGCCCGGGGTAAGGCCCTCGACATGATGCACAGCCGCTCGGTCGAGCGGTTTGTGCCGGTCGTCACGGGTACCAACGACTACGCCGAGACTGCGGAATCCGACGTGGTGGTGGTAACCGCCGGTCTACCGCGCAAGCCGGGCATGACCCGTGACGACCTGCTTGCGGCCAACGGCGCGATTGTGCGCTCGGCGGTCAGTGCTGCTGTGGAAGCGTCTCCCGGGGCGGTCGTGATCTGCGTGACCAACCCGCTCGACGTGATGACGTACCTCGGCTGGAAGGTCTCAGGCCTGCCGTCACACCGCATCTTCGGGATGGGCGGTGTGCTGGACTCCGCGCGCTTCGCCTACGCCATCGCCGGGGAGACCGGCGCCGCAATCGACACCATCGAGGCGCTCACGGTCGGCGCGCATGGTGACGCGATGGTACCTCTGCCGAGCCACTCGACCGTGTCGGGCACGCCACTTACCGAGATGCTTGCACCCGGGCGCGTGGATGCTCTCGTCGAGCGAACGGTGTACGGAGGTGCCGAGGTGGTCGCGCTACTCAAGACCGGCAGTGCCTTCTACGCGCCGGCCGCATCGGTGACCGCGATGGTGGAGGTCGTCCTCGGCGATACGGGGGCGGTGCTCCCGAGCTGCGTCTACCTCGATGGCGAGTACGGCATCTCTGACGTCTACATCTCGGTTCCCGCAGCTCTCGGCAGGGACGGCGTGCGGGCGGTGGTCGAGATCGATCTCGACGACGCCGAGCTTGCAGCCCTGCAAGAATCGGCCGCCACTGTGGCCGAAGCCGTCGCCGACTTGAGGCTCTAGGGGACGGGGATGGTTGCTGCCGAGGCCATCGGGAGTGCGGTGTACGACGCAATCGTGCTTGCCGCTACCACATTGCGCCCGGACGCGCTCAAGGCGATGCGCACCGCTATCGAGAGAGAGCGCTCCCCGCGCGGCCGTGCGATCCTCGTACAGCTGCTCGAGAACGCCACAATCGCGGCGGATGACCGGGTGCCGCTCTGCCAGGACACGGGTTCGGTGTGGGTACTGCTCGAGGTGGGGGAGCACGAGTGCGTGTGTGGAGACGTCCCGGCGGCGGTGGATCGAGCCGTGGCGGCGGCCTACGCCGACGCGCTGCTGCGGACAAGCATAGCGCGTGACGCGCTGGTCGACCGCTCGAACACCGGAGACAACACGCCGGCCTTCATCGACGTCACCTTTCGCCCGGGATCCGGCGTCACCGTGACGGTGATGCTCAAGGGCGGTGGGTCGGACAACGCCTCGGCGGTGCGCATGCTCGCTCCGGGCGACGGCGAGGCGGGCGTGATCCGCTTCGTCGTCGAGACGGTCGCCCGGACCGGGGCCTCGGCGTGTCCGCCTCTCCTCATAGGAGTGGGTGTCGGGGCGACCTTCGACAAAGTCGGGGGTCTCGCGAAGAAGGCGCTGTTGCGCAAGATCGGCAGCAGACATCCCGATTCCGGCGTCGCGGCTCTCGAGCGCCGTCTGTCGGCCGAGATCGATGCCCTCGGCATCGGTCCGGGTGGCCTGGGCGGCACGGTGACCGCACTTGCCGTGCACGTCCTCACGGCGCCGTGTCACATCGCGTCCCTGCCCGTCGCAGTCAACGTCGGCTGCTCCGCGGTGCGTTCGGCGAGCGTGGAAGTCGTCTGAGATGAATGTCTCTCCCGGCCTCGAGGCGCGTGCCGAAGAGCCAGCCTCCACCCCGAGAGGCGCCTACCGCCGGCTGACGGCGAACACAGGCTTCCGCCACCTGTGGATAAGCCAGTTGGTCAGCGGAATCGGTGACTGGCTTGTCATCGGTCTCCTCATGCCGCTCGTCACCTCGCTCTCTGGCGGATCGTCGTTTGCCGTTGCGGGCATACTGATCGCCAAACTGCTGCCGGCGCTCGTGCTGAGCTCGCTTACGGGAGTGTTGGTAGACAGGTTCGACCGCCGGCGCCTCATGATCGCGAGCGACCTCGCCCGCGCGGCACTCACCCTCGGCCTGCTCTTCACCAACAGCCTCGCACTCATCTACCTCATCGTTCTTCTGATGGAGGTCGGATCGCTCTTCTTCTATCCAGCGAAGAACGCGCTCATCCCTCACCTTGTGGCCGAGGAGGACGTTGCGGTGGCCAACGGCCTGTCGTACACGACCCAGCAGGCCGCGATGCTCATCGGACTGACCGCATCGGGTGCGCTGCTCGCGCTCTTCGAACGACTGATTCGCATGGTTCTCGAGAGCGGTGTGCCCTTCATCGATCTGCTGGGCGGACTGGTCGCGCCTGCCCTGCTCGGTCCGCGTGCGGGCGTCTTCCTCAATTCGCTCACGTTCCTCGTGTCGGCAGCGTTCATCGCGAGCATCCCGCTGGTCTCGGACACGGCACGCGAGATGGTGCGTTTCGACCCCCGCCTCATCGGTGCCGACGTTGTGGATGCCTTCCGGTTCCTGCGCGACCACCGCGAGCTGCGCGGACTGCTCGTGACGGTCGGACTCGCCATCTTCGGGGGTGGGGCGATTGTGACCATCGGTCTCGTGTTCGTCCCCCAGCAGCTGGTTGGTGGCGTTCCGTTCGCCGACGAAGTGCCCTGGCTCGAGCAGCTCGCGGCTGCACCCACCTCGTTCATGCTCGTGTTCCTCGCGGCGGGCATGGTCGGAGGGGCGCTCGTCGTGCCCCGCCTCACACAGCGTCTCACGTTGCAGCTGCTCTTCCTCGGCGGTGTGGGGGGGTTCGGACTCGCAATGTTCACGTTCGCACTCGCTCGCAGCTACGCTGTCGCCGGCCTGCTGACGCTCGTCGCGGGTGCGTGCATCGCGGCAATCACAGTGGCCGGCAACACCTATGTCGTCGCCACGGTCGCCGACGAGATCCGCGGGCGGGTCTTCACCGCGCTCGAGTCGGTGATCAAGGTCTCTCTCCTCGGGTCGATGCTTGTCATGGCTCCGCTCGGCGACCTTATCGCTCGCGGGGTCGAGCGGCTTTTGCGCGCGTATCCGGATACGCTCGGGACGTTCGGTCTCAGCGGGCCGCAGGTAGCGCTCCAGGCGGCGTCATTCGTGGTGCTCGCGGCCGCGGTGTATGCTTTCAGGACGCTCGAGTGGCGCAGTTGCAAGGAGGCGTGTTCGGATGGGTGAGACCGAGCGGGGACCCGGTTTCGCCGCGGCGATAGAAGTGTCGCTCCCCGCGACGCGTAAGGCGCTGGCAGCCCTGCGTGCGGGCGACGAGGTTGTACTCACTGGTCCCGTCTACACCGCGCGGGACTCGACTCACGAGCGCCTGCTGACCGAGTTGCACCTTTCGGGCGAACTCCCGCATGGCCTCGCTGGTCAGACGCTCTTCTACGCGGGTCCCACGCCACCGGCTGCGGGGCGCCCTGCTGGAGCGCTCGGGCCGACCACATCCAAACGCATGGACAGGGCGACGCCCGCGTTGCTCAGGGCAGGTATCGTGGCGACCATCGGCAAGGGTCCCCGCTCCGAGGAGGTGCGGCGGGCATGTGCCGATAACGGCGCGGTGTACTTCGCAGCCGTCGGCGGGGCTGCGGCCCTGCTTGCGACCCACGTCACGGACGCGGAGATGGTCGCCTATCCCGAACTCGGCGCCGAGGCGCTCATGCGCCTGGAACTCGACCGATTCCCCGCGTTCGTCGCGATCGACGCATGCGGCGAGAACCTGTACCTGACCGTCGCGCTCGAATGGCGCGGTGCTGCCGATGCGGACGGAGGAGATGCGTGATGGTGCGCGGCGTGTTCATCACTGTCGAAGGATGCGAGGGTACCGGCAAGTCGACACAGGTGGCCCTGCTGGCCGAGGCGCTGCGTGAGACCGGCCTCGTGGTGACTGAGGTGCGCGAGCCGGGCGGGACTCCCGTGAGCGAAGTGGTGCGCACGGTGCTGCTCAATCGCGAGCACGACGGCCTCGACCCACGAGCGGAACTGCTGCTCTACGAGGCGAGCCGCGCGGAACTCGTGAGCCGCGTGATTCGTCCCGCGCTCGCCGCAGGGGGCGCCGTGATCTGCGACCGGTTCTTCGACTCCACGACCGCGTATCAGGGCTATGGCCGCGAGTTGCCGCTCGACCAGGTCGTGCGACTCAACCAGTTTGCCGCCTCCGGTCTGGTACCGGACCTCACAATCGTCCTCGACCTCGACCCCGCCGAGGGCCTCACCCGTGCAACCGGGAGCGGTGTAGACCGCCTGGAAGCCGAGCACCTCACCTTCCACGAGCGGGTGAGGGAAGGCTTTCTGAAGATCGCAGCTGACGATCCGGACCGCGTCGTCGTTGTGCCGGCCACCGGCTCGCCCGCCCAGGTCGCGGAGCGCGTGCTGGCGGCCGTTCGCACCCTGCCCGTGCTCGCGACCGTGCTACACTAGCCCGGCTATGACCAAGCCGTGCGTGTGGGAGGAGCTCGTCGGCCAGCGCCAGGTGGCCGGCCACCTCGCCGCGGCGGTGCGCCGCGGTGCGGTTTCCCATGCCTACCTCTTCGTCGGGCCTGCTGGCGCCGGCAAGAAGAGCGCCGCCCGCGCGCTCGCGTGCGCCATCCTCTGTGATGACGATGCGTGTGGCGATTGCCCTGCATGCCGGCGCGTCAAGCGGGGGGCTCATCCCGACGTCCGCGTGATCGCTCCCGAGGGCGCTGCCACCTACATGGTCGAGCAGGTGCGCGAAATCATCCATGACGTGCACTTGTCGCCGGTGGAGACGAACCGCAAGATCTTCATCGTGGAAGCCGCCGACTTCTTCAACGACGGGTCGGCGAATGCCTTCCTAAAGACTCTCGAGGAGCCTCCCGACGACGTCATCATGATCTTGCTTGCAACCACCTACGATGGCGTGCTGCCGACGATTGCCTCCCGCTGTCAGGTCGTGCGGTTTCGCCGGATGGTGCCTGACGAGGCCGTCCGCTTGCTCATCGAGCGTACCGGAGCGGGAGAGGACGAGGCCGTCGCCGCGCTGGCGGCGACCGGCGGGGTGCTCGCGCGGGCCCGGGACTTTCTCGACTCGCCAGTCCGTCGCGCCGCCCGCGGCCGAATGCTCGCCACGCTCAAGGGCCTCACGGTCTCCGACGAACACGACGTGCTCCAGGCCGCAAAGACACTGCTCGCCGCAGTCAAGGCACCGCTCGACGAGCTCAAGGCGGTGCACTCCGAGGAGGCCCGCGAGCGCGCGGAGTTCGTCGGCAGCAAGGGCATCAAAGCACTGGAGGATCGCCAGAAGCGGCAGCTGACCGCGCGGGAGCGGGAAGGTGTGGCCGAGGTCCTCAACATCGCCGAGAGCTGGCTGCGTGACTGCCTCGTCATATCCCAGGGTCTGTCCGACCTCGTAGCCAACCGGGACGAGGCGGACGCCATGGAGGAGGTCGCCGCTATCATCACTCCGGCCGCCGCGGCACGCGCGCTGGCAGCTGTGAAGGAGGCGCGCCGCCGCATCTCGTATAATGTGAGCCCCCAGCTGGCCGTCGAGGCCATGCTCTTCGATATCCGGGAGGTCCTCAGATGCCCACGGTAGTGGGAGTCAAGCTCCGTTTCGCACCGAAGGTGCTCTTTTTCGATTCCGCCGGCACCGAGCCGATGCCGGGCCAGGCGATCGTGGTCCAGACCGAGCGCGGTACCGAGATGGGGCAGGTCGTCGACGTGCCCTGCGAGATTGAAGACGCGCACCTGCCCGCGCCGCTCAAGCCCGTCGAGCGCATCGCCACCGACGAGGACCTCGCGCTTGCCGCCGAACTCGCCGAGAAGGAGCGCGAGGCGATGCGCGTCTACCGCCAGCTCATCGAGGAGAACCATCTCGACATGAAGCCTGTCGACGTCGAGTACCTCTTCGGCGGGGACAAGGTCATCTTCTACTTCGTCGCCGAGGAGCGCGTGGACTTCCGCGAGCTCGTGCGCGAGCTCGCGTCCCGCTTCAAGGTCCGCATCGATATGCGGCAGGTCGGAGTGCGTGACGAGGCGCGTATGGTGGGAGGGCTCGGTCACTGCGGCCAGCAGCTGTGTTGCGTCCGGTTCGCGGGGGACTTCCAGCCGGTTTCCATCCGCATGGCCAAGGAACAGGACCTGCCGCTCAATCCCTTGAAGATCAGCGGTCTGTGTGGAAGACTAATGTGCTGTCTGCGCTATGAGTACGAGGCCTACAAGGACTTCAAGTCGCGTGCTCCGAAGCGAGGCGCCAAAGTCGAGACCCCTGTCGGTGAAGGCAAAGTGGCCAGCCTCAACACCCCGCGCGAGACCGTTCACATCAGGCTTGCCGAGGGAGGGAGCCTCACGGTGCCGCTCGAATCGGTTGAATGTCCCGGTGGCGGGTGCCCGTGCCGGATCTCGGCAGAGACAATCGAGGCTCTTGCGGGACCGGCGGCGTCGAGCGCGCTTACGGGTTCGCTGCCGGAGCTGCGTGAGTCGAAGCCCGAGAGTGCCAGCAGTGGTGCGGGAGAGGGCAGCGGCGGTGGTGGCGGTAAGCGCCGACCGCGGCGCAAGAGCAAGGGCAAGCAGCCGGCCTCAGGACAGCAACAGGCCGGCAGCGGATCCGAAGGCGCGGCGACGGTCACAACCCAGGGTGAGCAGCCCCCGGCAGAAGGCGGTTCGCAGGGGCGCCGGAGGCGCAGACGGCGATCTTCGCCGAACAAGGGTGACAACGCCAAGGGCTAGACCCTGGCGCATAGATGCCGACGTAGCTCAGCTGGCAGAGCAGCGCACTCGTAATGCGCAGGTCAGGGGTTCGAGTCCCCTCGTCGGCTCCACGCAATCTAGCAGGGGATACTCCCCGTTTGAGAGCAAGGAAGAGGCCCGCAGATTTCACGTCTGCGGGCCTCGTGCGGTCGTCTCCTCGTCCATGGGGTGACATTCTTACGTGACAGTAGCGGGGTGACACTTCTACGTGCCTACCACACGCTGGCGTCTCATGTGACGCCCTCGGCCGCGTTCTGCTAGACTGCCTTACGCAGGTCGCAGCCGTGGTGTGCATTTCCGTGTGCGATGCAGCCTGGAATCGGCCTGGAACGCTCTGAAACGCCCTGACGCACGGCGAATGCGTTTGAGCCTGCGGGTCCACCATCGCGACCTGCGCCACCTGCCATACCACACGTGGAGAGTCGCAGGCCCCCACGGTCCTCGTGGAGTACGGGTTCATGTCCAACGCAGTCGAGGACCGCCTGCTGTCGAGTCCGCACTATCAGGACAGGCTGGCCGAGGGCATAGCCACCGGCATCCTGAGATACCTGGGGGAGTGAACGTGACACGCCGAAGAGTGAACCAGCGCAGCGGCTGGTCGGCAGGACGCAGCGTCAAGACGGGTGCACTGCTCGGGCTGCTGGGCGCCGTCGTGGTCGGAGTGGTCGCGTGGCAGCTGCAGACGTCCGGCCATCTAGACCGCTCGACACCGCCGGACCGCGTCGCAATTGCGCTCGCGTGCGTGGGCGAGGACGAAGTCACGGTCACGCCGGTCGTAGCGGTGCTCGAACTCGGCACTGCACGGCCTGCGCTCGTGCCGGTCGACCCGCTCGCGACCACCACGATACCCGGCACCACCTACGACCGCGTGTGGGACGCCTACGCGTTCGGTGGAGGAGCGGCCACGGCAAGTGCGATCTCTCGCGCCGACCTCGCGCCCCAGGCGCCCGCGCACGAAGTGGGCGGGCACGTGGTCGTGCCTCAGGCCGCGTTCCAGGCCGCCATCGAGCGTAGCGGGGGACTCACGATCGATGCTCCCTCGGCGGTGAGCGTTTTCACGGGAAAGCGGCTCTACACCTTCCCCGAGGGCATCATCAGACTCTCCGCGGGAGAAGTGTGCGAGTACCTCAAGGGACTTCCGTATCTGGCCGATAGTGACCGCAGTGAGGTGAATCGACAATTCGCCGACGCGATTGCCGTCGTGCTCAGCCGTGATGGTGTTGATGAGGTCGAGATTGAGACCGACCTGAGCACGGAGGCACTGGCCGAGGTGCGCCGGGCGCTCGGGTCGACGTTGGGGGACGGCTGGTAGGAAAGCGCCGCAAGGTTCGTGTACTCGCTGGTGGAATGTTACGCTCACACCGAATATTCGCCGTCAAAGAAAGAAAAAAGGAGGCTGAGATGCGGCTTGTGGCGGAATTGCCGCATGACTGAAGTGAACACCGAGAATGGACAGGACTCCCCGGAGAGCAAGCGTTCCCCGTTGGTGATGCTGGTTCTGCTCGGGCTACTCGCTGCAGGCGTGTTCGCCGCAGCGTTCTTCTACTTCAACGGCATAGATCTCGTCGACGAGCCGGAGCCCGAGGAGTCCTCGGACATCACCCCGGTCTCCGAGGACTCCGATGACGCCGACGTCGTGGCCGTCCCCGAAGACGCCCAGCAGCTCATGTACTGGGAGCAGGTCGACAGCCAGGAGCAGATCATACGCCTGATCGAGGGCAAGATCGATCGCTTCACGCTTTCCGGCCCGCTCGTGGGTCCCGATGACGCGAAGCTCAAGGTCGAGACGTCCGAGGGCGTAAGCGGCGAGGTCGTGCTGCGTAACTACGAGGGTGCATGGTTCTTCACGAAGATTACTCGCGAGGGCAATGTCTCGCGCGGCCCTGCCGGACGTACCGCTGATACCGGGATCGTCGAGACGATCGTCAAGGAGCAGGCCGCGAGCCAGGACGTGGTCGCGTCGTTCGTGGACGGTGGCTATGCGACGGTCGAGGTGGTCGGCATCACGTCCGGACTCGGCACCGTCACCATCGACGTCGAGTTCGCCGGTGGCACCAAGCCGGCGAGGTCCGGACAGATTGTCGCTCTGTCCAAGGAGATTCGCGGGACCACCCACTGGTTCCTGGCGCAGTTCAAAGAGTTGTAAGTGGAACTCCGCGACTATCTGAACGTCATCTCGGCTCGCAAGTGGGTCATCGTCCAGGCGGTACTCATCGTTACCCTCACCGCGCTCCTAGCGAGCTTCATCCAGTCGCCCACTTACGAGGGAGAGGCGAAGGTACTCATCTCGGAGCGTGACGCAGGTGCCGCCCTGCTTGGAACCACCTTCGCCGAGTTCTCGAACCCCGAGCGCGGTCTGCAGACGCAGGTCCAACTCATGCAGCTCCGCCCGCTGGCCCAGAACACCATCCGCGCGCTCGGTCTCCAGACTGGTCCCGACGCGCTTCTGCGCCATGTCAACGTCACCGCCGTGGGGCAGACGAACATCGTACGCATCACGGCGACCGACGGTGATTCCGACATGGCCGCGGCGATCGCCAATCAGATGGCCGAGGAGTTCGTCGAGTGGTCGAAGGAAACCAAGCGTGAGAGCATCACCGCTGCCGTCGACGAGGTCGACGCGCGTCTCCAGCAGGCGCAGGACGAGGTGCTCGAGCTTGGGCGACGCATCCAACGTGAGGGACGCTCTGACGAACTCGACGCCGAGCTGCGCATCGTCACCGGCCTCTACACCACGCTCGCCGAAAAGCTCGAGGAGCTGAGAATCCAACAGCAGCTTGAGGTCGGCTCGGGTCGTGTCGTGAGTCCGGCCGTCGTCACCGGCGATCCGGTCTCGCCCCAGCCGCTTCGCAACGGCGTGCTCGGACTCGCGGTGGGGCTCGTGTTCGGGCTCGGCATGGCGTTTCTCTACGAGTACCTGGATAACACCATCAAATCCACCGAGGACGCCGAGCGCCTCTACGGCGCTCCCGTGCTTGGCACGATTCCGCTCGAGAAGTTCGAGAGGGACGAGGTACGACGCCTGACGATTGTGCAGCACCCGGGCTCTCCGGCTGCCGAGGCGTACCGTGTGTTGCGTAACTCACTCGATTTCATCAACTTCGAGCATGATATCAAGACGCTGCTCGTCACGAGTGCGGCACCCGGCGAGGGTAAATCGACCGTGGCGGCCAACCTCGCTGCCTCGCTCGCCCAGGCCGGCAAGAAGGTCGCGCTCGTGACGTGCGACTTCCGCAAGCCCACGACCGAGGCGTTCTTCGGCGTGCATACCATGATCGGGCTTTCCGATGTCCTTACCGGATCTCACAGCCTCAAGGCCGCGCTGCAGTGCCCGGGCGACAAGTCACTGCTCATCATGACGAGCGGCAAGATACCGCCGAATCCGAGCGAGCTGCTCGGTTCGCAGAAGATGAGAGACCTCGTGACCGATCTCGAGGAGTGGGCGGACTGGGTCATCATCGACACTCCGCCACTGCTTGCGGTGGCCGATGCGGCGGCCGTCGCGCGCTGGGTCGATGGTGTGCTCATCGTGAGCCGCGCAGGCACTTCGACGCGTGAGACAGCCGCCAAGGGTGTCGAGATGCTCGAGAAGGTCGGCGCGCGGATCATCGGCTCGGTGGTGTGGGGCCTCGACACTGCCGCCGCAGGCTCCGGCTACTACTCGGGCTACTACGGTGACTACTACTCGGGCTACTACAAGCAGCCGGAGAACGGACGTC
>JACUUN010000089.1 GCA_014859265.1 Coriobacteriia bacterium
CGTGCTGCCGATGGCACCCGCCCAGGATCACAAGCGCGCCTACGAGGACGACCAGGGCCCTAACACCGGCGGCATGGGCGTCTACTCACCCGTCCCGATCGTCACCGCGGATGAGCACGCGGAGATGATGGCCATCATGGAGCGCACCGTCGAGGCGCTCGCCGAGGAGGACATCGACTATCGCGGCGTGCTCTACGGCGGGTTCATCCTTACCGCCGAGGGCCCCAAGGTGCTCGAGTTCAACGCTCGCTTCGGCGACCCGGAGACGCAGGTCGTCCTTCCGCGCCTTTCCTCCGACCTCGCCGAGGTCATGTTTGCCACCGCCGAGGGCCGGCTTGCCGACGTCGACTTGGCATGGCGCGACGAGTGGGCAGTCTCGGTCGTGCTCGCGAGCGGCGGCTACCCGGGTGATTACGACACCGACATGCCGATTACCGGTATCGAGCAGGCCGAACAAGTGCCCGGTGTCATCGTCTACCACGCCGGGACGCGTCTGACCGAGGACGGTCGCTTGCTTACGGCCGGCGGACGCGTGCTGAACGTTACCGCACTCGGCCCGGACTTCGCCGCGGCGCGCGAGCGCGCGTACGAAGGTGTGGCCCGCATCTCGTTCGACGGGATGTTCTACCGCTCCGACATCGGCGCGCGCGCGATGCGCGGTCGCGCCGCCTGGACGGTGTAGCATGCTCTCCGAACGCATTCTGAGCGCGGTCATGCGTCGCGCGGGCGATCAGTTCCTCAAGCTCCAGCCGCAGATGGAGGCCCGCCTCCCGGCTCCGGTTCCCGGCCGCGAGTACTTGCTCTACGTTCATGTGCCCTTCTGCACTCGGCTCTGTCCCTACTGCTCGTTCAATCGCTTCCCCTTCGAGGAGGAGCGCACCCTCGCGTACTTCAAGCGGCTACGCGAGGAGATGCGCTTCGTCGCCGGCCAGGGCTTCGACTGCACCTCGATGTACGTGGGTGGCGGCACTCCGACAGTCATGATCGACGAACTCTGCGAGACGATCGACCTCGCGAACTCGCTCTTCTCGATACGAGAGGTCTCCAGCGAGACGAACCCCGACCACCTCATCCCCGAGATCGTCGATCCACTGGTCGACCGGGTGGACCGGTTCAGCGTGGGCGTGCAGTCCTTCGATAACAGCCTGCTCCGGCAGATGGACCGTCACGACAAGTACGGATCTGCCGAGGAAATCCTCGAGCGCGTCCAGTCAATTGAGGGACGCTTCCACTCGCTGAACGTGGACATGATCTTCAACTTCCCCTCGCAGACCGAGGAGATGCTCCTCCACGACGTCGAGATGCTTAAGGCGAGCGGCACCAACCAGACTACCTTCTACCCGCTTATGGCCTCGCCCGCGGTCGAGGACTCGCTCAAGGACACCGTGGGCAGAGTCTCCTACGACCGGGAGTACCGCTACTACCGCATGCTCACCGAGGCGCTCTCGGATTCGTTCGAACCCGCCAGCGCGTGGACGTTTTCGCGCACGGGTGGGGGCATGATCGACGAGTACATCGTCGACTACGAGGACTACGTAGGCATCGGATCTGGTGCTTTCTCGTTCCTCGGCGGATCGCTCTACACCAACACGTTCTCGCTCGTCGAGTACACCGAACGCATAGACGGGGGGCTGACGCCGGCAACGCAGCAGCGTGCGTTCGGCAAGAGCGACCGCATGCGCTACCGTTTTCTCATGGCGCTCTTCGGCATGTCGCTCGACAAAGCCGCGTTCAAGCGGGACTTCGGTGTGTCGATCGAGCGGGGACTGCCGCTCGAGATGGCCTTCATGCGACTGAACGGGGCGTTTCAGACCGATACGGACGAGTTCCTTACGCTCTCGCCGAAGGGGCGCTACCTGCTCGTTGCGATAATGCGGCAGTTCTTCATCGGCGTGAACAACCTCCGTGACCAGGCGCGCGACGCGCTGCCCGATGCCGGACGGATGCTCCTCTTCGGGGATGGCGAGTGTACGGACGCCGCTGTCGAGGCGCATGCCGTGGCCGTGACCGAGGACGCCGAGCGCTCGCCGGTGCCGTAGTGCGCCTTGCTTCGCTACAATCACCCCACACGCCGACCCGCCCGACGTGGGCACGAGCCGGAGGGATCTCATGGCCGACACACCGCTGGTAGGAATCGTGATGGGCTCCAAGTCAGACATGGACGTGATGCAGCAGTGCGCTGACCAGCTCGAGGAGCTCGGCGTACCCTACGAGATGCTGGTAGCGAGCGCGCACCGCAACCCTGATCGCGTGCACGAGTGGGCAAGCACCGCGGGTGACCGTGGACTGAAGGTGCTCATCGCCGCCGCCGGCAAGGCCGCGCATCTGGGTGGCGTGGTAGCTGCGTTCACTCCGCTGCCGGTCATCACTGTGCCGATGAAGACGTCTGACCTCGGCGGTCTCGACTCGCTGCTCTCGATGGCGCAGATGCCTACTGGCGTGCCGGTCGCGTGCGTCGCCATCAACGGCGCGAAGAACGCCGCCATCCTCGCAACGCAGATCCTCGGCAGCTCTATGCCCGAGTACCGGGAGCGCATCGCCGCGTACAAGCGCGAGATGGCCGAGGCCTGATTCACCCGGCAGCCCGAGGAGGTGCCGCCATGCCGCACGGCTCGTACGAGGACATCCGCATTGAGGGACACCTGATCGACTCGGGCATCATGTCCGCGATAATGGACGACATCGTCTCGCTCGGCGGCGAGTTCGAGACGCTCTCTTTCGAGGTAGGGCGCACCAACGAGGACGTGTCCAAGGCCGTGCTGCGCGTGCGCGGGCGTGACGAGGGACACCTCGACGTGCTGCTCACGGCGGTGCAGGAGCACGGCGCGGTGCCGGTCGACCCGTCCGATGCGAAGCTCGCCCCGGCGCCCGCCGACGGTGTGTTCCCGGACAGCTTCTACTCGACCACGAATCTCGAGACAGCCGTGCGCATCGACGGGCGATGGGTCGCGGTCGAGGGGACCGAGATGGACCTCGGTGTGCAGGTGGACCGCGAAGCGGGGCGCGCGTGGACGGTGCCGATGGCCGACGTGCGCGCCGACGAACCGTTCGTGGTCGGACACGATGGCCTGCGCGTGCGACCGCAGGAGCGTCCTCGCGAGAAGCAGGCGTTCGAGTTCATGACCTCGGCGGTCTCCTCGGAAAAGCCGAAGGCGCAGGTCGTCAAGATCGTCGCCGGGATCCTGCGGGAGAACCGCGATGCGAGCCGTGAGATCATCGCCGTGGTGGGCCCGGCGGTCGTGCACACCGGTGCGGGCGATGAGGTCGCGCGCCTCGTGCGCGCCGGGTACGTGAGCGTGCTCTTCGGCGGCAACGCCGTTGCGGTCCATGACATCGAGTCCGCGCTTTATGGAACGTCGCTCGGCGTCTCGCTTGCCGACGGTACGCCCGCGGTCGGTGGCCACGAGCACCACCTGCGGGCGATCAACACGATTCGCAGCTACGGCTCAATCGCCGCCGCGGTCGAGGCCGGCGCGCTGACGAGCGGACTCATGCACACGCTCGTCACCACCGGCACCCCGTTCGTACTCGCAGGCTCGGTGCGCGACGACGGCCCGCTTCCCGACGTCATCACCGACGTGATGGAGGCCCAGCGCGCGATGCGGGCGTACTGCCAGCGTGCAGGTGCGTGCCTCATGCTCTCGACGATGCTGCACTCCATCGCCACCGGCAACATGCTACCGGCTGCGACGCAGACGGTGTGCGTTGACATCAACCCGGCCGTGGTCACCAAGCTCGCCGACCGCGGCTCGTGGCAGACGATCGGTATCGTGACCGATGTCGGGCTCTTCCTCGAGCAGCTCGCCAACGAGCTTAGGACGTAGCGCGCCGCGGTATCGCTTGAGGCGGCATCGGCTTTGCTTTCGTACGGGTACGAACTCGTTCAGGAGGCGTGCCATGTTCTCACCGTTCTCCCGGGGCACCACTGAGGTCCACGCTGGGTCACTTCCGCCCATAGACCTGGCCGCACCGCGCGTCATCGAGACTGCGACCTTCGCCACCGGTTGATTCTGGGGGCCGGATGCCCGGTTCGGGCTCCTCCAAGGCGTCGTACGCACGCGCGTCGGGTACGCGGGCGGGGCCACCCCGGATCCCACGTACCGTGTCATAGGCGACCACACCGAGGTCTTCCAAGTCGACTTCGACCCCGCGCGCCTCTCCTACGAGGAGCTGCTCGACATCTTCTGGACCGAACATGACCCCTCGGCACGCGCCTACTCGACCCAGTACAAGGCCATGGTGCTCGCCGGGAGCGAGGTGCAGTTCGAGGCGGCTCGGCGCTCCCGCGAGTCAATCGCCACGCACACGACCCGTCCCGTGCTCACCGAGGTCAGCCGTCTCGACCGCTTCTACGTCGCCGAGGACTACCACCAGAAGCATGCGCTCAAGCGCGACCGACTGCTCTCCGGCGAGATGCACGCGCACTATCCGGACGAGGCCGCCTTCCGCGAGTCGACCGCCGCCGCGAGGCTCAACGGCTACGCGTACGGTTTCGGCTCCTCACTGCAACTAGAGCGTGAGATCGAGACGCTGGGACTGTCGGAGAAGGCTCGCGACCACCTGCGCGCCATGGTCCGACGCTGACCGACACGAGGGGAGCACCCATGGGCGAGAAGGTCGTTCGCACCGATGAGGAGTGGCGCTCGTCGCTCACTGCCGAGCAGTTCCGGGTCTTGAGGCGCGCAGGCACCGAGCCGGCGTTTTCCGGCGAGTACACCGATCTGGAGGATGTGGGCATCTACCGCTGTGCGGGGTGTGGTGCGGAGCTCTTCTCCTCGGCGGACAAGTTCCACTCCGGCTGCGGCTGGCCTTCGTTCACCCGGCCTGTGGAGGCTGACGCGGTCACCGAGCATCCGGACCACTCATTCGGCATGAGGCGCATCGAGGTCCGGTGCGCGCGCTGCGAGGGACATCTCGGCCACGTCTTCCCCGACGGCCCCGATCCTACGGGTCTACGCTACTGCATTAACTCCGTGTCACTCGAGTTCGCCGCCGCGGGGGCGGAACGGACGTAGGCACCGCCGCTTCGGATATCTCCGCAGATTCCCCGGGCATCACGCCCAAGGAAAGGATTGCCAGTTAACTTAGCAAAGACAAAGAGAAGGTGTTAGCATCGCAGAACTCTGGGGAAAAGTAGCGTTAGAACGACAGATACCTTCGAGGTTCTTAAGAGGGGAGGCGAGCAGCGATGAAGGTCACGACATTCAAAGCGATCTCGCGTCTACAGAAACTTGCCCTTCTCGGCCTCGTTGCAGCTGTGATGATGATGATGTCCGTTCCCGCATTCGCGGCCACGCAGGTCGATCTGCATGGGCCGCATGTCGGAGCT
>JACUUN010000090.1 GCA_014859265.1 Coriobacteriia bacterium
TGTCATCGCGTGCCCATCCGATGTCGAGCGCCTGTCCCTCGATGGTGCGCGTGGTCATGTCGACAAGCTCAGCGAGCACGCGGAGCTTGGTGCGGTCATCAAGGCCCGGGTCGTGCACGACGGCCCCGCAGACAAGCGAGAGCGCGAGGTCACCGGCGTTAATCGCGATACCTTCGCCCTCGCGCACGTGCATGCACGGCTCGTCGCGACGAGTGAGCGATGAGTCCTCGATGTCGTCGTGGATGAGCGCAGCGGTGTGGAAGTGCTCGATGGCCGCAGCCGAGGGCTTGGCCCGCTCGGGGTCCCCGCCGACGGCTTCGCACGCGAGCAGGCAGATGAGCGGGCGGTGGCGCTTGCCGGCGTTCGCGGTGAACTCGGCGACCGGGCCGTAGAGGTAGCGGCGCATGTCAGGATGAGACCCGTCCGAGAAGAAGCCGGCCAGATAGGCGTCGAACTTCTTGGAGTTGCGCTTGAGATAGAGCTCGAATCCGGTCATCGGCCTCCTCGGCACCCGACTGATGAGTCCGCCCGCCCCGAGGCTTTCGGGGGGTGTGGCTCTTAAGGCCGGGCGTTGCAGGTCACATCTTACGGTGACGCCGGTACTCGGGCAACCTCACGAAACTTATCCGATGGGCACATGTGGAGGGCGCATGGTAAGCGGGTTCACCGGCCCTGGCGATACCCCTTCTCGAGGTAGACGCCATCGGCGGTAAAGCGCTTGCGGTACGAGAGGAGTACCGCGAGCACCGAGCCGAGCGCGGTCGCGGCTGCGACCATGAGCATCACCACGACCTGGTAGTACGATGCGGCAAGCGGGTCGGCGCCGGCCAGTACCTGGCCGGTCATCATGCCGGGGATGAACACGATCCCTGCCGCGGCCATCGCGTTGATGGTCGGGATGAGACCGGCACGGATGGCGATCCGCACCGAGTCGCCGGCAGCCTCCCACGGCGTGGCGCCGAGCGCAGTGAGTGCGAGTACCTCGCCCGCACGCGCGTCGAGATCGGCGAAGATACGCTCGAGCGAGAGCGCGATGCCGTTCATCGAGTTGCCGAGCACCATACCTGCCATCGGGATGACGTACTGTGCCCGGTACCAGGGCTCAACCTGAATCACGAGCCCCGTCACAGCGAACGTCACCGTGAAGCCCGTAAGCAGCATGGTGACCATCGAACTGCCGAGGATGCCCGGTGGCGCGTCTGGCGCGCGCTTCACGATCGTCTGGGCGGCCGCGGCCATCATGAACACGAGGATGGCGAGTACGAGCCAGGGGCTGTCGATGCCGAACACCCATCGCAGCACGAGACCGAGCGCGATGAGCTGCAGGAAGGTGCGGACGGTGGCGACAGCGAGGTCGCGCTCGAGCCCGAGAGCGAGCCGCATCGACAAGATGCCGACAACCACGACGAACCCGGTCGAGAGCAACAGTTGAGGCCAGCCGATTGTAATCACGCCGCCGGCGAGCTCGTTCACGACTCCACCTCCGTCAGGTGGCCGCCTACGAGCCGCAAGGTACGCGTGGCAGCAACATCCCCGCGCTGGTGCCTCACTCGCAGAACCGCCCCGCCTCCCGCGGCGAAACGTTCGGTCATCGCCGCTACCTGCGCGGCGCTCTCGTTGTCGAGGTTGGCGTCCGGCTCATCGAGGAGGAGGACGTCGGGGGCGGCCAGCACCGCCCGCAGCAGTGCTATCCGGGCGGCCTGTCCCACGGAAAGCCGCGAGGCGTCCCTGTCGAGTGCAATCTCGGCGAGCCCCACGTCGTGCAGGGCCTGCTCAAGCACGCCTTCGGGCGGCCGAAGGTCGGCCGAGCGCACCTTCAACCGCCATGGCATCAGGAGGTTGTCGCGCACCGTGCCCGAGCGCATCGCCGCCGTCTGCGGCAACAGCGTCACCCGCCTGCGCCACTCGGCGGGCTCGTAGTCGGCAGCTGGACGGCCCGCAAGCGTGAGCGTGCCGCTCCCGTCGGGGAGCAGCCGCGCGAGCGCGCGCAGGAGTGTGGTCTTGCCGGAGCCGGAAGGCCCTCGCACGTCGACGATCTCTCCCGCCGCCAGCGCGAGCGACACCCGGTCGAGCACAACGTGCGGGCCCGGATCCGCGTGCGATGTGAAGGTCAGCCCCTCGGCGGAGAGCAGCACGCGGGCCTACCAGCGCTCGCGGTGGACGAAGGACGGGTCGTAGCGGTCGGACGGCGGCTTCTGCTCGGCAGGGTGCCCGATGGCGAGCACCGCGAGCGGCTCGACGTGCTCCGGGATGCCGAGTAGCTTCTTGAGCGGGCCGACGCGCTCCATCTTCGGGTAGTAGCCGAGCCACACGCCCCCGAGCCCGATCGCATGCGCCGCAAGAAGCGCATTCTCTGCCGCTGCCGAGCAGTCCTGCTGCCACATGACCGGGTGCTTCAGGTCGGCGGTGTCGCCGCAGACGACGATGCCGAGCGCGGCGTCGGCGAGCATGCGGGCGTAGGGGCTGGTGGCCGCAGCGGCGGCAAGGGTCTCCCGCTCGGTCAGCACGATGAAACGCCACGACTGCTGGTTGCCAGCCGAGGGTGCTGCCTGGGCGGCGCGCAGCACTGTCTCGATCTGTTCCGGGGTCACCGGCTCTTCCGTGAAGCGGCGGATGCTGCGCCGCGTCATGATGCCTTCGAGGGCGTCCATGCGTCACTCCTCCTTCGCGGCCTCGTGTGCACGCACCCGCCGTGCGTTGCGCCGGAGCACCGGACTCGTGCCGAACAGTAGGTCGTTCTCGAAGCTCACGCGCTCCAATGTCGTGAGCTCCTTGACGATTGTCTCAGGTCCGCGGTCACCTCAGCGAGCTCTTGACGCCGCGCCCCTGCCGAGGAGAGTGTACCCGCTGGAAGCGTGTCCTTGCCGTGCGTCGGGAACAGACCGGGTGACGAGATGGAGGATCACACATGACGGGGAGCGCGATTGAGGGCGGCCTGACTCGGGGGTGCGGCGTCCGCTCCGTGCACCGTACGCGCGTGTGGACGCCGACTGGTCTGGCCGAGAAGCGCGAGGTCGCTGAGGAGCCACGACCCCGACGCGCGGGAACGCGCACCAGCCGCATACACAGCCATTCGGAACTGAGTCGAAGAGACGAGCGGAGGCTCCTACCCCGGATCCTCTCTGGCCATCGCGACCGCGGCCGCAAGTGTTGGCACGAGTTCTATCGCGTGCGAGCCGCTGGCCAACCCCGCCGCGTGAACGACCCTGGCGGGCTGGGGCTGCAGGTCCGCAAGGAGCACCCTGATGCCGCGAGTCACGCACTCCGCATCGAAGCGCTCCAGCGCGCTCGTGCCTCCGGCATCAAGCAGCGTGACTCCGTCAGCGTAGATGATGAGACGAGAGCCGTCGGGGGCCTCGGCCAGGAGCTGCGTGAGCACACGCTCCGCAGCCGCGAAGAACATGGCACCTGTGATCTTGACCGCGCGCCACCCCTCAGGGAGCGGAACTCCCATGTAGCGTGGGCTGTCGCTTATGTCGCGCGCCTGTGTGAAGCGCGCGATGTCGCGCATGAAGAGGAATGCCGCGAGTACGATTCCCACGCCGATGGCGATGATCATGTCGAAGATGACCGTGAGCGAGAAGCAGACCAGGAATACGAGCTTGTCAGCACGGGGTGCACGCCTCAAGAGTTCGATCGCCTTGGGCGCCTCGCTCATGTTCCACGCTACCAGCAGGAGCACGGCCGCCATCGAGGCCATCGGCACGTAGGCCAGCGCGGGCGCGAGCACGAGAACCCCGAGCAGGATGAAGACCGCGTGGAGGGCCGCTGCCACAGGCGTACTCGCACCGGCCTTGAAGTTGGCGGCTGAGCGGGCGATTGCCGCGGTCGCGGGAACACCGCCGAAGAAGGGCGCGGCGATGTTCGCGAGCCCCTGACCCACGAGTTCTCCATTCGAGTGGTGGCGAGTGCCGGTCGAGCGGTCGAGCACTACTGCGCAGAGCAGCGACTCGATAGCACCAAGCATCGCAATCGAGAGCGCGGCTGGCAGCAGATCTCTGAGTGTGCCGAGCGTGAGCGAGAACGAACCGGAAGCAGGTCCGGGAAGCGTCCAGGGCAACGCGAAGCTCGGCAGCACACGGGGTACACCGTACCCGATCACTCCCGCCGCCTCATAGGTGAAGCGGGAGCCGATAGTGTCGACCGGCTGACCAAAGTGGGCGAGGACAGCGGCAAGCAGCGTGCCGATGAGGATTGCGGGCGCGTACCCGGGGACGACGAGCCGCTCGCGCGGCCAGAACACCGAGACCGCCAGTGTAACGATACTCACGAGCACCACTGGCCATGCGACCTGCAAGGCCGACTCGGACAGGGCCGTCACCTTCGTGATGAAGCTCTCCGACATCCCCGCGATGCCAAGACCGAACAGGTCGTTGAGCTGCAGCACGGCTATGACGACGGCGATACCGCTCGTGAAACCCACGGTGACAGGCTCGGGCACGTACTCGATAAGCCGCCCGAGCTTCGCGACGCCCAGCGCCAACAGGATGAGTCCCGCCATGAAGCCCGCGGTGGCCAGACCCGCCAGTCCGTACCGGGCAGAGATCGGCGCGAGAACGACGACGAAAGCGGCGGTAGGACCGGACACGCTGTAGCGAGAGCCTCCCGCCAGTGCGGCGACCAACCCGCCGACGATCGCCGAGTACAGGCCGTACTGGGGCGGCATCCCACTCGCAATCGCCAGCGCCATCGCGAGCGGCATAGCGACGACCGCCACAGTGAGGCCGGCGAACACATCGGAACGCAACGTGCGGGCGGTGTAGGGCTCCTGCTTGAAAACGTCGCGCAGTGCACTGGAGACCCTGACCGTAGTCAGGTGGGCGCGGTGGGACACGTGGGATCCAATCGAGAAACGTACCGGGCTGGTATCATTCTAGTCGTATCTGATGTGTTTGCCATTGTAATGTCATTAGCATGTTGACTTAGTCACGGGAGGCAGGATGAGTCAGGAGCAGCGCACGGCACGACTCACAGTGCTCATCGACCCCAAGAAGAAAGCGGCCTTCGAGGCCCTGTGCAGGGAGGAAGATCTGACGCCCTCACAGGTGGTGCGCCAGATGATTCGCGCCTACATCGAGGAGCGACTCGGACCGGGGTGGCGCGACAAGGTGCTCCGGGACGACCTTCCCCCCGCCAAGTAGCAGCTGGAAGTCGCAGCGGAAGGAGAAACGACCCCGCGCAGTGGCGGGGCCGCTCGGCAAGCATGTGGCGGAGGCGCGTGCGAATCGAACACACCCGGGACGCTCTTCACGCCCCACTAC
>JACUUN010000019.1 GCA_014859265.1 Coriobacteriia bacterium
CGGCCGCAGCCGCGTCCCCTTACCTCCTGCCAGCACGAGCGCCTTCATGGGCGGACTTCCCTCTCGAGGCCGTCGTTGCCTAGTCTACTAGGACGGGCAGGGGGTGGCAGGGAAACGGACCGGCACAGCGGAAGCTCTTTGGGAGTAGCCGGAGAGCGTACTTCACGCGATCTCCGCGCCACGGGTGGCAGTTGCCGGAGCCCCAGAAAGCCTGCAGAAGAGCTCCTCGTATCCCACCGTCACGGCATCCCATGAGTAACGCCTCTCAGCTCGCTTCTCCGCGAGCGAACGAAGCCGATCAACCATTCGAGGGTTCTCAAGCAGTCGTCGGAGTTGGTGCGCCAGGTCCTCCGAGTCGTTGAACCGGTACAGCAGCCCGGTTCCCCCGATGACCTCCAGGTTCTCCGGGGTCCCATTAGCGATGATCGCGTTGCCGTGCCTCATGCTCTCAATCAGCGCAGGGTGCGTCCCCCCTACCTCCGTCGCCTGCACATAGCAGAAGGCATGCGACTGCAGCTCTCGGTAACCCTCTCCGTACACGAACCCCGTCATCACCACCCGCGGATCGCGGTTCGCCAGCTCGTGCAAATGCTCCTTGTAGCGCGGCGCGTACGGCGCGTCCCCTACGATCACAAGCCGATTGTCGGTCTCGACACGCCGGAACCCCTCTATGACCACGTGCGCATTGTTCTCCGGTTCGAGTCTGCTCACGTACAGAACGTACTCTCGTGGCTGCACGCCGAAGCGTTGAAGCGTCTCGGTCGTCTCCTTCGGATGGAACGACGCCCCGTACGGGATCAAGTTCGAGTCGATGCCGTATTCCCGGAGGTAGTATTCGTGGATGACCCGGGCGTCGCTCACGATTGCGTCCGGGAATCGCGTCGCGAGCTTCTCACCGAGCCGGTACCAGAGTCTACCGAGGAGACCCCACTTCTTCCTCAAGCGCTCGATGCCATCGACATTCAGCACGATCTTCGCCCCGGTCAGTCTCGGGACCGGCGTGAAGATGGCATTGGCTCCGTTGCAGACCAGAACGACGTCGTATCGGTCGAACACCGAGTGCGCGACGGACAGTAGGGTGTGGACGGGGGTATCGAGGTACTTGTGGCTGACGGTGGGGAGTATCACCAGCCGAACCCCTCTATACTCGCGTCCCTCGTATCGGATGTTGTTGCTGCGCCCATAGACCGTCACGTCATGCCCGCGTTCCGCGAGCCGTGGGGCGAGTTCCTCCGCAAACGTCTCGAACCCACCGTAGTTGGCGGGGATGCCTCTGATCCCCATGATCGCTATGCGCACGTTGTGACGTCCTCACCTGACGAGACGGTTGTTCCGCTCAAGGCCTCGCCGTATACCTCCAAGAGCCTCTCTATGTGCCGCGACATCGAGAAATCGCGCCGCGTTCGTTCCCTCGCAGCGATTCCCATGACCCTCGCTCTCTCAGGATCTTCCTTCAGTGCCGACAGTGCAGCGGTCAGCGCGCGCACGTCCCCCGCGGGGACCAGGAGTCCGTCGACGCCGTCCCGTACCTGCTCGGGGATTCCCCCTACCTTCGAGGCCACGACCGGCACTCCAAGGCTCATCGCCTCCAGTACCGACATAGGGGCGTTCTCATACCACAGGGACGGTACCACTGCAGCCCTGCTTCCGGCCAGGACCCTGCGCGCATCGTCCTCGCAGAGCCACCCGAGACGCTGAACACGGTCCAGCCCTTCCAATTCGCCGGACAAGGGCCCTTCTCCCGCCACGACCAGGCGCACACGAGCCGAGTCGGCCGCCGCAGCAGCCTCACGCAATCCCTTCTCGGGTACCAGGCGCCCGCAGAAGAAGAAGTATCCCTCTTCGTTGTCGAGTACTTCCGCCAGGCCGTCACCTCCCGGCAGAGAGGAACCCGCGCGTCCGATCCCCATCCCTCCTTGCACTGCGTTCGGCACCACCCGGATCGGCGTCGGCCACCCGGCCGCCTTGAATGCGTGCGCAAGGAACATGCTCGGGCTGATCATGAGCGACACGCATCTCGCATACGAGCCGCGGACGCGCTGAAAGAACGTCTCTGCTGCTGAGAGAGCGCTCCTAGCGAGGTCACCGTCCATGCAGCGGTGCCGTACCGCCGGAGTGAAGTCGATCCTACCGCAGCTGCGGGGTTCGCAGATGGTGGATTGACCCCGCAGCAAGGTGTCGCCGGGACATATGTGATGGTAGTCGTGAACGGTCTCGACTACTGGAACGCCAAGCCTTGCCGCCACGAACAGTATCGACGGCGAGATCTGACGGTGTATCGCGTGTGCGTGCACGACGTCGGGGCGGAAGTCCTCCAGCAGCTTGGAGAACCTGCGCGCGGCCTCCCCGTTGCTGAACATCCGCACTGCAGCCGTGATCTTGTCCAACAGTCCGAGGTGGGCTCCGTCCCCCAGATCGATGTACGGCGGGAAGTAGCCGGACCACGGGGAGGCCTCGTTGCGCGGGTGCGCCGTGGCGAAATGCGCCACTTCGTGCCCGAGGTTCTCGAGAGCCCGTACCTCGTCGAACGCGACGCGCTCCACGCCACCTGAGCAGAACCAGAACTTGTTGGCGAAGACTATTCTCATCCGGCGTCTGCCCTGTCGGCCGGCGCCGCAGAGGCCGGCCTCACGCCCAACACCTCTGCGCATGCCTCCATCGCTCCTTGCGCGAGCAGCCTCGCCTTCCGCATGGCTTCGGGCAACCGGGCCGCCAAAGAATCCCTTTCCCGCCATGCCTCCGACACGATGCCAGGGAGCGCATCCGGCGCCTCCATCGGCACGACCAGGGCCCCGAACCCCAACGCGGACAGTAGACCCGAGAGCTTCGGCTCGTACGCTACCCCGACGACGGGAACGCCAGCGCACGCTGCGAGCACGGCTGAATGCATGCGCGATGCCACGAACAGGGAGCAACGTCCGACGGCGGAACAGAACTCCTCCGGCAGGGGGGTCCACGGCACGAGCTCGCAGGACACACCCTCCGCAGCGAGCCTTTCGCGCATCTCCTCTGCGACCGAGACGTCGTCCGCCACGTTCGCCTCCGACCGCTTGTTCGTCGAGAACAGCAGCACGCTGAGCTGGGGATCCGACTCATGAACGAGGCGGACGGCGCGCTCTGCGGCGTCCAGGTATCTGGCTTGCCTGCCGATCGGGTCGCCCTGAAGGTTCGGCCATCGCACCAGAGAGATGCCGAGGGTGTGAGGATCCTTGCCCGGCGAGAGCGCTGGTGGCGCTTCAGAGAGCAACGCGACGTCAAGCGTCCGCACCACGCGTCGAGCACCCAGTCGTTCAGCGAGCAGTGCCGAAGATTCGTCGCGAGCGCAGAAGGTCTCCGAGTGGCCCAACGCGGCGGATACCCACAGCCTTGGTATCCTCCGCGTCAGTGGCCCTATGCTCTGGCTGAAGAAGACAAGCGGCACGCCCGCAGCACGTGCGCAGCGGTACTGCAGATGCCAGAAGGGGAACTGCCGCGCGTAGTAGTCCGCCAGGTAGCCCCCGCCAGTGGCGATCACGAGGTCCGCCCGGAGCATCGCTTGCAGGAATCCTGATGCCGAGGGGGAGAGTAAGCGCGAGCGCGCGACACGGGCAAGCTGGGGTCTCCCGGCAGCGCTACCGAGAGCCAGGAGCAGCGCGTCCGGGAGCGCCCGGAGAAGCCAAGCCAGCCGACGAAGAGGGCTGCCGAGAGGTCGCCACTGTATAGGCCGCGGCATGGCAGCGATGCCTAACTGAAGAAAGGGTTCGGGCTCGGTGGCGCTTACGATGATCTCGACGTCCCCGCCGAAGACGCGACGCGCCTCGTCGAGCATCCGAAGCACGATCGCGCCGTCCCCGAGATTCATCGGGCTGTACGCGTTGATGAAGAGAAGCCTCACAGGAGATCCCTCCACGTAGCGAGCGGCCGCGAGTAGACCTCCAACAAGCGTTCCGCCTCCCCGCGACGCGCACGAGCGGTAGGCGACACGAGACCTGCCACGGCGAGGAGCGCCCACTTCAAAAGCAGCTCCGTGTGCCTGAGCGCCCTCATAGCTGAAGACTGCCACGGGGTGCGATGGACAGAGAAGAACCGGCGCTCACTGAGAAGATACGAGCCTGTCGACACGAGACGGAAACGCCTTCGCGCTCGCCCCTCCTTGTGAATGACGCGCGAGTCGGGCACGAACCACGACGGGAAGCCTGCACGAGCGGCTCTCGCACAGAACTCCGAGAACTCCATCCAGAAGTACTCCTCGTCGAGGGGCCCCACCTTTGCTATCACCTCGTCACTCACGAGGACGGCCGCTCCCAGGAGGACCGGGACACAACTGGGACAACCATGCTGTGGCGCGGGCAGCTCACGGCGGAAGCGTGAGGGGATCAGGGGCCGGACCGGACGCAGAAGCGTGGTCTCGGCGAGGATGTTCGCCAGAGTCGGTTCGCGGAAACACGAAGGCTGGACCCTTCCGTCCGGAAGCAGGATCAGTGGACCGAACAGGCCCGGGCCGACTTCCTCGGCGCATTCCACCAGTCTGTCCACGTCCCGGGGCTGGATGCGTGTATCGGGGTTCAGGAGCAGGTGGAAGCGTGCCGGTGAACTCTCCATACCGATGTTGCATGCACGCGGGAAACCCAGGTTCTCTCCGGCCTCGACCAGATGGAACGCCGCGTGGCGTTCCCGCACGGAACGGGCGCTGCCATCGGTGGACCCGTTGTCGACGACGACGACGCGCACGGCGTTGCGACTCTCCTCAAGAACGCGCGAGAGGTCGTCGAGCAACTCCGACAGGTCGTCGCGCGTGTTGAAGCTCACGACGACAATCGACACGTCGCAAGGCTGCTGAACCTCACTCACGCGGTCTCACCCGCGCGGATACCATCGTGACGCCGAGCATCACGCAGACCTGCCACACGTTCGTGATACTGAACGGCAGGCTGCCGTACGCTCCGACGACCAGCGAGAAGATCACTACGGAGGTGGCAACGGCCAGCCCGGCATCTCTCGACTCGCGAGCGGCCTTCCACAAGGCCATCACCGCCAGTCCCGCAGCCACACTCCCAGCCAAGACCCCCAAGTAACCCCAATCGACGTAAAGTCCCGTAGGGAAGGGTGTCGCCGTAGCGCCGATGCGAGACACCTCTCCGTTGAGCACCTGCGTCGTCACGAAATGCTCGGGCAGCTCCTGCTTGCCCGGCAGTAGGCTCAACAACTCGCCGAAGGTGAACCATCCCCAAGTGTGGCCTTGCTCCGCGGGGAACCGCGCGACCAGTATCTCGCTGGTCACCATCGGGTTCCTGAACGAGATCGCGAGCATGCCGAGCCAGGCCAGTGGAGCCGGTATCCATCCCAGGCCCGAGCGCTCGAGGTATGCCATGGTCCAGCCGCTCCCCTTCGATGCTACCGTCCGAAGTAGCGCGTATACGCCGAGGAACGCACCGCCGGCGCCAGCCGAGAGCGCGATCCACCTGCCATCTACCCGCACTCCTCTGATCGCCACGACGAGCGCTAAGTACCCGAGCAGGGCGAGAATCCGCAACCGATTGCCGAGCGCCAGCAACAGCACGGCCGAGACGACGCCGAGGACGAACGCCGTTCTCATTGACCCTCTGCTCTGCGACCCCTCGCACGGTAGAGCCGCCGCCAGGGCGAGAGCCGGTGCTACCTGCAACAGCACGATCCCGAGAGCCAGGATCACGGGCGGGTCTCCCGCCACTAGAGCAAGCCGGCTCACATCAGTCTGCCCAAACAGAGGTACGCCGTAGATGATGAATCGAACCGCGACCGCCATAACGCCTACGGCCTCTAGAGCCAAGGCGACGGCGACGATGCGAGGGTCGTCGGCGCGGGCGGTCAACCACATGCGCTCAGGGATCGAATAGTGGAAGAGCGGGGAGGCGATCATCAGCCCGATCGCCGAGAGCACCGGCACGAAGGCCGTTCGGGCCGAGATGGAGTCAGTCCCGAGGTAGCCTCCCGGGACCGCGACCGCTACGGACGCGAAGCTGAGATATGCAAGACCCGTGAGGAACGCTGGGTCGCGAGGGAGCTTGGCGATGAGCGAACGCATCAAGCCGCAACCACTTCCAGGAGTCCCATTGCTCGAAGAGGCCACGTGTGATGGGCGGCCACAGCCTGTCGGGCAGCAGCCCCCATTCGTGCGATCATGCCGGGGTCCGAGAGCAGGCTCTCGACGACGTCGTAGATTGTATCGCACGTCGCGGTGGAATGCGTGACCCCGTCGCACATGCCGTCCGGGTCTGGCGGTCGAACCCCCTGGTCGATCAGGACGACCTGTGCGCTTCCGGAAGCCGCGATCTCGAAGAACTGCGGATTGTACGCGCTGCGCATCTGCGGATGCTGGAGGTTCAGGACGACCGACCCGCTGCCATAGGCCTCGTAGGCGTCGGCCGTCTCCGTCTCAGGGTGCAGATCGGCGAGCCCAGCCAGCGTGGTATCCTGCCAGGCCCTCCCCCAGATTCCGACGCGGAACCGCCTCGCCAGCCTGGTGAGGATCTCGATCCGGAACCCGTACGGAGCACCGACGAAGACGATATCCCAGGTGCGCAGGCCCGATCCAAGCTCTTCCGCCGCCGCGCTCATCGCGCCGGCGAAGGGGATCACGATCGCCCCCCGTCCGCTCCTATCAGGAAGAGCCTCCCTCCATCCCTCCACGGACACCGCTGTGAGATCCGCCTCGCGACCCACCCTCTGAAGCCGTCGATACTCGTGCCGGCTCGGGTCATCACCCGTCCAGACGACCACGAACGACCCAAGTCGCCTAAGGGCGTTCACGAGCGCGGGCATCACCCTGTTGCCGCCCATCACCACCACGAGCCTTGGGGTGGGTGAGACCAACGCTTCGGCGACGAGCCGAACGTTCCTCACGGCCATATCCGCCAGCACTACCGGCGCGGCCAACGGCCCCCTCCGCTGTAGGCGGCCCATGATCCGCCCACCAAGAGACCGAGGACGGAGGTCGGCGACGTACGCAACGCGCACGGTCACTCCCACCTCCGCGAACCCCCCCGCGAGCGCCTCGGCATGCCCACCCAGCCACCGGTATCCCAGTATCCAGACATCCGACTCTGCGCGTCCTCGTAGAGCGAGCAGACCGAACGAGCCGAGGAGCACCAGCAGCGCTGACGCGGCAACGAGAATGGCACTCAACGATCCGAACGAAGGCAAGGGAAACCTCGCGGCGACGCAGGCACCCAGCATCGCAGCGGTCGTCGACCCAGCAGCCACCGAGACCGCCGCTCGTGACTCGAGATGCTGGCCGACGACTCGAGCGAACACCACAGCCGACACGGCCTCTGCCGCGACCGTGCTGAGCGCCGCCCCGACGGCCCCTAGGAGCGGGACCAAGGTCACCACGAGCACAAGGGCGGCCACTGTCGTCACGAACGATCGTCGCATCAGCACGGCATCCAACTCACCCGAATACAGCGCGGTGACGTTCGCACCGTGGATCGCCAGCGGAATCGCTCCCCAAGCTAAGATTCCGAGGATCGTGCCCCCCGAGACGTACTGCGCGGGAAACACCCATCGCACGACGGACCCCGAGAGTGCCCACCCGCCAAGAGCCACAGCGCACCCGAAGATGGCCGCCACGGCGGTAGCCGAGCTGAAGAGACGACCTACGCCCACGCTCCCGGCGCGCAACCGCTTGGCTGCTCGCGGGATGAGGGCACCTGTGGCGGCTGAGCGGACCATGAGTGCGACATCGTAGGCACGGTACACGGCGCCGTAGACGGAGACTTGCGCCGCACCTAGGATGCCGGCAAGGAAGAGCATGTCGAAGCGTGAGTAGACCACTGCTAAGGCAGCGACGACGGCGAATGGGAGGCTCTCACGAAGCAGACTCCTTGACGCTCTCCAGTCCGGCATCCCGAAGACGAACGGAAGTCGAAGCGTCTGCGCGAGGGCGACGAAGATTGAGACGGCTGCGGCAAGAAGCTGCACGCCAAGCACCTGATAGACCGACGAAGCGCCTCTGACGAACAGGAACACGAGACCTGTGGCGTACAAGGCGCTGTAGGCGGTCACCGGGACCATAGACGCCCGCGCCCTCCCTAGGGCGACCGCTCCCGCCTCGAATGTCTGCGTGACACATCGCAGACCGAACGATAGTCCTCCGAGTGCGAAGGCCGGAGCCGCTGAAGTGCCCAGCAGCATGAATCCGACAGCAGTGGCCGCGAGGACGGACAGCGAAAGCAGCAGCAGGCGCGTCCACACGACCTCGCCGACACACCGCTCCCACCCGGGGATCTCTCGCGCAATCCGAATGACCAGCACACGGTCCATACCGAAGTCGACCACGACAGCGGCGATCATTCCCGCAGCTGTCACCGCCGACAGCAGGCCGAAGTCGTGCTGTCCGAGTATGCGCGTGCCCAGCACGACCGCGAGGGCGCCGGCGACGACAGACGACACCCGACTGACCAGCAGCGCGACGGCACTAGCGAGTAGCCTGCTCCGCGCGGGCCGGCTGTCCACTTCCTGGGAAGGGCTCTTCAAGGGCGACGACGGCCTCTCTCAACGACACCGAGAACGGTTATACTACATGACTCTCGTCGACTTTCCATGAAGGAGATGAACCGCCGACCCCCATGACCGGACAGACGGATCTCCCTCGACGCGCCACACGGCATCGCGCGGCTCATCGCAGAAGGAGCACCGGCGCGCTTCGCCACACCGACCCCGGCAACAGACGCAACAGAAGACGGGCAAACCGGACCCTTCGCATCCTGATCTATGCAGCACTGACCCTCCTCTCGCTCGTATTCGTCCTCTTTGCGTGGGCTACGTTCACGTACGTAAGCGTATCGAGAGAGCTGGAGCCGGATGATCCCCAGGTGGTGGAGGAGATACACAGCGAGCTCGCACCGGTCGAGGAGATCGCCGAAGGGGATCCGACGTACGTCCTGATCATCGGCGCCGACCGACGCCCTGGTCAGACGAGAGCCCGGTCGGACACACTCCTCGTGATGCGCCTCGACCCCGACTCACACCGTGTCGGGATGCTCTCGATCCCTCGCGATACCCGGGTCCGGATCGACGGCCACGGGACCACCAAGATCAATGCGGCCCATGCTTACGGGGGTCCGGCCCTCGCGGTGCGGACGGTCCGCCAGTTCACCGGCCTGCCCATCCACCACTTCGTAGAGATAGACTTCGTAGGCTTCACGAAGATCGTGGATTCCATGGGCGGCGTATGGATCGATGTAGACCGAAGCATAGATGATACGGCGGGCAGCGATACCGGTGGCGTCAGCGACGTCACCTTCATCCCTGCGGGATACCAGCGACTGAGCGGGGCTCAGGCGCTCACATACGTTCGCAGCCGGGACTTCCCTGAGGGCGACTTCGCACGGATCCGGAATCAACAGAGGTTTCTCATGGCCGTCACGAAGCAGGCCTTGACCGGCTCGAACTTCACGAGGCTGCCGGGAACAGCCAGGTCGGTGGCTGCCAACGTGGAGACCGACATGTCCGTCTCGAGTCTGCTGCGACTGGCGAACAAGTTCCGGGAGCTCGACGACGAAGACATCGTCGGCTACACGGTACCCGGCAGACCAAGGAGCATCCGTGGGGTGTCGTATGTGATCGCAGACGAGTCGGCGGCGAAGAGGACGATCGATGCGTTCCGGCGCGGAAACGACCTGAACCAGTAGGGGCTCCGTTCACCAGCTCCGTCCACTGTACGCTGACAGGGAGCGAACCTCGAACGTGGCCCTAGTACGCCCCCTGCGCGAACAGGACCGCGGGGATGGTCCTCACCAGCAGCGCCAGGTCGAGCCTCACGGACCAGTTCTCGATGTAGAACAGGTCCAGGCGGACCATCTCGTCGAACTTCAAGTCGCTCCGCCCGGAGACCTGCCAGAGCCCCGTCATGCCCGGCAGCACTTCCATGCGGCGCCAGTGATAGTCGTTGTACTGGTCCGCCTCGCTTATCAGCGGCGGTCGAGGACCCACCAACGACATCTCGCCTCGGATCACGTTGAGCAGCTGAGGGAACTCGTCGATCGAGTACCTTCGCATCCACTTCCCGACCCGCGTCACCCGCGGGTCGTTCCGCATCTTGAACAGCGGCCCATCGGCCTCGTTGTCTCGCAGCAGCTCCTCCAGCCGGGTGTCGGCCTCGTCCACCATCGAACGGAACTTGAACATCCCGAACGCTTCCCCGTGCCGCCCCACCCGCGCCTGCTTGTAGAAGATAGGCCCTCGGCTCTCCAGCTTGATGGCGAGCGTGACGAGCAGCCAGAGGGGCAGCCCGGCCACCACGATCGACGACGCGATCGCGAGGTCGAACCCGCGCTTCACGACCAGCTTCGAGCGGGACAGGGAGACGGCGCGCACCGTGATGAGCGGCACACCACAGACCTCACGCACGAGCACCCGCGAGGTGAGCACCTCGAACAGCCCCGAGGAGAGGTGGATGCCGATGGGCAGCCCGCGCAGCTCGGCGATCATCCGGGAGACGACCTCGTGATCGAATGCGGACGTGGCGATGACGACCGTGTCGATGTTGTGCGCCTGCACGACGTCCACCAGCTCTCGCGCGAAGCCGAGGCACGGTACGTCGTCGGGGCAGAAGTTCAGCGACAGGCGGTCCGCCTGCGAGGACGCCAGGCAGCCGGCCGGCACGAACCCCGCCCCCTTGTTTCCCTTCAGTACGCGCACGATGTCCTCGGCCTCGGCGTTCGACCCCACGACGAGAGTCGAACGCAGGAGGTGGCCGCGACGACGCACCGCCTCGAGCCCGATCCTCACCGCGAACCTTCCTGACCACACCAGCGTGACCGCGAGTCCCCATGCCGTGACCGTCCACAGTCGCGACAGCCCGGGAAGCTTCAGGATGAACGTCAGGAGGATGAAGCCCACCACGCCGAACGAGAGGGAGCGCACGATGCGAGAGAACTCGCCGGATCCCCAGAAGAGGCGATCGAGGTCGTAGAGCCCTTCGAACGCCAGGAACACGAGCCATAGCCCGGTCACCATGACGGAGACCGCGGGATAGGACAGGTCCTGGAACACCCGCTCGAACGCCACCTCGGCCTCGAGGGTCTCGAAGCGCAGATAAGTCGCCCCGAGCGTCGCGGTCAGCAGCGCCAGCGAGTCGGTGGCGAAGAGGATCGCTCGCAACCGCCTGTGGCGGGCCCGGCGGTCCAGGCAGACCGATGAGGTGGTGACAACGGCCTGCGCCGTCGTATCAGCTGTCGCCTCTGGATCCATGGCCCCCGCATGATGTCGGTCTTCGTCGACTCTACCAGGTCGGCGGAGAAGGGTCACCGACTCGATCCGCTTCTCGCGATACTCCTCTCCGCGCTAGCCGGAATCGTCCTGCAGCACGCGACGCCTTTGAAGCTCCTCGGCCAGCAGTCGCAGGAATCGCAGGTTGCCCACCGAGTACCGCCGCCACATCCGTCTCGGCTCCTGGCTCAACCTGTAGAGCCATTCCATGCCGAGGTGCTGAATCCACTTAGGGGCGCGCCTGGCTTTGCCCGCCCAGACATCGAAGCTGCCGCCGACCCCCATGGCGAACACCGGCCCCATCCGCGGCAACTGCTCGGCGAGGAAGAACTCCTTCCGCGGACTCGATATGCCGACGAACAGCAGACGCGTTCCGGTCGCCGCTATCTCGTCGGCGACGGCCTCGTCGTCCGTGAAGTAGCCGTTTCGCGCGTTGGCGATGCGCAGCATCGGGAACCGCCTCACGACGCGCCCGACGAACTTGTCGAGCACGGGCTGGCGGGCGCCGAGGAAGTAGACGGGCCAGCCCTCGCGCTCCGCCTCCGCCAACAGCCGGTGTGCCAGGTCGATGCCGGCGACGCGTTCCGGGATCCCCACACCGAGCAGCTTGCCCGCCCACACGATGGACTGCCCGTCCGCGTGCACCACGTCGCACGCTCCGATCACCTCGCGAAGGCCCGGCACGTCCTGCATCATCACGACCTTCCCGGCGTTGAGCACGACGTGCTGGGCCGGCTGCCCGGCTTGGATGAGCGCCCTGCACCGCAGGATGGCCGACTCCATCGTGTCGGGGTCGACGGGGACGCCGAAGATCTGACCTCGAGCGCTCATGCGGCCACCCCGGATGCTTGCGCAGCCGCTTCCTCCAGCGGCGATCGTCGACCCGAACGCAGCAGCGCTAGGGAAGAGCGCCCGAGTGCCCAATGGGCGTCGCCCCACCGAACGAAGTGCCGCTTGTCGGTGAAGAGACGGTGCTTCTGGTAGTACGTCTTGCCACTGGCCCGGTCGATCAGATTCCGCTCCGTCCAAGCAGCGACGCGTTCGGCGAGCGCTCCCGTATCGAACCCCCATGTCGCGAGCCGTGCTGCCACGTCCACCGCCGTTCCCGCGCTGTGGATATCGTAAGGGTACACCTTGCGCGGGCAGTACTTCGGCTCGCCGTCCGGACCGAAGAAGTCGCGTGTCCAGTGCCTGATGCCGAGTTCGAGCGAAGCAAGCGTCCCCGCGTCCGCTGTCGCAAGCCACGTCAGGAGCAGGCCGTCGAGGTTGTAGGCCGTGTGGAAGTTGTCGGACCAGCCCAGGTCGGGGCCTTCGCCGTAGGGCCAGGAGCCGTCGGGGCGCTGCGCCGCGATGCTGATCCTCGCGGATCTCAGGGCGGACTCCGCTAACCAGGAATCGCGACCGGTCCTGGAGGCGACGGCCAGTAAGCCGGCACCGAGGAGGTTGGCGTTGTGGATCAGACGGGAGTTGTCGGGCGTGTAGGTGAGGTGGCCTCGCTCGGAGGCGTGGGCCTCGACGAGATATCGTGCCGAAGCTGTGAGCTCCCGGGACCATTCCTCGCGACCGCACGCCACCCCCGCTTCACCGAAACCCCGCGCTACGAAGAACGTCGCGACCAGGTTCGGTGAACCCGAGGGATAGAAGCCCCAGCGTGTCTGCACGTCGAACTCGTAGCCCCAGGCGCCGCGCGGGCAGCGCGCGAGACGGTCATCCGAGAGGAGCAGATTGCCGTAGCCGTCGACGTCTTCAGCCGTACCGCCCCCACTCGTTAGGTCTCGAGCGGCAACAGTGAGGAGGCAACCGGCACTCTTCGCCATCGGTAGTCCGGGAATACCGAGAGGCAACGAGAGATCCCACGGAAGCCGCTTCCTCACCTGAACGACTAGCTGACGGGACAAGGCCCGGGCGAGAAGAACGCGCGGAATCCGACGGGCGCACAGTGCATCGTAGGGGTCGTAGCCGGCCAGCCTTTCCCCTAGCCCGACACTCATCTCGAACGCCTTCCACTGGCCGCCGCGACTGGTCGTCTCTTTCACCCTGTCGCCGCACTCTGCTCCTGCCGGCATGAAGCCGAGCCCTCCGTACAAGTCGCAGAGCGCACGGGAGAGCGCCTCCTCTCCCCGCGCCTCCTGTGCGGCAGCGCGAGCACGATCGCCCAGCCGGCGGCGTAGCGGTTCATTCTGGATCAGACCCCTCAGGGCGTTCGCCAGACTCTCCACGTCTCCCGGCTCGACGATGACGCCGTTCATGCCGTCCTCGATGACTTCAGGGACACCTCCGACAGGGGTGGCGACGACAGCCAGCCCGGCAGCCATCGCCTCCAGCAACGACATCGGAAGTCCCTCCTCGTACGAAGGAAGCACGAAGATGGACGACGACGCCAGCAGCCCCTCGACTTCGGCGCGCTCCAACCACCCCGTGACTCGGACAGCGGGCCCTCCGACAACCGCAGCTGATCGCTCCCGTACACGGCGGACGTCCCCGTCCCCGGCGAGAACCACCTCCCAGCCGGATGCGGCCTCGTCGCCCTGCAGCAGTCGTACTGCCTCGAGTAGGTCGTCCACGCCCTTCTTGACGCAAAGCAGACCGAGGAAGACGATTCGACGTCCCCTCTCGGTCCCCATCTGTGGGACGGCCACTGCGTTCGGGACAACGGCTATCTTGTGAGGCGGGGCCAGAGCGGCCAGGTCATGCCGCGACTGCTCCGACAGCGCGATGATTCCGTCCGCTTGGCCCAAGGTGCGCCTGACCAGCCGCCTTCTCAAGTGCCCTCTGAGGGCGAAGGTCATGAAGCGACCGCTGTGAACATGCGCGATCACGGCATGGCCTGCCAGGCGGGCGGCAACGATGACGACGGCCTTTCTCAGGAAGCTCCCCCCGGCCGAGACGTGTACGTGTACGAGTGCTCGTTCTCGGACACCTTGAAGGCGTGCGGCGACTCGTAGGGTTCGAAGACAGGCCGTGAGGCGACGCAAGCGTCCCAGCGAAGGCAGAGTCGTCCAGAACACGAGATCGTAGGACTGGGACAGGCCACTCGAAGCGATGACTTGGATCGCCGACGCGACGCCGCCTTTCGCGCTGCGGCATGGACCGACGTGTATGACGCGAGGCCTCGCGTTCACGACGCGGTCTCCGTTTCGGCCGAAACGCAGCGGAGAATCTCAAGGTACGCTGCGGCCACTCGTTCGACCGAGAACTGTGCCGGAACCGCGTCCAGAGCGAGGCGTCCGAGGCGATGCCTCTCGTCGCCGTCATCCAGCATCTCTCGGATGGCGCTTGCCAGCTCACGCCGCCCGCCTACCCGCACCAAGCGGCCGGCGGGAATCCTCTCGAGTATCTCGCGAGGACCGAACGGAGCGTCAGTGACTACGACCGGTGTTCCGACGCTCATGGCCTCGACGATGACGTTGCCGAAGCCCTCCCAACGAGAGGACAGTGCGAAGAGGTCGGCGTGCCGAAGCCACCGCTTCAAGTCCCGGCGGAAGCCCACTAGATGCACTCTTCCGGTGAGGCGCAGTTCCTCGACCATTGAGTTCAACTGCTCTTTGAGGGGACCGGCACCGGCGATGATGAGGTCCTGCTCGACGTCGTCGGCGATGGATGCGAAGGCCCCGATCAGTAGTTCGAAGTCCTTCTCAGGAGCAAGCCGTCCCGCCGAGATGACGTAGGGTCTGCGCCACGGGGAGACCCGATACTTCTCACAGGCCCGTGAGCGGTACACCGCGTTGGGGACAGCGGCGCACACGAGGCGAGGCGAGCCCATCTCTCTTACCGCCTGCCTGGTGACACCTCGGCTGCATCCGATGACCGCATCAGCTGTCGAATGCAGCACACGACCCAGGAACCTCTTCACACCGATGACGCCGTCCCGACTAGGGACGTTCCCGTAGACGACGATTCTCCGGTTTCCCGGCATCGCCAGCGCCGCCAGCAGATGTTGGTACCAGTTGTAGCAGACAAGGACGTCGTCCTTTCTGAGTACGCGCCGCAGTCGACCGACGAGCAACGGAAGCTGCCATCGACTCCTCTTGCCGAGGACGTACACACCCTCGGCTGCCGAGTCGGCCAAGAAGCCCGTCTCTCCACGCGTCGAGATCAGGACCGTCTGCACTCCCTGCTCACGCAGCCCCTCGAACAGGCAGAGCGCCTGTCGTTCTGCGCCACCTCTATCGAGGGAGTTCACTATCAGGGCATTCCGGCCCATCCGACCTCCCCATAAGGCCGAGGATGGCGAACGTCGCTATGACGCCGCCAGTCCACGAGAACGTGTTATAGGTACCGATGTTGATCAGGAGTGCCGCAGCAAGGGACAGGAGCGTCAGCGCATCACCGTCGCGCGCTAGACTCCTCGCCGCAGACGATACGGAACGGACGGCGACCACAAGGAATGCGGCCAGACCGACGACACCCGATGACAGGACGAGTGCGACGTACTCGTTCTCCAGATTCGGTAACCGTAGCCCCGATGAGTACATCCTCTCGAACACTGATTCGAATCCGTGCCCGAAGAAGGGCTTCTCGACCAGAGCATCCTTGGCGACCTCCAGCACCTGAGACCTCTGCTGGAAGGACAGCGGGTGCTGGGCACCTCCGAAGAGGCGCTCGCGAAGGAGTCGGACAGCACCAGTCGCGTATGCCGCCACCGCTGCCGCTGCGGACGAAGCTCCCGCCATAGCCACCGACCTGGGAGACAGATGCTTCAGCTGCAGGAGGGTGAGCACGGCTGCTCCGACCAAGGCTCCTAGCCAAGCTCCACGTGCTCCCGAGAGAAGCAGGCCGCTCCCGGCAGAGAAGAGCATGGCGAGCGCGGGTATGCGGACCTTGCGCCCCTTCGTCAGCAGGCTCGCACTCGCAACGACCCCCATCATGCACACGGTCCCGAGGCGAAGCGGATGGCCGGCCAACCCGGTCGCGCGCTCCCCGAGCGCGAGACTGAACTGGTGCACCGTACCCTCGTATGAGGGCAACAGGTCCTGGAACAAGGACGTCGGAGCTACTCGCTGGACAGTGGCGATACCTCCTTGGGCGGCACCGACCACGGCGATGGCCCACAACACGGCCTTACGGATCGCTCGCTCGTCGTCGTCGGCACGGCGAGCCCAGATGCAGACGGCCGACCCGAGACAGAGGAGCCCCAGCTGCCGCAGGCCACCCGAACCCGATCCGAAAGCCGCGGAGGCCAGTAGGGCCGCAACGAAGAGGGCGACATCCCAGTCCGAGGCAACTCGACCGAGACGCACGCGCTCCATAAGCAGCGAGACGAACGCAGCAACGACGAACGCGATGGCCACCGGTATCCCTCGAAGCGTCTGAGGGAAGACTGACAGATTGTCCCAAGGGATGATGAGTGCCAAAGCAACGAAAGCAGCGATGAGGACAGCCGGCCGACAGGCATAGGCGGAGATGGCAACCGCCAGGAGTAGCGCAGCCAAGACAGCGACCAGAGTCCACCTCGCGACGAGACTGCCGAGGAATGCGCCGCCGATGAGCGTCGCGAGCAACCACTGTCGTTGGTTGAAGGTCATCCGGCTCATGCTATGCCGCCCCCAGTACCCGACGCAGCTGCGTAAGCGGCAGCACCCGAAGGGCGAGCGAAAGCCCGAGGAAGGAGCCGCCCCCCACGGATACCATGACCCATAGGCTTGCGTTGAGCCCGGCTACGGGCAGCATGGCGAGGTACATCCCTGCGAGCACGACGGCGAGTCGAAGCACCCAGCCTCGGCGGTACGCGGCGGTGATTCCGGTGTCTCTCAAGAGCAGTAGAAGCGAGCCGCAGATGATTGCCTCCGTGACCAGGGTGACGACAGCCGCGCCGTACATCCCCGCAAGAGGTATGGCAATCAGGTTGCCGACGATATTGATCAGTGCCCCGGCAGACATGATGCGTGCGTACCGCCTGGTTCTTCCTAGTGCGATACCCACGTTGCCGAGTGCTGCGCTGGTCACGATCAAGCCAGAGGCGACCAGGAGTAGGGCGAGCACAGCGGTCGCCGGCAGGTAAGCGCGGCCGAACAGGGTGAGCACGGCCGTCTTCGCTACCGCCAGCCCTCCGACCGCCAATGCGGCTGTCAGGGCAGTAGTCATCCGCAGATTGCTGCGAAGGGCCTCGGCGAAGTCATCGCCTCGGGCTTGTGACCTCGAGATGCGCGGCAGCAGCACGGCAGCGTACAGGTTCGCCAGGGCGTTCACGAAGAGCACCACGCGATAGGCCGCCGCGTAGTAGCCTACCGCAAGCGATGTGGCCAGCACGCCCAACATGAGCAGGTCGACGCTGGTCTTGAATCTCCCAGCCAGTCCGCCGATCCCTACGGGGATTGCCGCCAACAGATGCTGCTGCAGTCTCCGGAAGTCCCACACGGACTGCCCGGTCAGGGAGACGAGGCTCCGAGCCCTGAACCAGAGCAGCACGTTGACAACAGCCACCTCCAGAGCTAGAGCGCCTGCTGCCAGCACGACGTGCTGTCGATTTCTCACCAGGACGATGATCAGGAGAGCGTACAGACATCGTCCCAATGTCCGAACGAAGGAAGGCCAGCGTTGGTTCTCGTACGCCGTGAAGACCCAGTCAACGCTGGTGAGCTGGAACGGGACTGACAGTGCCACCACCAGCGTCACCGTGCGAATCGGGCCATCCGATAGCATCGCGATCGTGACAGCGAGGACGGCCGCGCCCAACATGCCCGCTCCGGCCCTCAACACTACTGCTCGGCCGGCTATCATCCGTTGCTCTGCTGCCGAGCCTGACGACGCTATGGCTCGGGATGCTATCTCGCTGAAACCGAACGAGATGGGTATGAGCGCATACTCGACGATGGTCCTCCCGAGGTTGAAGGCTCCGAAGACCTCGACGCCCAGGGAACGCGCGAGATGGGCCGTCGCGACGAGTGCGAGCAGGCTGCCGATCACCGAAGACCCGCCTAGCTCGAGGAAGTTTCGTCCTACTCCCCTCCTGACCAGCAGGGGAGCAGCCAGAGGGGCGGGTGCCTCCAGGATATCCTCTTGCGCTCGCCCAGACATCTCTCTGGCTGCTACAAACGGGCAATCGCTGCGACAAGCCCCCACCCGAAGTACGCGTCGAGCACGTACGCCACGGCCCCGGCCACCGCGACGACGGCCAGGAACCCCAGCATCGCCGCCAGCATGCGCCCTACGCCCTCGGCGAGCTTCCGGCCGGGGCTCCTCGGCGGGATGTAGAGGATGTCGGCCCGTGGCGGCGGCCCCTTGGGCAGCGCCTCGGTGGTGACCCTCACGGGCGCCTTCGCGCCCGAGTCCCGGTGCTTCGCAGAGCGGCTCTGCCCGGCCAGCTGGGCGCTGTAGTAGTCCGCGTAGTAGTAGTTGCCGTAGTGGTGGCTGCCATAGTCGTAGCCCGACGCCGATCCGGCCTCCCCGAGATCCCAGACGGCCACGCCGATCACCCGGGCACCTACGTTGTCGAGCATCTCCTTGGCATTCCTGCCGGCCTCACGGGTCGAGACGCCGGCGCGCGTGACCAGCAGCACCCCGTCCGCCCAACGGGCCACCGCTGCGGGGTCGGCCACGGCCAGCAACGGAGGCGTGTCGATGATCACCCAGTCGGCCCATTCCTCGAGCTCGTCGACCAGCTCCTGCATCTTCTTGGAACTGAGCAGCTCGCTGGGGTTGGGCGGCATCTTCCCGCTGGTCAGCACGACGAGCTGCTCGTCGCCGGGGCGCTGCATGGCCGCCTTGAGCGAGTGGGACCCGGTCAGCACGTCCGAGAGCCCTATCATGTTCGTCACGCCGAAGAACCGCTCGGTGGTCGGCCGACGGAAGTCGCAGCTCATCATCACGACCTTCTGACCCGCCTGTGCCAGGGAGGCAGCGAGGTTCGCGGCCACCGTCGACTTCCCCTCGCCGGGCGCCGCGGACGTGACGAGCAGCGTCGTTGTGTCGTGCTGGAAGTTGATGAAGTCGAGCGAGTTGCGCAGGACCCGATACGCCTCGGCCGTACGCGAGCCGGGGCTCTCCACTATCGCCAGGCGCTGTGCCTGCTCCTTGGGGACCCTGTCCGTCGGGATGTGCCCGAGGACCGGGGCCCCGAACAGCCGCTCGACCTCGTCCTCGGACTTGATGGTGTTGTCGAGGTACTCGTAGAGGAACGCCATGCCGAGACCGAAGACGAGGCCGACCGCCGTCCCGAGGACGCCGTTGCGCAGCGGCTTGGGCGAGACGGGGTCTTCCGTCCCCACGGCGCCGCTCACCACCCTGCCGGAGCCGATCTCGAGCTGCTCGTTGATGCGCAGCTGCTCCAGTTTCTCGGCGAGCGTCGTGTACGCGCCCGTCGCGATCTGGAGCTCGGCGGCGACGTCGTCGCTCTTGCCCTCGGCGTCGATCTTCCTGCCGAGTTCGAGCACCTGCTCCTTGGCCTCTTCCAGCCGCGACTCGACCTCGGTCGAGGCCGCCCTGAGGCTCTCGCGCTTGTAGCCCTTGGACCACTGCACGAACTCGTCGGCCATGGTGTTGGCGATGCGCGCGGCCGACTCGGGGTCCCCGTCGGTGGCCTTGATGGTCACGATGTTCGTCTGACCGACGGCCGAGACCTGTACGCGCTTCAGCAGAGTCTCCGGATCGGTCTTGAGGTCGAGCTTCCGGATGGTCTCCTCTGCCAGGGGGCGCAGCTGCATGAGCTGCACCTGCGTCTGCAATCCGCGTTCGGGCTGGCTGGAGAGTTCCGGCAGGATGGTGCCGAAGAGCGCCGCGCCGGTGTCCTTCTCGGAGATGAGGACCTTGGCCTCACCCTGGTATCTGGGGGGCTGGAGGAAGCTCACCACGAGGGCCGTGAGGGTCACCACCACGACCGCCTGCAGGATCACCCACTTGCGGGCGCGCACGACCTTCAGGTAATCCCTAAGCTCCACACCGTCTCCCAGCCGCTGCTGCCACGTGTGCTACGGTCCCACGACTCTCGGGAGGCCCCTACGGCGCGCCTGCCGCGCGCGGCCTACTCGCTCGATACGCGCTCGAACGCGGCGAGGAACCACAGCCTCTCGCCGCGGAACTCCCTGGACAGGCAGACGACCTCGGCCTTCACGGTCTCGTCGGCCTCGTGCATGGTCAGCTTGATCGTGGCGGTGTTCGCGCCCTTCTTCACGTCGTCGACCACCACCCGCTCCATGTTGCCCGAGAGGTAGTCCTCAAAGACGTGCTGGCTGGCGGCCTGCGCGTCGAGCACCGCGTTGAGCACCTCGACGTCGACCTCGTCCGGATCGGGCAGCGAGGTCTTCGGCTCCTCCCCCCTGCCGCGGTTCACCGTGTCGGAGAGCGCGCCGACGTCGCTGGTCCGCCGCATCCCGCTCACGTACTCCAGGAACCACAGGTCCCCCGACTTGGACATCACGAAGGTGCCCGGCGCCGAGGAGCCGTCCGAGAAGGTCGCCCTGAACCGAACGCTCGCCCGATCGCCGTCCTCCTCGGCAGCCTGGAAGGTGAGCTCGCGGACCTTGCCGTCGACGAGCTTCACGATGTTGGCCTGGGAGTCGACCTGCTCCTGCCACAGGCGCAGTGCCTGCCGCTCGGTCATCCCCGACGGCAGGTCCAGGCCTTGCGGCTCCGCCGAGGGCAGCGACTCCGGCTCGGAGCCGAGCGTCGGTTTCGGGGAGGGCGTCGGCTTCACGGGGACGACGGAGCCCTGTTTGACCTGCGGCGAGCGGGCGAAGAGCGCCGTGATCAAGTCGCCCCCACCCAGTGCGTAGAACGCGGAGGCAGCGAGGACGGCCGCGGCAAGGACCACCAGCAGCACTGCGATAGGAACGGGAGTGCCCCTCTTCTGCGTGTCGGCCACGAGCTACCCCTCCATGCTGCGTCTATGGCTGTGTTCGCACGCTCCCGGACGATTGTACGGCAAATCCTGGCAGTACGCGCAAAGCCACCGTCTTATCGGCACTCACGTGGACGAGGTTGAGGGGGACCAGCGCTGCATCGCCCCTGTGAGCGAAGGCCACAGCCGCTCGAGAGCAGGGCGGCGTAAGGTCGAGTCGACCCCGCCTTCGCCGTCCTCGGGGAGCGGTTCGCGGCCGAGCGCCCGCAGCGCGCCCGCCGCGAGCGTCTCCTGCAGAGCACGCCGTGCCGAACTGCGGCTCACGTGCGCGGACGCAGCCAACAGGGCCGCGGCGCGCTCTCCGTTCACCGTCTCGGCTCCCTCGCGGAAGCGCTCGAGCCTCCCCGAGACGAAGGCGTCCAGGTCCTCGGGAACCGTGACCCGGATGCCCCCGGCCCGGTCGACGGCCGGCATCCAGACCCGCTCGTCGAGGCCGACAGCGGCGTCGGCGTCGGTGAGCCCGGCGGCGCGCACCGCACCGAGGACCGCGCCCCCGCCGCCGAAGGGGAAGGCCTCACCCACCCTCGTGTACGTGACGCCCGTCAGGCGCGACTCCGTCGCGGGATCCACCAGCCGGATCCCTCCCGACCGCACGTCGACCTCGGCGATGACGGCTCCGCAGCGCACTCCGTCCTCGTCGGGAGCGGCGAGCACGACGAGGACCGGGCCGACCTCCCCGGACGGTCCGGCGACCGATGCCAGGGCCACGACCGCCGCGGCCACGGCGACGACACCGACGACGCCACCGACCAGAACGGCCCTCCCGAACCCCGATCCTGCCCCCACGCGCTTCCTCCTCGCCCACTGCGAGGACCGCGGCGATTCCCGCCGCTAGCCCGCGAGGTAGGCCATCACGCCCTCGACGATACCGTCGGCCAGCTTGTCCTGGTAGCCGTCCGACGCGAGGCGCTGGTCCTCGGTGGGGTTGGACATGAAGCCGGCCTCCACGAGTATGACGGGAACCTTCGACCAGTTGAAGCCCGTGATGTCGCCGCGCTCGATGATGCCGAGGTCCTTGCCGCCGGTGGCCTTGACCATGCCGCGCTGCACCGCCACAGCCGCGGACTTGCTGCGGGTCGAGATCGGCTTGGTCCACCTGTTCGAGGCGGGGCACAGCGTCGAGATGCCGCTCATGGACCGGTCGGGGTTCCCGTCGGCATGGATGCGCACGGCCAGGTCGGCGCCGGCCTTGTTGGCGATCTTGGCGCGCTCCACGTTGCTCATGTCGACGTCGTGCCTGGTACGGGTCATGACGACCTTCACCCCCGACGCCTCCAGCCGTTCCTTGACCTTGTTCGAGAGCTTGAGGGCGAACTCGTATTCGGGCATCCGGCTCACCACGCCTGTCGTACCCCCCGTGACCTTGGTCTTGGTCTCCGAGGAGCCCGGCCCGATCGGCTCGACGCCCATGTTGGAGCGGCGCTGGTGGCCGGGGTCGATCGCGACGACGAACTGCGTGGTCGGTGCGCCGGGCGTCTTCTCGGGCTCCACGGCGTGCGAGAGCACGATCGTGGCGCCCGCCTCCAGCTTCGTGCCTGCCGGGGGCGTCTGACCCGTCACGCGCCGATCCGGGTCGGGCGGGGCCGCGTCATCGGCCTCGCGCTCCACGGAGAAGCCGGCGAGCGACATGACCATCTCGGCTTCGGCCAGGGCCTTGCCGCGCACCTCGGGCACCTCGACGACCTGACGCGTCGGCGCCGGGGGGGAGGTCGGTTCGGCAGCTGCCACGAGCGCGGTGGTCTCGACCGGGGGCGCAGGCCCCTCGACCCGTACGCCGGCTTCACCATCCGCGGGCACGCCGGTGAGCGCGAGCGCCATCGCGGCCCCGAAGCCCGCCGCCAGCACCCCGCCGGCCAGCGCAAGAAGCCGTCTCCTGTTGGCCCTCGCCCGATCCTTGCGGGCTAGTCTGGTTGGGCACATGGTCCCCCTCGGCGTCGTGGTGGGCCCGGCAGGATTCGAACCTGCAACCAAGGGATTATGAGTCCCCTGCTCCGCCGTTGAGCTACGGGCCCGCACCGACGACCGGGTCGTGACGCGACTACACATGATAACCCAAGGCGCATCCGCCTATCGCTCGCACAGACTGACGCGATATGCGTGCCACCGTTCGCGCCGTGTTGTTGCGAGACCTCGGCCCCCGCCCTATAATCCGTGTCCGTGCCCCCGGACCCGCCCGCGGGTCCAGCGACACTCCTCGGTAGCTCAATCGGCAGAGCATCCGGCTGTTAACCGGAGGGTTGTAGGTTCGAGTCCTACCCGAGGAGCCAACGAAGACGAAGGCCCCCGGCCATGCTGGGGGCCTCTTCGCGTCCCGGCGGGCTCGGCGGCAGAGGGGATACAGGTGCCCGCGCCGCGCGCCTCCCGACGCTACTCCAGGTAGTCCTTCAGCTTGCCGGAGCGCGACGGATGCCGCAGCTTGCACAACGTCTTGGACTCGATCTGCCGGATGCGCTCGCGGGTGACCCCGAACTCGCGGCCGACCTCCTCCAGCGTGCGCGGGTGCCCGTCGGTCAGTCCGAACCGCAGCTCGATCACCTTGCGTTCGCGCTCGGACAGCGAATCCAGCACCTTCGAGAGCTGGTCCTGCAGCATCGTGAAGCTGGCGGCCTCTGGGGGCACCACCGCCTCACCGTCCTCGATGAAGTCGCCGAGCTGGCTGTCCTCCTCCTCGCCGATCGGCGTCTCCAGGCTCACCGGCTCCTGGCTGATCTTGAGGATCTCGCGCACGCGTTCGGAGGTCATCTCCATCTTCTCCCCGATCTCCTCGGGGGCGGGCTCGCGCCCCAGGTCCTGGAGCAGCTGCCGCTGCACGCGGATGAGCTTGTTGATCGTCTCGACCATGTGCACCGGGATTCTGATCGTCCGCGCCTGGTCGGCGATCGCGCGAGTGATCGCCTGACGGATCCACCAGGTCGCGTAGGTGGAGAACTTGTAGCCCTTGGTGTAGTCGAACTTCTCGACCGCGCGGATCAGCCCGAGGTTTCCTTCCTGGATGAGGTCGAGGAAGAGCATCCCGCGCCCGACGTAACGCTTCGCTATGGACACGACGAGGCGCAGGTTCGCCTCCACGAGCTGCTTCTTCGCGTTCAGGCCGATCGCTTCGATACGCGTCAGCCGGCGCCGCTCGGCGCGGTCCAGATCGATGCCGGCCTCCTCGGCGGCCTCCAGACGTGCGGCCGCTTCCAGGCCGGCCTCGATCTTCATCGCCAGGTCGACCTCTTGCCGCGCGGTCAGCAGCGGCACCTTGCCGATCTCCTTGAGGTACATCCGCACCGGATCGCTCGTGAGAGGCTGGAGAGCGGCGGTTTCCGCGCGCTTCTTCGCCTTCTTCTTGGCGGCAGCCTTGGCCGCCTCGGCCTTCGCGGGCGCAGGGTCTTCGGCGGGGACCTCGGGGATCTCCTCGATGGCTGCCTCGCCCTCGAGCACCTCGATGTCCGTATCCTCCTCCGCCGCCGGGGCGGTCTCCACGCCGTCGTCGACGATCTCGATGCTGTTGCGCGAGAAGAACGCGTAGATGTTCTCGACCTGCTCCTCGGAGAGGTCGATGTCGCCGAGAGCGCCCTGGATCTCCACGTCGCTCAGGTTACCCTTGGCCTTGCCCATCTTGACGAGCGTCTTCACCTCGGCCAACTCCAGTTCGGGAGCGTGCTTCGAGGCTCCCTTCTTACCGCTTGTGGTCGCCTTAGCCGTCACTGGTCCCCTGATCCCTCTCGTGTCCGCCGGATCCGCCGAGACCGCGCCGCAGGCGCTCCAGCTGCAACGTCAGCGCGGAGGTCTCCTTGAAGAGTTCGTCGCAGCGCCCACGGTCCCTCGCCGCCTCGGCGGCGCGCATCTCGGATTGTCTCCCTAGTATTAGACGCTCGAGCGCGTACTCCTTGAGCTTCGTTAGCAGTTCCTCGAACGCGACATCCGGCCGCGCAGGCGCCGAGGCATCCACGAGCAGGCCCGTCAACTCGGCCGCCGCCTCAATGTCTTGTTCCCGCACTCGCGCGTACAAGTCACCGCCGACGGCGCCTCCGCATCCGCACACGCGCTCGAGCAGCGTGCGGTACCGCTCCGAAGCCATGACGGCGGGAGAGAGCAATTCCCGTGCCTCGGCCCTCAGCCCGGGCACGAGCGCCAGCAACCTCACCACCTCTCGCTCCGCCCGCTCGTGAGGACTCAGCGGCGGCGGAACCGCCCGCTCTCGGGGTGGCGAGGAGGCAGCTCCCCCCTGCCGGGTCCCCTGCCGGGGAGCGGAGGAGGGCGCCTTTCGCACGGCGAGCGACACCGTCTCGTACTCCGTCATCAACCGTCCGGCCACATAGCGACGGTAGTCCATGCCCAGCAACGACTCGCCCAACGGGGCGAGGAACTCCGCGGCGTCGGCCAGCGCCGCGCTCCTCCCTTCCGGCGTCTCCAAGTCGTGCCGTTCCATCCTGCGGTCCAGCGCGTACCGGGCGAGCGGGACGGCGGCGGTCAGGATACCCCGCATGGCCTCTGGCCCCTCCTCGGCCACGAACTCCGCGGGGTCCTTGCCGCCAGGCATGAGGGCCACAGCGAGCTGGATGTCCCCGCGCGCCCCCGCGAGCGTGCGCCAGTCCGTCATGTCAGCGGCGCGATCCGCGGCACGGCGACCTGCCTCGTCGCCGTCGAAGAGGTACACGATACGCGGCGCGAACCGGGACAGCATCCGGAGATGCTCTTCCGTGAGCGCCGTGCCCAGCGTCGCTACCGCGTTGCGCAGACCCGCCTCGTGCAGCGCGATCACGTCCGTGTAGCCCTCGACCACGACCGCCTCGCCCGCCCGCACGATCTCGTTCTTCGCCCGGTCCACGGCGTACAGGTTCGCCGACTTGCGGAACAGCGGCGTCTCGGACGTGTTGAGGTACTTCGGGTGCGCCTCGCCCATGACTCGTCCGCCGAAGCCGATGCACCTGCCTCGCAGGTCGTGGATCGGGAACATCACGCGCTCGAAGAAGCGGTCTCTGGCCGCCTCGCCGAGGCGGGCGAGGTCGGCGGCGGCCATCTCCTCGGCAGTGAACCCGCGCTCGCCCAGGTGCGCGACGAGCGAGCCGCGGCCGGGCGCGTAGCCCAGGCGGAACCGCTTGGCGACATCGATCCCGAAGCCCCGGCTCGCCAGGTACTCCCGCGCCGCCTCCACCCCGGCCTCCTTGGAGCCCACGAGCACCCGGTGGTAGAACTCCGCCGCCGCGTCGCAGGCCGCGGTCAGACGTTCCCTGCGGCTCGCGCGCTCGCCGCGCTCCTCTCGGACCTCGATGCCGGCGCGGCCGGCGAGGATACGGATCGCCTCGGGGAAGTCCACGTTCTCCGTGCGCATCACGAAGCCGAACGCGTCTCCCCCCTCCCCGCAGCCGAAGCAGTGCCACAGCTGGGTGCCGGGGTCGACCTTGAAGCTAGGGGTCTTCTCACCGTGGAAGGGGCACAGCCCCCACAGCAGGCGTCCCTTGCGCCTGAGCTGCACGGTCTCCCCCACTAGCGACGCGATATCGGTGGCTTCGCGGACCTTGGCGACGTCCTCGTCGGGGATGCGGCCCACGAAACCTCCTTCCGAGGAAGAGACGACGCTCCCGGACGCGAGTCGCGCCCGGGAGCATTGTACAACCGTCCTCCGACGCCGGAGGCGCCGGCTCTTCTCAGCCGTGGATGTTGACGAACAGCGGGACGAACACCAGGCTCACGACGGTCATGAGCTTGATGAGGATGTTCATCGAGGGGCCCGAGGTGTCCTTGAACGGGTCGCCGACGGTGTCGCCCACCACCGCGGCCTTGTGCGCCTCCGAGCCCTTGCCGCCGTGCCTGCCGCCCTCGATGTACTTCTTGGCGTTGTCCCACGCGCCACCGGCGTTGGCCATGAACACGGCCAGCAGGAACCCGGTGACCAGCGCGCCGGCCAGCAGGCCCGCGAGCATGTCCACGCGGTACAGGCCGACGACGATCGGCGCGGTCACGGCGATCGCGCCGGGCACGATCATCTCTCTGAGTGCGGCCTTGGTCGAGATGTCGACGCAGGCGGCGTAGTCCGGCTTGCCGGTGCCCTCCATGATCCCCGGGATCTCCTTGAACTGTCGGCGCACCTCGCCGATCATCGAGAACGCCGCGCGGCCGACGGCGCCCATCGTGAGGGCCCCGAACAGGAACGGCAGCATCCCGCCGAGGAACAGGCCGACGATCACGTACGGGTTCTCCAGGCTCATGTCGAGCGTGACACCGCCGGCAACCAGCGAGGTGCGGAACGCCACGAACAGCGCGAGCGCGGTCAGGCCGGCCGAGCCGATCGCGAAGCCCTTCGCGATCGCGGCGGTGGTGTTCCCGACGCTGTCCAGGGAGTCGGTGATCTTGCGGATCGGGGCGCCCATCTCGGCCATCTCAGCGATCCCTCCGGCGTTGTCCGCGACCGGACCGTAGGCATCCACGCCTACCGTGATCGCTGTGATGGACAGCATACCGAGGGCCGCCAGGCCGATGCCGTAGATGCCGGAGAGCGGGAGTTCCGGATCGGCGGCGTTGCCGGCCACGTAGGCGACCAGGATGCCCACGCCGACCACGATGATCGGGAGTGCGGTGGACATCATGCCGGTACCCAGTCCCGCGATGATGTTCGTCGCCGCCCCGGTCTCGGAGGCTGCCGCGATCTTCTTCACCGGGTTGTGGTCCGCCGAGCAGAAGTACTCGGTGATCCTGCCGATGGCGATACCGGCGGCCAGGCCGGCCAGCACGGCGGCGAAGAACCACAGGCGGGCGGGGTCGGCACCTTCGCGGGTGGACCAGTGCCAGAACAGGAAGCCCATCGCGGCCACCTGCAGGACCGCGGCCACGTAGGTGCCCATGTTGAGCGCGCCGTGCAGGTTGCCGCCCTCCTTGGCGCGCACCGCGAACAGCCCGATGATCGACGTGACGATGCCGATGGCGGCGATCAGCAGGGGCGCGATCACGCCGTAGCGGAAGTCGATCGATCCGAAGCCGGGCCCTGCCAGCCCCCACAGCGACACCGCCAGCACGACCGGCGCCAGGATCGACCCGACGAAGCTCTCGAAGAGGTCGGCGCCCATACCCGCGACGTCGCCGACGTTGTCCCCGACGTTGTCGGCGATGACGGCCGGGTTGCGCGGATCGTCCTCGGGGATGCCGGCCTCGACCTTCCCCACGAGATCTGCGCCCACGTCGGCCGCCTTGGTGTAGATGCCGCCGCCGACGCGCGCGAACAGCGCGATGGAGCTGGCGCCCATGGCGAACCCGTTGACCACTTCGGGCTGGGGGTTCTCGCCCGTGATGATCATGAGGATCACCCACAGGCTCAGCCCGCCCAGTCCGAAGGAGGCGACGGTGAGCCCCATCGTCAGACCGGAGCGGAACGCCACGTTGAGGGCCTTGTGAACGCCGATCGTGGCTGCCTGGGCGGTCCGCGAGTTCGCTCTGGTCGCGATGTACATCCCGAAGTAGCCGGCCCCGGCGGAGAGCACCGCACCGGTCAGGAACGCGACCGCGGTGAGCGGCGGCATCGCGGGCACGGCCCAGATGATCGCCGCGACCACCAGCGCGAAGACGACCAGCACGCGGTACTCGCGGAGCAGGAACGCGAGCGCACCCTCCTGCGTCGCCTTGGAGATCGCCTGCATCTTCTCGTTACCGGGGTCCTGCTTGAGGACCCAGGAGCCGAGGTAGATCGCGACCGCGAAGCCGATGACAGCCGCCACCGGCGCCGCCCACGCTATCCACTGCTCCATCTAGGTGCTCCCCTTCCCTCACGGCGCCGTGCCGCGACGACCCTCGGACCTCCGGGGGATGATATCGGACCTCGGGACGAGCAGCAACATAATGGCAACGCCGGCGCAGCGGCGCCGCCTGGAGGGGAATATAGAGAGGTTC